>CANRKY010000001.1 GCA_947631355.1 uncultured Marvinbryantia sp.
GATCAAGCCATTGAACAAGCGTTGATTGTGATCAGGGATTCTGTATTTGAGTCGTAAAAACGTCGGAAGTTAAGAAAGTAATTCATAATACCTTGTATCTATCTCAGCTAATCCAATGTTGCCATTTGAAAATGTTATTTTAACTCTGTAAATGCAGTTTTTCTTCGTAGTGACTGTGCCTGCAATCATTCCCAATAGACCAAAAAGCTTAGATAATATGAATCCTTTCGCCAATAGATTGCTCAAGGATCTCCTGACAATCAAGTACTTGAATAGACTTTACAGTCATTTGGTTTACTGCATATTCCCGTTCCAAACACTTTAAAATAGCTTTCCATACTTCTTCATGAATTGGTAAAGCATATCCTATTCAATTTCTGTGTGCATTGTTCCATCAGCTCGCTATTACTCGTATTATAAAGTAGTAGTGTTTATAGTCCTCTCCAAGGTCTGTGTACTATACTGTTTAAGATACTGTGGATTGGTTATTACCTCCTACCACCCGATGGCTATGGAAAGGCTCCAACCACAGTCTCTTTGTACATCTGTTGATCAGTTAGATACCGCATGACGGTTTATTTAGAACGAGGTTACAAACGCAAAGAGCTCTGTGATCCTAAACAGTATCAGATTTATTACAAAGGAGTATTATGATCTATGTTGATATTGATGTTGCTAAGGATAAGCATGACTGCTTCATCACAAACTCAGACGGAGAAATCCTTTTTAAACCTTTTACCATTCAGAACAACCGGCATGGCTTTGAGGATCTGTTCCAAAAGATCCATTCTCTATCCTCTGATCTGTCCAATATAAAAGTAGAACTGGAAGCCACTGGACATTACAGCTACAACCTGCTCGGTTATCTCCTTGACAAAGGTCTGGCCACCTTCGTCATCAACCCGCTTCACACAAATCTTTTCAGAAAAAGTCTCAGCCTTAGAAATGCGAAAACGGATACGGTCGATGCCCAGATCATTGCTATGATGTTAATGTCTGATGTGGACTTATAGTCCTACTCAGACTCATCATACCACAATGAAGAACTAAAGTCCTTCTTTCCACTCAAAAGTATTCTTCTCAATACATTATTAAATATTCACGGTGTTGGAACATAAAACGCTAATGCAGGCTGGCACAGACGCCCCAGCATCAGTTTCGTAAGGATAGTGATACTGCACTGCTACAATCTTCAAATTTCTTTCTTCAAGATTATTATTCAATCCCCCATAATCTTCGTCAGATCTCCATATATTATTTTGATATTTATACTCCGAGGCCGCATCATCACCATAGGTTTCATTTGGTTCATCGATTAAACTCTTCATATCGTTCAAAGTCTCCTGATATTTTTCAAAAGATGCTTCATGACCATCAAATCTCCAATTAATGCAAAAGGCGTATTGATCGTCGTGATTATCTTCATTATCATTATAATATCGTATAACCAGTGTTCCCACCGCTCCGTAAAACTTGTCAGTATTATATGTTACAATGATTTCATCAGTAACCATATTGTCATAACTCACAGTTTCTGGCTCTCCAAGTATTTGCTCATTATCAGTTCGGTTCATACCCAGGAATTGTGATAAATCGCTTAATGAATCCTCAGCCTCTTTTCTTTCTTGTATGCTTTCATATGCATGATTATCATTTTCTTTAACTTGATGATCACTAACCGTGGAATGCTCTATATCGTTATCATTTTTACTATTCTTCGAAAATAAAGATAAAACACAGATAATTGCAGTTATTATAAGTATAGTTAAAATTAATGTGAGAGCAAATCCTAAAAATGATTTTTGTCTGCTCATATATCACGGCCCTCCTAAAGATGTTTCCACAATCAATGCTATATATTCTTTACATTCCTGTCCGTCTATAAATAAAGGGTCGTTCATAACATCCCACCCTACTCCATAATCATATAATATGATTGACGCAATATTATCACTTCGCAGCTCTTCGTTCGATACGGGGTTCTCATCATAATAACTGCTTCCCCATTTATAAAATTTTGTATCCGAAGTAACGTCTACTGTTTTATAATTATTCCCGTATCGTTTCTTCAAAGAATACAAGAGGAATTGAAGCAGATCCTCACGTTCATCTTCGGATAAACTCCCATCTCGACATGACCAATGAATATATAATGGCATTTGGAAACTATCGTTTAGGTCAAGATCAATGCATTGTAACTCAATATAACTGTTAGCAGTGTCAAAAATATCATCAGATCGATATTCAAATATTTCAATTTCCTTTTCCAAATCGCTATGATAATACTTATACTGTCCAGATGGTAATCCTAAAACATCTTCTATTTCCGTCCTTTGCATGGATGGAAATCTATATATCAAATTGGCAAAATCTTCATTATAAACAGGATTCTCTTCTTGATACTCTTGTATACGATTGTTTTCAAAATATATATGTATCAAATGGCTCATCTGAATCACAATGGCTATTATTATTGCTGTAACAAGAACTGTCAATAAAAATCCGAAGAACGATTTTTTTCTTTCCCTGTATTCACCATTCATAACAATTAGCCCTCTGGAAGTCCTTTTTTAATAATCATATCTTCTAAAGTATCTAAGTATTGCTCAATCGCACCATCATACTTATTTCCAAAGCATTCTTTTACATTCAGCAACTCTGCTCTTACAATATCTATATACCCATTTTCAGAAATTCCTTCCTCTACTTCTCTTTTATATGAAAGATTCTCAACAGAATCCGGCAAAAAAGATTTTGTTATGTGATTTGACTTTCCCGCATAACTATCTGTCTTCTTATGATCATCTCTTAACATAGCTATTGCTGGTAACAAATCTGCATTTTCATCTTGAACTGATCGTTGAGGGATATGGTGAGAATCGTAACCCTCAATTCCTTTTACATCTTTATGATACCCACCCAATTGTATAACTCCACTATCCTTTGGTTCTAATTCAAGTGTTTTTCGCAAAGTTTCTACTTCAAAAAGGCAACGGCATTTTGATGCGGCTTCATTATCACCGTATTTTATCGCCAAACGATACGCGTTTGCAACAGATGTCTTATCAAGACCCAGATGCCTATTATTTCCTGCCATAGTAATACAGCATATCCTAGCTCCATTTGCAGTTTTATAAACTACGTTTCCGATATTACTTGTTTTCCGTTTACTATTATCTCCCGTATATGTTGTGGTGTTGGAACATATCTTGCTATGCGAACGAGAGTTTTTGATCATATCGTCATCCGTTTCCCAGATATTTTCTTCTTTTTGTAGTATAGCTATGTATTCATTAACTGATGATTCCGCGTTCTTCCATAAAGCAGATATCTTATTATAACATTGTGTCATTGTCTTGAGTTCTAATGATGCCGCTTCACCCAATGTGTTCCACACATTCAATAATTCTTCTTCTAAAGCTTTCAATTCAGTTATTTCGTTATAGATTTTCTCCAATTTGTTCTTTCTATTTTTTGTGTTTCCATCCCCTTCTTTCTGTAAAGATTGATATTCTGCATCCAAAATCTCCATTTTATGTCTTAAAATAATTGATTGCTCCTCAATTTCTGATATCTGTGAGTTCAGCAAAGAAGAACTATTTTTCAATAGCCCTGTAGATATATCTATTTTCTTTTCGAGATCACTCGTAAAGCTTTTCATGTCATTACAATGCTCTGCCAATTTTCTCCAATCAGCGCGTATCTGTGGCATGATTCATCCCTCGTTTTACTCAAGCGCTAAATGTGCTTTATGTAATAAATCTGCATATTCTGTCAAGCCTTCAATTATAGTCTTCGCCTGGGGTTCAGCACTGTCAATTATTTTGTTTATAGTCTTTACATATTCTTCAATAGATCTAAGCGAATCGTCATTTACAGCTTTACGTAAAACACTATTCTTACTTTCAAGATCAGTAAAAACATCCCTTAATTTCTTCATATCGGAAGCAATACTTCTTGCAAGCAAAAGCGCTCCTTTTTCATCTGCAACAATTCTTCCCATTATGTAATCCTCCCTGCTTAACGTCGAAAACGTATTCCTTGCAATGACTCTAAATACTTCTTTGATTTCTCTAACTTGTTCCTTGCCCCTTCTGCAAAGGGTGTAGCCGATAATATCATTTCTATGCATTCATTCATTGCACTTATCGCTTCTTTTTGAGTTTCTGAGTCCAAGCAGCCCGCTGCTATTTCTATTTCAGCTTGCATATTCTTACAGTGTGTTTGAAGATCTCTTACAAAGTCATCAAGATAATTCATGTATTCACGCATAAGTTCTGTATCTTTATCTGTTGCCATAACTGCCTCCTTTATTTATCTTTGTATGGAATTAACTGCTCTACTCTCACACCACCGTTATAACAAACCGCAAAATCCCCTATTTGATCTGCGTATGAGCTTCTTCCCAAATATGAAACTGCATCATCCCCGCTCATTTTTAACGCTATTTTGTGTACACATGTGTCTTCAATCCAACGAAACGATCTTAATTCCCGGTATACACTGATTTCTGCAATGCAGCTTACCCCAAGCCTTGATCCAAACTTAAATATAGTTTCTATCATTGGAATGCAATTGAAACATTCATCCGTCTCTGTCTCCATAATGGAGTTGCTTTCTTTTATTGCAAAAGGAGAAGAAAAATCGATGCCAAGTGGACTATTATTCACTGCAGTATGTGTCGCATATTGTTCCATTTCCAAACGCATAACTTCCATTCCAGCAAAAACACATATAGTATTTCCTATATTTTTTCGTTCTTTTACAGCATTGTAAAGTTCTAATATCCTTTCACACCATCTCTCCGCTGTTCTTCGTATTACAGCACCGGCTTCTTTACATTTTTCCTCTATTCGGCCACCCATTTTAATATCCAAATCAGAATCTTGTGCAACAAAAATATCAATGGCAACATTTTTAATATACTTACAGCTATTGATTACAGCAGCAATAATGTCCCACCTTTTTTCTGCCTCTCCTCCAACTATTAAGATATTCTCATTCGCCTTTTTGTGAAGATCAATATAATAACTAGGTTTCAGCGTTACCGTTCGTCCCAGATATAGCCTTACATCTCCTGGCCGTAGTGGGGCAGACTGATCACAGGCTATTCTATCTGCCTCATTCCATACTTCCTGTTCCGTGCTGTTAATATAGATCATTTGTTTTTTCGAGCATTTCCCCATATATGCCTTATTAACGACCGGAAAGAGTGCTGCTCTATCTTCAGATGTCGAATATAATACTCTGAATTTCTCGATAGTGATGTCAGAAGCTTCTTCGTCCTTATATGAGGAATGAAGCATAACTATATCACCTATCTTCAATTTATGAAGCATCTTTTTGACACCTTCCGAATAAAGAGCAGGATCACCACCAAGCGTTTCACGAATTTCACTTATATTCTGATTCTTCATTGCCATTCGAGAAAGAATCTGGTTTTTAGCTTTCGGAGTCAGCCCGCGTAATCCAACACTGATTGCTTGATCTGAAAGCAGGCAATTCAGACCCAAAGAGCCATATTCTGCCAGCACATTCTCTAATTTAATCATATACTCTGTATCATCCTGAACAAATTGGCTCAATTCATGGAATTCATCTATAATCAAAAGAATTCTTGGAAAATTAACGTATCCTTCTTCTCCTTTATGGCGACGGTATTGAGCAAGAGAAACCGCATTAAACCTAGTAAATACTTCGGCTCTCCTGTTAAATTCCTCATGGAGGCTGTCTAACAGACTATATGTAAATTCCTTTGATTTACTGAGACCTATCAACTTTATATGAGGCGGAGTTGATTTCCGATATGTTGCAAACTCCACTCGTTTATAATCCACCAGCCATAATTCCAGATCATCAGGAGAATACAACAATATAGCTCCCATAATGACAGTATGCAAGAAAGTTGACTTCCCTGATCTGGTTGACCCCGTCACAAAGCAATGAACCCCTTGTTCATCAAACAGCTCAAGATAAACCGACTTCCCATAATTGTCTATAGCTATTGGTATTCTTATGCCATTTGTTGCATCTTGCAATTTATGCGGATTCGTATTATAGTAAGTAAAAATGCTGTTATCCAACATACTCGCAGTTTCATAATACTTGCTGATTGCGTTCATATAATTATCAATCTGTGTCTCATCTGGTGTTATGCACTGCTGCAGCGGATACACTATCCCATTTACTCTACATTCCATTGCATCCACATCAATATGCACGATATTTTTATTAATGCCAGCTTTTATTGAAAGGTTATACAGATTTTGAAAACCTTCTTCTGATGTAACAAATATAAATGAAAATCCACAGTTGGATGCATTCGTCAATAATTCAAGGTACTCTTTTTCAGTCTTCGAATTTGGTTTGTTCGAAAACGAGAAATCCATAATCCAGTTAAAAGGGATACTTGTCTCCGTATGTTCAGCTTTATACCGAAAAAGGTTATATTTACCTGCCAATAATGTAAGGATCTTTTGAATCTGTGCTCCCAAAAAAATACGTCTTTTTTCGCATTCATCCTCAGTTCCATATACATTCACATTAAGATCAGAGTTTCCTATATCTGAAAGTGCGATCAGGCGTCCTAGGCTTCCTCCTTTGTGAAGTGTATCAAAAATCGATATTCTATTATTAGTTGCCGGAATAGTCATTAGCATTCTTGCAATAATTTGACGGCCAATTCTTTTTCTCAGATCACTATCAACATCAGCAATATCACCATTTTTAGAAGATATTACCAATATGTTAGTTTGATTCAATGGTAACTTCAACGGAAAGCTCTCATCTTTTACATTACCATCCTGTTCTAGTATCTTAACTGCAATATTCCCAACAAATAGGTCATCCGGCATGTACTTCGGAGGTATATATTGATCCCATCTCAGATATTTCTGTAACACTAACTCTTGATTTCGCGTTATCTCCTGTCTTAACTGGATTAACTCTTTAGACACGTAAAAACTGCTTAGTTCTTGCTTTTTTTCTTTCCGTTCGACCTCCTCTCTTTTATTTTTTAGATCGATTTCCTTATTATAGTCATCTTCCTTACGTTCCTTTTCCTGTTCATAGTTTTTAGCTTCTGTTTTTAAATCGATTTCTTTCTTGCTTTCAATTTCGTCCAAACGCTCATTACAATATTCTTCTGCATTGATTACTTTCTGCATAACAGACTGGGCTAATTTCCTTTTTGAATCAAAACCATTCAATTTAAAGATCCTCTGCAACCACACAATGAAGCCTTCTGCGCGGATCATCTCGAGTAGATTATTTAATTCTTTTTCCGAAATGCCTTCTGGTGCCGGATCATAATCCATTTCTGAAAAATTTTTTAAGAACACCTTTACTGTTTTCTTGCATTCTGATAATTCTTTTTTTCTTCTCAGATAACAACTGCGATCCTTTTCTGCCTTGTCCTTTATCTCACGAGTTCTATTGTCTGAATCTTCCTTCGCAGATTTACACCATTTTGTATACTCGGCTGATATTCGGTCTCGCTCTAATTTGTATTTATTCTCTATTTTTCTAATTTCTTCTTTTAGCCTGTTCCTCTGTACTAGAGCAGATGCAGCTACAGAGGTAATATGTTCTATGTCTTTCATAAAGTCTCCTGAATATTATGTAACTTTATTGCGGTTTTTTGCAAGGCTTCTTCAAGTTTTTCATGGGTGCTGATAAATCTTTCCATAGCTACATCGAGTAATTCACTATAATTTAGGAGCGGTTGCATTACCTCTTTTTCATACTCCTTCATTGTTTCATCTTTCCAGCCTTTTTTTAAGTTCTCCCAACTCAGTATAAGTTCTTCGCTATAATTATTCTTCAGCATATCCATATATTATCTCCGTTCTTTATATCAGAGTCCAAAAATCGTACCAAAAACAAGCCCTATGATTAAGAGTGCAAAACCAGCTGACAAAATCGCTCCTATAACTACTCCAAGCAAATACATAATACCAGCAACGATATAAGTAATCGTCAAGCAAACAAATATTGCTATC
Organism: uncultured Marvinbryantia sp.; assembly: GCA_947631355.1. Classification (GTDB taxonomy): domain Bacteria; phylum Bacillota; class Clostridia; order Lachnospirales; family Lachnospiraceae; genus Marvinbryantia. The sequence continues at coordinate 8,001 of CANRKY010000001.1, forward strand.
CATACGCCCGCTATTCCAGACAAAAAGAACAGCGGCCCAAGTAGATTTACATTGTCATTTACAGTCTTTAGATACTCTGATGAAGCCCAATATAGAAACGTTACACCAATTATTGGCACAATTACCATTACAATCTCTACCCCATCGTATAAGATACTGAAATTGAATGATTCAGCCATACTACTCATAGCATTATAAATGACACTTTCCATGTAGAGCGAGTTTGCAGAATAGCATGTTATCCCCCATACCGTTATACATATATAGAATAAATATACTACCAAATTATTCATTGAAGCAGTTTTATTATCAGCCTTATCTACTAAAACTGTTTGCACGTTTTCAGTGTATTGAATTATATCAATACTATCCGGTATCAATATATTCCATTTGTTTTCTGCCTTTCTTGAATACTCATTAAATTTTTTGTCCAATCCATCTATATTTTTCTCCAAACTCGATTTAATCCTCTTAATATCTTTTTGAGCCTTAAATATCCCCTTATAATTCCAGATTATAGCAATATTTCTTCGTAATACAGCAAGCCAAAACAGAACTGTAACTACTATAGATGTTATCATTAGCAGGCTGACTTCCGGTACAACATAATAATCAAACCGGAAATACGGCCTTAACTCCATTGCAGCATAAAGAAAGCAAACACTCCACACGGCTATAGCCATAATCTCTAGGATTCGCAAGCCTACTGATTCATCCCCAATACGGGTTGAAACTGCTTTTTCTGTCTTGGATATACTTTCAATTTGCTGCTCCATTATTTCTTTTGCTTCATCTTGCAGTGACTTGAAATCTATAGATATACTATTTTTCATATGTGCATGCCTCCCTAATCTTCAGAAATAACTTGCTCTAAAGTTAAGGGTGCCTTTTTGCCAATAAAATCATAGCAAAAATAACCCAACATATTTTTACATATTATATCTGCCCGATTGCCGTCTTCTTTCAAATATATCCCTGCATTGGCTAAAAAAGGATTATTTTGCATGCAATGTGCGATCTTGTCTGTCAGTTCACATAGCGGTCTCACATCTTCCATACAAGTAAGAATTTCCGATGGATTTGGAAGATCAATCTTTTCCATTTGTTCAATAATTTTCTTTCCTTCGTATGTAAGCGGCTGATAAACATGCAACGTTTTTTGAAGCATTACTGTCTGATAGGCATATGCCTGTGGTCCGAAATTCAAATAAAAGCGTTCAAAGCATCCCATATCAATACGCTCTTGCTTTCCTATCTGTTCTAGCAGCATCAATACAGCATTATACTTAGCCCTTTCGCTTTTACCCTTAAAATCTTCTAGAGTTCTGAGAACACTCTGCCAATAGCCATAGCTGCAGAGAAAAGCAAATATCTTTGCACCTTTCTTAGGATCAAGCAAAAGTTCATAAAAATTACTTATATTGTAAAACGTGTTTGCTGACGCAAATAGCTTAGTAAATAGTTCCGTAATATCTGAAATACAACAATCATTTAACCTCAACTCTTTACTTTTCGCAAACGTAAATCCAAACCAGTAACATGAAATTTCTGGAAACCCCAGTGATGTTGACTCTATTTCACGTATCAAATTTATTGTTTCAGGATTATATGTAATTCCTGCTGTATTTTCAATCCAATATGAAATAATCCCATTTTTCATAATGGGTATATTATTCCGCTGATTTTCAGCCTTCATCATTTCTGACGCGAGTTCTGATAAACTATGCCATGTATGCCCACACCAAACAATCGGCCCCGGCTTATATAATGATTTTAGAAAAAAAGCAAGCCCAGCATCCTCATCCTTTTTCTCTGTGTCTTTGTTTCTACAGCTTTCCCTCAAACTCCGTGCTTTTCTAGTTAAATCGGTTTGGAAGGACTTGAAAAACTCTTCAAAATCTCCCTCATATAGAAGCTCCTTTCCTGTCTCCCATACTTCCGCATTCTTCGTTAATGCCTCAAATACTTCGGCGCTACTGCAATAGCTCTTTCCATCTATCCAGAATTTTTTTGTCCATATTCCATCTTTGCGCGTAGATCCCTCATAATCATGATCTACAAGCCAACGTTTTACATCTTCATATGTAAATCTATCCCGCCAGTCAAACTGGGTTAATCTTTCAATTAATTTTAGAATTCTCTCGTGATTTGACTCGTTCCTCCATTGGATAGGCAGTTGGCTAACATATGCAGCAGACATCTGTTCATTGTCCATATCCTGATAAATGTAATGTCCCTCATAAATACACGCTATGGTCACGCCAAACGCATAATAATCTACATGGGATCCTACATGGAAATACGCTTGTCCGCTACTGCGGGCCGGGTTCATCAATAACTCCGGAGCACGAAAACCGTCAGTTCCCAAAGCTGTACTCGTATAGTTAAGTGCAGTCGTCCTTGCTATGCCAAAATCGCCGATTAATATCCGATCATCTATTTTATACAGGTTTTCTGGTTTAATATCTAAATGAAGAATACCCGCTTCATGGATAGAATGAATGGATTCATTCAATTCCTCTATGATGGGCAGCATCTCATCAAATGTCCTTTTCCCCCTATTTGCCATATCACCATCTTTGCAATATGGCATTATCTCAAAATAGTGATGGTATTCAGTTACGCCGTCATTTATATGTACAATTCCGTAATCCAGAATTTCTAAAACGCTTCTTTTCCCCGCATCTGTTTTCATAAATGCGAATACTTTTTCGCGTGCCTCGATTGAATGCTGTCCTTGACTCTCCGCAGACGCAAACACCTTGGCGGCAAAACTTTCCCCTTCCTCAGAAGTACATTTTATTATCACAGATTCGCCGCCAGTATTATCCAGTATTTCTCTTACAGTATATTGATTTCCATTTTGCCCGATCAAAACTGTTATATTCTGAATTTCTCTGTCAAATACACTTTTAGGAGCACTCATTATATGCGACACTAATTCTGAAAAAACAGAATCATTATTCTTATTTTCTTCTACTAATGTTGCTGGGCGCTCCGTTTTGGATAAGCTTTCCTCAATATGAGTAGACGGTCTTTCTTTTGTAGATACTCCCATCTCTGCTATTGTCTTTGGACGCTCAGCATGTTGTCCTTCACCATCTATATACTTGGATGTCTCTTTTTTATCCGATATCTCAAACTCTACTATCGTTCTTGGTCTTTCCCTATGCTGAATAACACTATTCTGATTTATGTTTTCTGTACTAGCTTTGTCAAATTCAACAATAGTCTTTGGTCTTTCTGGTTTTGACCCAGATACCATTGTAGCAGCATCCATTGAGAGCTTTCCTGATTCATTATCTGCCCCTTTTACATCTGAAATATAATCCTTGTATTTACCATTGTTCTCCATAAACTCTACTCCCTTTGTGAATTATTACATATCCTGTTCCCCTTATTATTGGCTATTTGATTCGCAAATGCAGACAGTTATGTTGTCCTGGCTCCCATTATCCTTGGCCGCCTGTACCAGTTTTTCAGCTTTCTCAAGAAGAGAGCTGTTATCCTTCAAAATATCCTTTATCTGCCTTGATCTAACGCAATCCCATAATCCATCTGTACATAATAGATACATTTCCCCTTCTTGAATGGAAGGCTCAACCTCACTAATTTCGACTGGTTGACTCTCTTTACTACCCAAACAACGTCTGATAATATTCCTTCCATCGTAAGCGAAACTTTCTTCATATGACAAAATGCCGTTATCAATCATTTCCTGGACAACAGAATGATCTGTCGTAATTCGTGATAAATACTTTCCATCAAATCTATATACTCTGCTATCTCCCGCGTGAAAGAACATCATTCTTTCTTTTCCAAAGATAACTCCCGCAATCGTGGTTCTCATTTTACTGTACTTTACAAGAATACTTTGCTGATCACATAGCCTTCGATTTATACTATCAAATTTATTAGCTAGTGTCTCTGTTGTAGATAATGAATCAGCTTCACATTTGGCCAGTTCAGAAAGTACAAATCCTGCAGCATATCCTCCACCATTATATCCACCCACGCCATCACACACCGCTGCAATAAATGGCAGTTTTAGAATCTGTTCTCCCTTCGAGTGATCATATATAAGATGACCCACCAATGCACGATCATCATTGTGATCATATCTTGTTCCTATATCAACTATTGTTGCTGTATGTATCTCCATTTTCCATCATCCTAAAATGAATTTGTCCATTTTTCCCTAAATAGCAGCGCAAAGAATTATCTTCTATTTCACAGGTACAAAGATAATTTGCCAACGGATTTAGCAATTCACGTTCAAGCATATTGCCAACACCACGTCCGCCGTTAGCTCGTTCCAATACAGCTTTCGTTTTCAACATATCTACGACATCATCTGTAAAGAGCGTTATTCCTTTTCGTTTTCTTATAGTTTTACATATATCATCAAGTTTTGAAATGCAAATTTCTTCAGCTATATTTTTATCAATAAACTGAAATACAACAATGTTATCCTCTCCCAAACGATTTAATAGTTCTGGCCTACCATTCCCAACAAAATAATCCTTCACTCCCTGCGTTAGCTTTTGAGAGACCATACTTTTGAATTCTTCGCTATCTGGACTTGTTGGGTCTTCAATCATAATTGACTGTACGCGACGTATATTTCCCGTTTCGTCACATTGGGGGCGTCCATATTCATCATATTCAAGCTTTGTTAGACCAATATTACTTGTAAAAATAATGATGGTTTCTCCAAAGTATACTGTATTTCCTTGATTATCAGTCATTCTTCCATCTTCTAGGATTTGGAGAAATTTGTCCAGTATAGTGGGAGAAGCTTTCTCTATCTCATCAAATAACAACACACTGAATGGATGCTTCTTAATCTCATTCGTGAGTTGACCACCTCCTTCATAACCTACATAGCCAGGAGGCGCTCCAAACAGTTTCTGATCACTTTGTTCAAGCCTGTATTCGCTCATATCGAATCGTATACAAGCGCTTTCATCTCCAAATATGGCTTCTGCTATTGCTTTTGCTGTCTCAGTTTTTCCTACTCCAGTAGGCCCTGCAAAAAAAAGTATGCCCCTCGGCTTATTCGAAGCATTTGAGTGCTGTAAACCAGACAACCCCCTTACTGCCCTCGCAGCAACCATCTCTACTTTTCGTCTTGCTTCTTCCTGTCCTTTCACCCTTCTTGCGAGAGTATCGTGAATCCTTTGCATAATATCGTCTTCAAGCAAATCCCATGGATTGTCAAGTACACCGTACTTATATAGCTGACTTGCTTGATGAATCTGTTCTGGCTCAATATTCATTTTATAAGCAAGTTTTAAAATCTGACCAATTTCACGGCACCGAAGTCCCTCAGTTTCTGCAACAAACTTTACACCATACTCAGCCTCTTCTTCGGAAAGTTTTGAATACGGCATTAACACACCATATAAATTTTCCAGATATAGGCGCCTTGTGCTCCTTTCTGGCATCCCAATAGATATCGTTCGAATATTCGGGTTATTAATATAAAGCCATGCAGGAACATCATTGTATTTATCAACCACCATAATAATCATATTACAAAGGCTGTCCGAAGATTTGGAAAGTGTAGAAGCTGCCATTAAATTTAAGAACATCTCATTTGCATCTGACTGTCGATCATTACAAGCATCTAATCTGGAAGCAAAATTAATTACAAAGGCAATCCATTCTGCACCACCATCTTGTGCTTTGTACTCAACAATACTTTTTCTGATAATCTCGCTCATTGACAAAACAGCACTTTCATTTTCTGTCGGCCGATAATACGTCAATCCCTGCTTCAAATTCTCTGTTTTGCTCGTATTATAATCTGCAAGTATTGTTTTTAGAATGCTTGTTTCTGTTTCAGATTCATAGCTATAAAACCCAAGAATAGGATCGCAAAACAAGGCCATTCCTTTTTCCAGCTTAATCAGTTCACAAAGCGCTGCATCTAGGTCATCAATACATGCAAAACGTAACTTGTTCTCCTCGTTCATAAAAACGGGATATTCGTCATAAACATTTCCTTCAAGAATGATACAACTTTTCACACCTAAAAAACTCTGTACTTCTTTTTCCCATTTTGGTATATGTTCTCTTTTCATTCCTGTTTCTCCTTGTTACGTATTCCTACAAAAACAATATTGCCATCATGCGAAAATGTCTCCATTTTTCTTCCCTTATTGATGTACTCCTTATAATCTTTACATAGCGCTTTGTTTAGATAATGTATTTTTTGATTATCAGAGCCACGTAATACACAGCCTTCAAAATTTCTGTCCTCTATATATGGTCCATCTATCAAAACGTCAATAAGTTCCAAAACTCTTAATCCAGCATCTCCGCATACTTTATTCTTTATCTCCTCAAGTGTAAAACCCGTATATACAAGAATATCATTAAAATAGCACCTAATATGAATTAAGAGTTTTTCCAATTCATCCGCTTGTTCAAAAGGATCTCCTCCGGAAATTGTAATACGGGTCAGATTTTCCCTTTTCGCTATTTCCATTATAATTTTCGCAATAGATTGAACCGGCACCTCGGGCAAATCTGCATCTTGGAATTCTGGAGATATACAGTTATAACATCTTCGATGGCAACCTTGTGTCCAGATACATAGACGATCACCCGGGCCTAATGCATGTACAGGTGCAATCAACTGAGCAATCTTCATAATTGCACCCTCAATCGTATAGCATCTGGCCGCAAGCATCCGAGCTTAATAATATCTCCATCGCTAAGAGCCGTCCTGCTTGATACTCTTTTACCATTAACAAGTGTACCATTTAAACTAGATTTTTTTTTAATACTTTTTTCTGGCACATCCCATACCCCGTCATATATGTACCATGTTCCATCCGTGAACTCAAAATAACACTGATATCCGCTTATATACAAATCTGATCGGAAAAACTCATCACATTTTCTAAATCTTTCATATCGGGAATCGCTCTTATCCAAGATATCTGTCGAATATCTTCCAAAAAGAATTGGTGACTCTGATTCCGAGAAAGAAACACTGAATTCTGCGCTTCTGTCAATCACGGTAAACGTGATATTTCCTTCAATTGGTTTACTCAAATGAATTTGTCCTTCCGTTTTAGAATCACTGCTATCCCCTAGTATATTATTTAAGATTCTCTCCCATGACAGACTATAATCTTTCTCTTTGGAATTGAATAATATAGTATCTGGTTGATTTGATTTAGTCTCTACGTTTTCCGGTATTTCTATTGGCATTTCTGATTCTCTCGTTGTATTATTCACAACTGGCTGCTTGTCAGAATTCGTTTTTACCCTTGATACATGAGAAATACTTTTATGGCAATACATGCATTGTGATATCGGACTTTGCGCTGCCACAGTATAGTTTTTTTTCCCACATCTTGGACACTCTTGTACTAATATTTCAAGGTTTTCATTAATATTCCCCCAAAGATCTGGACCAATGTCCGTCTTCACCTCTTCTGCACAAATTCTAGTTATATCTTCTCCGCATTCACACTTCTCTACCGTGATGTCGTTATATAACCCGCATTTTGGACATTTTCTTAAAATATAGCTCATAATCTGGCACCTCAAACCGATTGATTCATTGCATATATTGATACCGAGTATCAGGTTTTTGTTTATCTCTTCTCATATTTGTGTTGTTCACTCCGGCTGCTATTCTTGTAACTTGATTTGAAGCCGCAGTTTCCTTAATTCCTATATCCACAAACCACTTTTCTTTAAGCCTTTTAGAGAGGCCCTGTAAGTTTCTACAATGATTTTCCTGTGTCTTGACTGTCTCTGCTTTATTATTTCCTGTCATAATTGTCTGCAGTGTAGTACTCCCATCGCGGTGTGTAATCACCTGAAGTTGACAGAATTCATTTATTTTATACAGCTGCATAGCATCCTGTTCAGTCCCCGGAACATAGTAAGCTGGGATTTCAGTACCGCTTTCCGTTTTGTATTGTGTCAACTCGCCCCGGAATTGCTTATATAATATATTCTTGTCAACCATAGAATAACCCATGGCGGTCATTTCATCGTTTAACGCCATGCAGATATATCCGTCTTTTCCTAATGTCTCGTATAATTTTGCACATTTTTTAGCTCGTTTAACAGTCTTCTTCTCGTTCTCTATCTCTCGTAGCAAATCCTGAGTGTCAGCGAAATCTGACTTGTCACGTACAGATAATCCGAGCCCAGTTCGTAAATCCGAATAAACTTTATAATAATATTCACCTTCAATTGCATCTAATTTTTGCAACCTTGTTCGATACTCTTCCATGCTCATTCGTAATCTATCCAGTCCCTGCCTTAAGTCTTTATTTGATATACCCGGAATTGAGAGACTTTCTATCCTCTCGTCTACACCACCCAAAATTCTTGTTAAATCCTTTTCCATGTTTTGGGGGATAGGTACTATTCCCGCACGCTCATGTTCCCTTTCAATTGCCCTGTGGAACTGCCCTGAGAGAGACATCAACTCTTCCCACAATCCAGAACGCTCATACTCTTCTGGAGAAACAGATTTAACGTCAGAAACCATCGCAAAAGATGTTGGTCCGTCCGGAATTTGCATATTAATTCGATTATGTACTTCTGTAACATCGTCAATTAAATCTTGAAAATCCTCTTGCAATACATATCTAGCAGTTTCTTTAAGACGTTTACGAGTATTCATCATCTGTTCAAGCTGAGCAATTCTGACTTGACTAATCGAAGTAAATCGCGCAACAGTTTCTATATCTGCTGTTTTCACTTCCTTTAATATACTCTCTGTATCCTTAATAATATTAGTAGCGTCTATCAGCATTTCTTGCAGCTGATCAGATTTCGCCAAATCATCCATACTTTTTTTCAGCTTTTCGGTTTCATTTATAAAAGAATCTGTTAACTTAAGAATACTTCTTAGATTGCACGCCGTCTTTTCTCTGCTTATCTGTAGTTTTTCCATTCTTGAGTTTTCAATATTATCAACTGCACTATTCACAGCTTTTATTGTATTATAAGATAATTTCCCACCTTGAAACAGAATCCATGCCACACCAAAGCAACTTGCCGCAACCGCTCCGCCTGCAAGCGCAACAATTCCCACTGCTACTTCAGCTGGGCCTCCAGCACTACTACTCATTTCTTCGCCGAGTGTCTTTTTGCTCGGCTCCCTCCTTTCTATCATAAAAAACACTTAATCCCAAGTTCCTATTAAAATAGGTGCATATTTTCCTATGGCTATTCTTTATCGTCAGGCTGATTTTCTGATATGAATGGCGTCTCTTCTTTCGGAATAAAGCAACATCCAATAATAACAGCTATCAGCATCATCTCATAAAATGCTTGTGGTCCGTAAAATGGCAAAGCCAGAAATACATTTGAGAATGGCAAAAATAACGCACAGCATAAACTCAACACCCAACGGATTATTATAATAACCAGTGGTCCTATCGCAACAATCCTACCCGATGCTACTGTTATACTTCTATATAAGTCAATCAACACCCATAGCACAAAAATGATCAGAATAATATATATTGGAATCATCAACACGATTTTCTTCTTAAAGACATATATGACACTGTAATAATCACCAACAAAGTCGGGAATATATCGGATTTCTCCGTTGTACATCATAATTGCCTCATAAACCATACCCCCAATAGATGTTGCGATAATCAGCCCCCAAAAACCTTTCTTTTCAATAACTTTTGGTTTGTAAAAATAATAATATCCACAGCTTATATAGATGATATAAAGAACTCCATCTGATATCATATTCCATACCATATCCTGTTTTCCAGTTAAGTCAGGTGACAAATCATTTTGGGCATATAGAAAAGCCCATATAACACAAAAAGCTGTAAATATCAACATGGAATACCATTTTTTCCATGTTGAGCAGGCTTTCGCACTCAAGATAAATAATAAAGGACATATAACACTTATCTGAATAAAAATCACCATGGACCGATGAAAAAAAACCGGCTGGTCAAGTTCCAAATAAACAGGTATTCCATTAGATAATAATCTCAAAGTCAAAGCTTGTCTCCAAATATTCCGTAAAAGTATTGCCGCAACACACAAAAAGAAGAACATCTTATATCTCGTAAAATGGCTCCATCGTATACGTGCAAACGTAGCGAGCAAACTTTTTACCCCACAAATAACACAGATAAAAATAAAAAGCTGTGAAATTGTGAACATCAAGCTTTCCCCCATATATGGATGGAAACATCCAGTTCTATTAAAGGTTTCGGCAACTCTATTAAAAAACAGCAGACCGGAAATACCAACAAGCGCCTCTGCGATCAAGATTAAATGCCCTCTTTTAGTAGCCCTATACATATGCGCTCCTTCTTTTTCCAAATCAACAAAAAATATTATGCTTCATAGCAATTATACTAAAGAGCGATATTACATCTCTTAACTCGAGAATGAAAAACATTGCAATACTGATACCTGAGTTAATACTCATAATCAAAAAGCGTATCTACTACGCATCAAAAGCATTATTCACAGTTAGATCAGTCATGTACCTTTGTCAAAAAATTGTCCACATCATCGCAATCATTTCAAAATTAAGCATTCGTAAAGATTATATCGGAAAAAATAGTATTTGTCAATTTTTTGTGTAATCAGCCGAATTGTGTCTATTTTTTGTATGTTTGCTGTATTGTCAGAATAATTTGTGTGAATTATCTGTCATATATTCATTCTTCATGCCACAAACCGATTGTCCTTGGCAGACGGAAATTATACTTACTACGTTATCTCCATTGCACTCGCCCCACTATTGTCTTATATCTCCTGTATAAAAAACGATAACAATGATTTTGCAAAAAGGTTCTCTCTGCCCTATATCTTTGCATTGCAGATAGGAAGATATATCCAACGTGGACGGCAAGAAGCTAAACTTTACAGCATGAAAAGCACTCAACTGGCACATATAAATGATTTCACGGGCAAAGGTTTCCTTATCCTTAATATCTTTACAGTTTGCCACGACAATCAAATACTCATTGCCGTTCACGCTTGAACAGCTTACTATATCAGGCAAATCACTATGGCTTTTCTGCCTGTCCTTGAATAGCTTTGCTGCATATATGCCGAAAAAGACTACTACAAATAATAAGGTCATTCCAATAATCTGCTTTTTCCTTACCACTTTTCCCTCCATTGATGAAATAGGTTCCGAAAACAGAACCTTTGTCATCTTCTATCTTAAACCTATAATAAAAGAAATGCAAGGGGGAAAGGGGTGAGGGAGTTTGATAAAATATGATAAGTTATGGGCAACTATGAAGGGAAAAGGCATTACGAAATATACCCTGCACACAGAATATCATGTCAGCAAGTCTCTCCTTTACCGTTTGCAGCACAATGAAGGCGTCAGCATGAATACCATCAATATGCTCTGCAATATCCTTGACTGCAATATTGAAGATATTGCCACCCATTACAAGGATTAATATAACTGCAGAAATACCGCCATTACAGATAATACGAAGAAGGGGAATCTATACTCCATCAGGATTCTTTCACAAAGAAAAATTGAAAGTTGAAAAAATATAGGATTTATCGAGATTTATTAGTCTTATACAAAGTTGCTAATAGACCTCGACTTTTTTTTGCTGTGTAGAGATATAATATCTTTATAGTATAGGTATATGCCATCTATACGAGGAGATGATTTCATGGCTATCACTCCAACACAATTTCATATTGATTCGAATATCAAACGTAAAGCAACAGCTCTATTTTCAAACCTTGGTTTGATATGTCTGTCAAGCGCAGTAAATCTTTTTCTGTATCAATGTGTCCTTCGCGGCGGTCTGCCTTTTGCAGTGGAAGTTCCGCAATACAGTGTCAAAGCGCTCAGTGCAATGGCCGAAGCAAAAAAAATATCCCGTGATCCTGACATCACGGGGTGCAACAACATGGAAGAACTAAAGACGGCACTTGACGACTAATGTACCAAGTCAAATTTACCACTGCTTACAAGAAAAGTTATAAGCTACCTTTACTGGCTTTCGGGCATGTCACATTAAATCTGATTGCAACGTATCTCTCTCGCTTGCCCTTAAAATGAGGAGTGCCCCCGGTGTCTGGTACACCGGAGGCAATTATGAAAAAATTTATCTATTAGTCGTAAGGTTGTTGGATTTCTTACTGTCACTACTATAACAGGCAATTGTGAACAGATTATGAACAATCCATAAATTTATTGTTATTTTATACAAAAATCACTTTAAAGTGCTAAAGTTTTTGTCGTTTTTTACAGTTTTATCTTTGACAGCAGGGCGCCCGGGTTCGTGGAAATGCTCTCTGACTGCGGCAGCTCTACGGTGTAGCCCACTTTCAGCGCTACCGTCCGTTATTTTTATGACAGCATCATCCGCACCTGTTCCACCGGGATCTCTAAAATCCCGGCGATCTCTTCCGCTTCCTTTCCCCGCGCGTGCAGTTTCAAAGCCTCTTTTGTCAAACGTATGCCATCTGTACGGCCCCGTGCCTCGCCCAACTCTATCCCTTCCGCACGGCCCAACTCACGTCCCCGCGCCTCGGCTTCCTCCGCCGCCTCTTCTCTCTGCACTGCTATATCCATATCGTAGTCGTATTCCGCCATCAGCATATTGACCACCTCACTGCCCTTTCGGCTCAGATAATCTGCAAGGATCCCTTCTGTTATGCACTGGCGCACGGATTTCTCCAGCGCCTTCTTATCCCCTTTGTACTTGCGCGTCTCCTCCACAAACCGGCTGTACTCCCCCATCACGCGGCAGTTTGCCAACAGCGGGTTGTTCTTATCCAAGTTAATGTTGATCACCTTCACGGTCAGCTCCAGTTTCGGTTCTTCCTCAGATGCCGGGAACGCGTCTGACAGGCGCAACTCCACCTCCGCCGGATAATCTCTTGCCCCGTTGTAAAAAGTGAAGAACTCCGGCCGCGGCACCTCAATGCGCCCACTCCGGTACCGATCTTTTACCGGGATAAGCTTCTCATACTCCCGCGCCACATACAACAGACTGCGCAGAGGCATGTTCGCATTCAGCGTACTCTGGTACTCCCCGAGAATGATCTGCCTTCCTTTCACCCGAAACGCGATGTCATTCTTCATATTCCTGAAGAGCACATCCTCCAGACGTACCAGCTCGATCATCGACTCATCCGTATAGTCCGTGCCGTGTAGGGCATTGTACAGCGACAGTAAATTTGCCTTTGCGTCCCGGTCGGAATAGAACAGGTCACAGAACAGGGAATCCTTGTATGTTCGGTTTTCTTTTGCCATTCTTTGCACCACCTTTTCCTCAATGGCGCCTCCGAATGTACTATTATTGTACACTGGGATGCGCCGTTTTACAAGCGGAAACCATAGCGTTCTTTCTCTTTCTCTCGTCATTTCTTTTTCTCGCTATAGTGTTCTCTCTTTCTCGCTTGTTTTTCTCTTATGCAAAGAAATTGTATCATAATCTTAATATGTTTGTAAATACATTAATTTATTAAATATTTTTAATCTTTAATATTTCTTTTCGTTTTAAATAATTATGTAAATCATATAAAATATATATTACATTAATGTATACAGACGGTTACCAGCGCAAAAGGTGGAATGTGGAGGCGCCGGGAAATATTCATGCTTGAAAAAGAGGCTGCGCAATTGCGGCAGCCCCTTTTTCATGTATCCTTACTTTATGACTTCTTCTTTGTGAATTTTGGAGATCCTTTTCAAACAATTTGTGCAAATCGATATCATAATAATATGCTAAAGTTTTTGTCGTTTTTTACAGTTTTATCTTTGACAGCAGGGCGCCCAGGTTCGTGGAAATGCTCTCCGACTGCGGCAGTTCTACGGTTTCTTCCCGCACTTCTTCCGCCGCCATGTCCTGCAGGGCTTTCATGCTCAGGCTCAGCTTTCCGTCTTTCACAGCGATCACTTTCACCTTTACGGTGTCGCCCACTTTCAGCACTGCCGCCGGGGTCTTGATGCGCTTCTCGCTGATCTGGGAAACGTGCACCATGCCGCTCACGCCGTTGCCCAGGTTGACAAACGCGCCATAGGGCTGGATGCTCTCCACCGTGCCCTCTGTCACAAAGCCCACCTGCACGTTGGAGATTCTTGTCTTTCGCTCCTCGCGCTCACGCTCCCGCAGAATATCTCTCGCGGAGAGCACCAGCTTTTTGTCCTCCTCGTCCACGGTGATCACCCGCACTTCGATCTCTTTGCCCAGCCATTCGTCCAGATCTTCCACGTAGTTCAGGGACAGTTTGGAGGCCGGCACAAACCCGCGGATGCCTTCCACATAGACCACCACGCCTGCTTTTACTACGCCTGCCACTTTTGTTTTGATGTTGGTTTTTTCTTCCATCATCATTTTAAGTTTGTCCCACGCCACCATGTCGTTTGCCTCTTTGCGGGACAGCATGATCTGGCCCTGGCCGCCGTCTCTTTTCACAACTGTGGCCGTAACTTCATCCCCGATGTGCACATCCTCTTTTACATTGAAGTTTGGATCGTCCGTGAAGTCTTCCACGCGGATCACGCCCTCGGTGTAGTATTTCAGGTCTACCGTCACCTCGGTCTCTGAAACCCCGATCACCGTGCCCGTGAGCACATCTCCCTCGTGGATCTTCTTCATAGAGGCGTTCAGCTCGTTCTCATAATCCGCCATGCTCTCTGTGTGCTCTACCGCTGCTTCCTGCGCCGGAACTTCCGCTGTCTCTGCCACCGGGGCTTCTGTTTCCTCTGTTGCCGGGGCTTCTGTCGCTTCTTCCTGCGCTGAAACTTCTGCTGCCTCTGCCGCCGGAGCTTCTGCCGCTTCTTCCTGCGCCGGAACTTCCGCTGTCTCTGCCACCGGAGCCTCTGCAGCCGCTGCCTCCACCGGAGCTTCTGCTGCCTCATTTTGCATTACATTTTCTTTCATTTCTTCCATTCCCAAAACCCTCCTAAAAAAAATCTTTTCTGATTCCTATTCTGATAGATTTCCCAAAATATGTCAAGCAGGAGATTTCCCGGATCTGCACAAAATCTGCGCCAGCTTACGCCAGATAGAAGGTTCGTATCATCTTCAGGAAATCTTCCACCTCCTGTATGGTCTGCGCGTACTGTTCTTTTTTCGCCCCCAGTTTCTGAAAATGTTCCAGCGATTTTTCACAGTACGCTTTTACGTACTTGTACAGGGCGTTGCTTTCCCCGAAGGGGCTGGCCAGCTTGCTCCACTGCCCCGCCATCTGGTAATAATACTGCGCTTTATATTCCTCCAGGTCGATGTCCAGCCTCTCTGCGTTCGCAGACACAACGGCCATCAGCTTTTCCTCATACTTTTCCGCCAGATCCTGCCGCTTGAGGTTCACCATGCTCACGCAGGTATCCGAGAGCATCTTGATCGCAAGGGGTTCGCAGTCTCCCGGGGCGCACTCCAGCAGCGCCTCCATTCTCTTCACCGCCTTTTCGTGCATTTCCAGGCACGCTTCCGCCTGCCCGGCCAGCCTGCTGGTGCACGCCAGATTGTGCAGCACCGTGATGATGGCCGTCTCGTGCGCGTCCTTCGTTTCCGTCCCTTCGGCGCTCTCCATTGCCTCCAGAGATTTTCGCAGCCACGCCGCCGCATCCTTGTAATTTCCCTTTTTCTGGTTCGCCAGGCCATACGCATTATACAGATTCGGCATCATATTCATCGTGTCCGCAAACTCCAGCACCTTTGTGCTTTCCGCCACGGCAGCAGCCTCATCCAGCAGCTTCAGCGCCGCATCGGGTTCGCCGCCATTGATGTGCGCATTTGCCATGTTCAGATAAGAGATGATCAATTCCTTTGCCCAGGCCGCCGGATTATTCTGAAATCCCTTTTTGCGGATAGCCAGCGCTTTCTGGTAAAATTCTTTTGCCTTCCCGTAATCTCCCCACTGCTCGTACATATAGCCCATGTTATTGTACAATGCGTCTTTTTCTTCCTGTGACAGGTTCGTCTGTTCCGCTTTCTCGTACATTTCTATGGCCCGCCCGTTCTCTCCGATGGAGGTGTAGACGCCGCCCAGATTCACATAGATCTCTCCGGGTATCTCCATCTGCCGTGCCTCTGCCAGCGAAATGTACGCCTCCAGACCTTTCCTTGCCCTCTGAAAATCCTGCTGATCAAAGGAAATGACTGCGAGTGACTGCAGCGCCGCAAGCCTGATATACGCCACATCCGTCTCCTCCGCCTGCTCCGTCTCCTCTGCCTGCTCCGTCATTCTCAGAACGCCCTCCAGTATCCGGCAGGCTTCTTCCGTGTCCCCGCAGGCATACAGCCATTCTGCCTTTATGATCTGGTAAATCGCGCTGTCCTGTTTGTTCAGCGCTCTCTCCCAGCCCGTCAGCCGCTCGAGCAGCTCCTTCAGCTGCCTGGAGCGCCCCTGTCTTCTCAGGAACTCCGCATAATCCTCCACCAGCTTCGTGTCAATATTGCGGCGCAGCACACAGGTCATTCCCTCCTCGTACAGGCTGATGATATAATCTTCCCGCTCCCGGTCCGGCACCTCCATGCTTATCGCCTTTAATGGGATCCTAAAGTCTCGGTTTGGCTCGCCGGGTTCTTTGTCCGTCACTTTGGTACACAGTACCTTCACTTTCATCATGAGCTCATTTAAGTACGCCTGATATTCCCGGTCCATCGCGTCAGCGACCGCGTCCAGGCGCTGCCGCTCCTGCTGCCTGTCCAGATCGTTCAGCATCAAAAGCGCCTCGTCATTCTTTCCCTCCTCAAAAAGCCGGATCGCGTCTTTTGTCCTCTGGGTGAGGCACGCCCCATCCGCCGTAATCTCCACGATCCGGGACGCCGTTTCCAGAAGTCCCTTTTCCACGGCAGCCAGCTGCGTCTCCAATTTCGCCTTCTGATCTCCCAGCTTCAGCACCCGGTCAAATTCTTCCCCGGCGAAATCCCGCCCGGCCAGGTTTTTCCGCGCATCGGCAAGCTGTCTCTCCACCTCATCTATCTCCTTTCGAAGTTCCCGCACATCCTTGTTGTTGGCGTAAAACGGAGTCTTCTCCATATCCAGCGGAAGCTCCGCCTGATCCGCGAACAGCCTGCCGTCCCGGATATCCAGATGGACGGTCTCTTTGCTGTCCCGCGCCAGTTCCAGCAGGATGTTCAGCTTCACCGTGTCTATGCTGCGGAACATACTGTAATAATGGCTCAGCTCATGATCCAGATAGGCCATAAACTTTTTCACGCTCTCTGACAGATCTTCTTCCCCCACCTGCTTAAAATACGTGATGATCCTGGGGCTGCCCTTTTTTTGGCAGGCGCGCCGGGCCACCTCAAATTCCTCCAGCGTGTAGTCCCCCGTGTTTTTATAAAAGAGCACGTAAAACAGCTGCGCGTCCTCTATTTTTTGATTATATTCGTCCTGCTTGCGCGTCATGGACATGGCCTTTGACTCATCCTCGCATTTGTCCAGATAAAAATACAGGCCGCGGCTCACATAAATGTCGTTCAGGGCACGTATAAAATCCCCCAGTTCCGTCCTTTCCCTTTCAAACTCATCGATGGATGAGGCCAAAAAAATATGTATCTCTTTCACTTGCAAACACCTCCGCTTTTCTTGTCTCTACAAAATGTCACGCCGCAGCGAGATCAGATATTTTTTCATAAATTCTTCCGCGGCCGCCGTGATCTCCCGGCAGTCGTCCGGGTTCTTCAGATCATAGCGCAGATAATATTCCGGATTGTCAAAATAGAACGTCAGGATATCTTTGTTCAGGCCGTGCGGATTCTGCTGCCGGTTGATCTGCTCCGCCTCCTGCCGGGACGGATGGCTGAACAGAAGCGGGTCTCTGGATTCTGTCTGTTCCCGCACATCCTGCCCCTCCTTCAGCTGGATGCGCAGGCCGTCCGCGTACACCACCCGGATGTTTTTCTTCAGTGCAAAGGCCAGGGCGTCCCCCAGATCCTGGATGATCGGTTCGCCCTTGTCATTCAGGGAAGTATTGCAGATCATCGGCACGCCGGTCTTTTGATAAAATGCCTGGATGGCATCGTAAAGCAGCTCATTGTCCCCGCGGGCAAGCGTCTGCACTCTGGCCGTCCCATCCAGATGCAAAACGGCGGGCGCCTTCTCTTTCCATTCTTCCTTTACCTGAAACGCTTCCAACATAAACGGCGATCTTCGCCCTTGCACGAATATCCGTCCACTATATTCTTCCAGAACAATGGGCGCCACGGGCCGCCACCACTGCCGCCCTTTCACACGGTTCAGCCGGTCTTTCACCGCGCGGGACATGGGATTTCCAAGGATGGAGCGATGCCCCAGGGCGCGGGGTCCCATCTCCGCCCTCCCCTGTATCCACACCACAATGTCTTTTTGCAGATCATCCGCAATGGTCTCCGGTGAAGCCCGCTCAATCTTCTCGATAAAGGGCTCCATGGCCTTTGCACATTCCGCGGACAGCTCCCGGAACGGGTTCCCATAAAACGCATGGCCGATCGCAATTCGCGGGATCTTCCCCATCTTTTTATAAAACGCGTAGAGGCCGATCCCCAGGGCTTCCCCGCAGTCGTTGGTGCAGGGCGGCACGACCATCCGCTTAAATCCATACCGATCCATGAGATAGGTATTGGTGGGGCAGTTCAGGCAAAATCCCCCGGCAAGGCCCAGCACGGTCTTCCCGCAGTCTATCCCGAATTTCGCGATCGCCGCGTCCACCTGAGATGTCAGGATCTTTCTTGAAGTGCGGTCTACCTGCTTCATAAACGCGCTGATATGGTTTTCCTCCCAGCCGAACCGGTCGTCCTCGCTGAATCCCCAGCGCTGTATATGCTTTTCCAGCCGATCCAGATAAGCGAGGGCATGATCCAGCGCACCCTCATCGGACAGATCGGGCTCCTCGTCGAAATCCATCGGGCAGGCCGCCGAAGATGCGCTTGCCAGCGCCATCAGACTGCCCTCCCTCATTCCAAACCGCTTCTTGGAATTGGACCATATCTTTCCGGGAGACTGGATGGGAAACACCGTGATCTTTCCCCCGGAGACATAAGCCCCCGCATAATATTTTTTGTGATAGCCGTCCAGCTGCACCAGGTTGTCCGGGCCGCTGTCCAGAGCCAGAACCAGCATGTCCTCCTCCATGGCCGCCCTGCTGTCAAACAGCATCGCCGCAAAGAGATGGCAGATACTGTGATACGCCAGATCCGGCCAGCAGTCCGAGCTGTCGTAATCGCGCCCGGTATCGATCTGCGGCGTCCCCCAGATCTCCACAATATCCTCCAGGGACAGGCCCACAGTTTTTAAAAGAGCGCGCAGCACCGCGTGCACCTGTTCCGTATTTTGAAAAGTGTAGGTGTGCTGCTTCCAGCCGGAAAAGCGCTCCAGTTCCCAGTATGCGGTCAGCGCCACGCTGTCCCCCTGCTTTTTCCACAGGGCGACCGTCTGGTCATGGCGCAGCTTAATGTCCAGCGCCGCCTGCAGCTCCCCGATGGCAAGAAAGGAAGATATATAATAGCCGTCCCTCATTTTATGCACCTCCCGGCATTTTATTTCTTGGAAAACAGTATTTCGGATTTACCAGCGCCTGAATTTCCTTTAGCTTTTCCGTGTATTCTGCAATGATCTCCCCGATCGCCCGTCCCCTGTCCGGGTCGATCCCGCAGCCGTCCTCCACGCAGGAACACAGGCGGGCAAACAATTCCAGGCTGATCCGCGACAGCTGCTCCAGCGGCTGTTTGGCTCCCGCGGCGTCCCACTGGCTCCAGGTTTTCAGGTCTTTATAGCAGTACCATATCTCCAGCAGGAACGGCATATGATATTTCTGCAGATACGGCCAGACTTCGGAAATGTTTTCCGCCTCCCGGTGCGCGAAGCGGTAATCATAATAGCCCCGCTCGTTCAGGTCTCCCAGAAGCTGTTTCTTTTCCGCAATGCGCACGCTGGGCGTGCCCGGGATCAGATCCAGGCGGTGGAACAGTTTGTCAAACTGAATATCCCCCACTTTTTTCAGGAACTCGATATTGCAGCGGATATCTTCCATGCTCGACCAGGGGGTGAGCATCATGAATCCGTACACAAAATCAATGCCCCATTTTCTCAGGCGCCGGGCCGCTTCCACGGAATCCTCCGGAGCTATCTTTTTATTCATGGTTTTCAAAATGTAGGGGCTTCCACTCTCAAACCCCAGGTAGATTTCCACGAACCCCGCTTCCTTCAGCGCCCGGAATACGTGCGCGTTTTTCTCCGACACGGTAACGGAGCGGGTCTCAATGTAAAAGCGGTACCCCTCGATACGATTCTCTTTCAGAAGGCGGCAGAACTCCAGCGCGCGCTCCAGCCCCTGGGGATCGGATCCCAGAAAATCCGGATCCACGAAGCGGATACGCCTGGGCTTCGGATAAACTTTCCGGATCTCTTTTATCTCGTCGATGAGCGACTGCGCGCTCCTCCCTCTCCAGTGAATATGCGCCGCATTTTTAAAAAACGGTTTCACCGCGCAGAACGTGCAGTTATTCATGCAGCCTCGTCCGCCCTCGATCAGGATCTCAAAATTTTCATCCGCAAATTCCTGGGCGTACCTCACGGGAAACGGCAGCGCATCCAGATCCGAGATCAGCTCTCTCTGCGGATTTTTGCGGACAGTGTCTCCCTCCCGGTAAACGATCCCCCGCACATTTTCCAGCCCGCTCTGCGCGTCCAGTGCCCGCAGAAGCTCCAGGATAGTGACCTCGCCCTCCCCGCGCATCACGCCGTCCAATTCCGGCAGCAGCTCCAGCATGTGTTCCGGCAGCAGGCTCGGGCAGTATCCGCCCAGAAATACGCGCACATCGGGCCGCGCCAGTTTACAGATATGCACGGCCTCGCGCACCCATGGGAACGCCTCGAACGAGAACATGGAAATCCCCACACAGTGATACTCCGCCGCGCGTCCGGCGGCCTGCTGCGGGCTCAGGTCGTACAGTCTGGCGTCCGCGATATCACAGGCATAGCCGTTGGCATCCAGAACCGCTTTCAGCACGGCGATTCCCAGACTCTCCGCCATCACCCGCGCAGACCGGTAAGTCCCCAGATTATTCGCATTGATCAATAACATATCCCTCATAATCTCTTAACGCTCCTCCATAAAAAAGTGCAGATGTTTTTCTCTGGAAACGCACGCGAACCCTTCCGCCTCCAAAATTTTTTTCTCCAGCTGCGCGGGATTTTTCACACGCCACACCAGTTTCTTTTTCCCCTGAGCGCGATATGCCAGCGCCCGCATGAACCGGGCCATTGCCTGCCCGTCCACATCTCTGCCCGGGGCAATCTTGATCTCCAGCACATCCCCGGCGTAGGGCAGGATTGCCGCGGCCGCGCGCGCAAGCCCCGCACGGTCTGTCAGGGCCCACACTTCGGTGACCGGCAGGGCGCTCTGCGCAAATTTCAGATAGCGCTCAGGCCACGCTTCAATAGCACACTTCTGCCTGTCCAGGCACGGAAGATCCCCCGGCGCCGCCTTTCGGATGCGCTCCTGCTCCGGCATTGGCTTTACTTCGTACAGGTTCCACTCGTGAACCGCCCGGGGAACCGCTCCTCGCAGCTCTTTCGCGAGATACGCTCTCTCCCGCTCCCGCACGGTGATAACTTCCATCCGTCTCTTTGCTCCTTTGCAGGCGCGGAAAAGTTCCCGGAACGCCTCCTCGTTTTCGCACACTGGGATCACATACCGCTCATAATCCAGCGCTTCGGAAAATTCCGGCAGGGACAGCGCTATTGCCGCGCCCTGCAGCTTTCCCTGCGCATCCATGGACAAAAATCTTCGGATATATTTCTCCGGCCGCACAGCCGTGTCCACAATTCCCTGTAAGTCATAGCGCAGCATGCGGACGGTATTTTCCGGGCCGATCCCCATGTAGTCAGACCATATGTGAAAATCTCCCGGAAGCTCACGTGTTAAATAATCCCATCCCAAATAATACGCTCTCTCATCCTTTATTTCTCTCAGCATGATCTTCCCCTGAAATCCCGCGTCCAGCGAACGCCTATCTTGTCACAAACGGCTTTGGCCGATAGGGCGAATCCTTCAGTTCCATGGTCTCCCACGACTGGTCATACGTCTCCAGCAGTTCCTCAAAGCGGGAATAAAACGTTTCCAGATAAGCCGCATCACAGAACGGGGACATGGGGAACAGTTTGATCACGCCGATCTTAATCCCCCGAACATCCGTCTGCTTGGACACGTAATCCAGCGCAAAGTCGATCTTGTTCTGCGCCTGCATATGCAAAAGATACAGATAAAATCTGTGATTGTACTTTGCGATCCGCAGCAGTTCCGCATCGGAAAACAGCTGCAGATCCTGTTTCGACCGCTGCCGCAGTTCTTTCGGGAACAGCATGGCCAGCGCCGCGAACCCGTGCCCGGAGCGGTTCCGGCAGACAGAATATTCCGCCTCCTGAAAGTGCTCCCGCAGGCTGCAGCCAGCCTCCGCCAGTATGCCGATAGCTCTCTGATAGCCCTCTTTGCCCAGCTGTTTCAGCGAAATCCACGCGGACAGCGCGGACGTCCCGGCCCGGGAAGATTCCAGCGAAAAGCTGAACGGCGCATACAGGCCAAAATCCGACTCCTCCAGAGGCGCCTGGTTCTCCTCTCCCAGCGCGTACAACTCCGCTTTCTTTTTACACACAAAGGCGCTGCAAAGATAGGGCACAAATCCTGTCTTGTGAAAATCCGCCCCGAAGGAATCCGCCTTCTGTATATGTCTGACATGCCGGTACACATGGCGCAGTTCCCTGCACGCATCATTTGAAAAACCCAGCGGATTTTTTTCAAAATCATAATCTGCAAACATCAGCCACGCCCATCCGATCACCGAGTCCACATGAACGTGGGGCACATATGGCAGGGAAAACTCCCGCACCAGTTCGTCCCGGATCTCCACCACGCGGTCGATATCGTCCACAGTGGTGTATAGTGTGGAGCCCCCATTTGCGATAATGCAGGCGATCTTGTACCCATTTTGCACCGCGCTCCAAAGTTCCCGCTTCATGGCGTCCAGGTCTGTCTTTCCATCCTCCAGGACAGGCAGCCTGACACAGTTTTCTCTGCCGATGCCCAGCCACTCACAGTTCTCATAATGACACGGGTGCCCCTGATCCGTGGAAAAAACCTTGATCTTTTCTCCCAGAAGCCCGTGCTCCCGCGCCTCTGGGCAGCAGTTGTGCAGCCCTGTGCGGATGGCGTACAGCACGGTGCCCTTCCCGCCAAAGGTCATCAGCCCGGCGGATTCCCTAAAATCCCACCCCGCAAGGTCACTCAGCATTTTGATCACTTCCAGCTCCGCAAACGCAAGGTTCCCGGACGGCACATCCATGGCCAGGTTCGGATTAAACAGGGAGGCGCACGAAGCCGCCGCCACCGACAGCGTCAGCGGGGGCGGCGTAATATTGATCATAACGCCCGGAGAGTTCCACTTGATCAGCCCCTGAAAATAAAACAGCAGTTCGCGGATCATCGCATCGTTATCCCTGCCGGTTTCCGGGATCACAGACTCCTTTACTCTGTCATAGTACGAGACAGAGTCGGTGCGCCCGACCCGGATGGGGGACGCGCAGAGAAGGCCGCCGCTCTCCTCCCAGATTTTGCGGATGCAGCTCTCCAGATCTGAGAGATTCTCCATGGAGGGATTTAAAAACGCCTGCTCCAGTTTTTTCCTTCCTTCGCTTTTCTTTTCCATTTCTTTGCTGTTTTCTGTCCCGTCCATCATTCTTCTCCCTTCTGGCGTATATCCGCGCCGGAAAACCCATCTGTGCCGGAAAGCCCGTCTGCACCATAAAATCCGTCTGTGCCGGAAAGCCCGTCTGCACCATAAAATCCGTCTGCTCCGGAA
This sequence comes from uncultured Marvinbryantia sp., assembly GCA_947631355.1. GTDB lineage: Bacteria > Bacillota > Clostridia > Lachnospirales > Lachnospiraceae > Marvinbryantia. The sequence goes on from CANRKY010000001.1 coordinate 31,799, forward strand.
AGCCCGTCTGCTCCATAAAATCCGTCTGCTCCGGAAAACCCATCTGCACCATAAAATCCGTCTGCTCCGGGAAACCCGTCCACGCCGGAAGTTTCATCGATATCGAAAATCCCCAGGGCGCGGTCGTCCTCGTCCGGCTGCGCCGCCTCTATCTTCACCGTGCGGATCACATCGCCCCGGTACCCCACGGAGCCCTCCAGGTTCCGCCTCATCTTCTTAATATCTTCCTCCCGGAAACCGGTGATCTGCAGCTTTACTTCATAGCGCACGGTCTTTTTCACGCCGGTGGGATGAACCGGGCAGTGCCGCCTGACCGTGCTTTTCCGGTGCCTCCGATAGTAGCGCCGATCTGAATTTATCAGCAGCCATATCACATTTTTCTCTCTCCCGCTTTTGAATATGCTCTTGTGATCCGGGCTTCCCTCTATCTGTCCGCTCTTTAAGATTTTTTCCGCGGCTTCCGCGGACGTATAATGAAACGCGCCGTTTCTTAAAAGCGTCTGCCGCTCGTAGCGGCTCAGCGGAAAAATGGTTTCATGTATAAATACAATATACAAGATCCGCAGCAGCAGTACTGCGGCCATTGCACATATAAAATATAGCATACCGTTTTCTTCCCTCCCCCTCCGGGGTGCCTTTTTAAAAAGGGCCGCCGCAAGCCCCTTCCCGTTTCATGGAACGAGACGGCTTTGCAGCAGCCCTCCTGGCTCTTATTTTTATTTTACCTCTATCCGGAAGAACTTGTTTTTCCCCATCTTCAAGGCATACTCCGCCCCCGGTTCGAAGGAGAGCGCCTTCACATCCGCCGCCTTTTCCCCGTTGATCTGCGCGCCGCCCTGGGCGAACACGCGTCTGGCCTCGTTTTTGGATTTAAAGTAGCCGCCCTCTGTCAGCGCGCTCAAAAGCTGCTCGCCGCAGATCAGCTCCGCGCCCGTGTCCACCTGCAGCACCGGCACATCGTCCGGGATCTGCTTTTTCTGGTACACCAGCTTGAAGTGTTCCTCCGCCTGATCCGCCGCCTCTTTCCCGGTGTACAGCTCTGTGATCTCGTGCGCCAGCATCATCTTCACATCTCTGGGGTTCGTGCCGTCCTCCAGCAGTTTGCTCAGCCGGGCCACCTCGTCCGGGTGCACATCCGTGCAGAGATTGTAGTATTTGATGATCAGGTTGTCCGGTATCTTCATGATCTTTTCAAAGATCACAGCGGGGGGCTCGCTGATCCCCACGTAGTTGTCCAGGCTCTTGCTCATCTTCTCCACGCCGTCCGTCCCCTCCAGAAGGGGCATGAACAAGGTGAGCTGCGGGGCCTGCCCGTAGTCTCTCTGAATATTTCTTCCCATCAGGATATTAAACGTTTGATCCGTGCCGCCCAGCTCGATGTCCGCGCGGATGGCCACAGAGTCGTACGCCTGCATCAGCGGATAGAAGAACTCGTGCACAGACAACGGCAGATGGTTGGTATAGCGGTTGTTGAAGTCGTCCCTCTCCAGCATCCGGGCAACCGTGCATTTCGCCGCCAGCTCGATCACATCCCCGAAGGTCATCTTGCTGAGCCAATCGCTGTTGTAATATACTTCCGTGCGGCTCCGGTCTATGATCTTGAAGATCTGTTCCATATAGGTGTTCGCGTTGCGCTCCACATCTTCCCTGGAGAGCTGTTTGCGCGTCTTTGATTTTCCGGTGGGATCGCCGATCATGCCGGTGTAGTCGCCGATGATGATGACCGCCATATGCCCCAGATCCTGCAGCTGCCGGATCTTGCGCAGCACCACGGAGTGGCCGATGTGAATGTCCGGCGCAGAGGGGTCGAGCCCCAGTTTGATGCGCAGGGGGCGTCCCTCTTTTTTCGCGTCCATGAGCTTTTCCCGGATCTCCGGCACAGAGGTGCTCTGCGCCACGCCTTTCAGCATCACCGCGATCTGGTTCTCAATGTCTTTTTCTTCCTCCGTCATGGGGCCGAAGCGCACCTCCGCGCAGTCTTTGGTGATTACGCCCGTCTCCGCTTTCGCGGAAAAAAGTTTTTCCAGCAGGGCGACCAGCTCCTCGCAGGCCGCGTCGATGGTTTCTTTATTGGCCTCGAACCCGTCCACCGGGAAGACAAAATTCTGCGACTGAGCGGTCACGCGCCCCGCCGGCATCTGCCGCCAGATCCAGCGCCGGGTGCGCACGGAATTTCCGGAAACGTACACGGGTTCGCCGGGCTTTAAGACGTCAGTGTCCACGTGGTTTTCTTCATTTTTGCAGTCCTCCTCTGTGGAAAGACGGATCCACAGATCCCCCTGCATGGTGTCCATATCGTGCACGCCCACCGGCACGCGGTATTTCAGGGAAATGTAATTGCCCAGATCCACCACCGGACTTAAGCTGGGGAACTCTCCCTTTTTAGAGATCCGGTTTAAGATGGCCTCGATGGAGCAGGGATATTTGGACGGATTGATCCCGATCTCTTTCATCGCATTGCGGTATAACTGGATATTGGCGTCCTCCTTCGCGGGCTTTTCCGCGAAATCTGCCGCGGCGCGCTTGATCTGCTCCTGCAGCAGAGCGGCAATTTCCTCTTTCGGGGAGGCGTTGTCCAGCCCCATGGCCGCCACCACGCCGGTGTAAACGCCGTCTCCCAGTTCCAGGATCCTTTTTTCTACCTTAAAAAACATACGCTTCCTCCTGATCTTGTACTGTCACAAAAAAACCCGTCCTCTTTCAAAAGGACGAGCAGATTTACAGTCTGTCCCTTTGGGCCGTCCGGCCCTCTTATGAAAATGCCCATCCAGCTTAAGCAAGCCGGATGGGCAGCGCTTCTTGACTATCATTGTATATTCCGTCCGCTGAAATGTCAATGCGTTTTTATAGAAAGATTGTGTGTTTTGCAGAATCATCGATTGTTTTACAAAAGGATAGATGCGTTTTTAAAAGCCATCCTTACAGTTCCAGCTTCGCACCCTGGGTAAAGCCGTCCGCCATGTCGAACGCGCGCACCTCGTCCATGTCTGCCAGGTAGAACGTGTCTGCGATATACAGGCCGCGCACATCTTCGTACTCGTACCAGTAGCCGTAGCCGTTGTTCTGTGTTCCCGCGGACATATTGTAGGTCAGCTTGTTCTGAAAGCCCTCCTGTTCATCGTAGGAGAACACCAGATAATTGTTGTCACACACAAATCCCAGCAGGTTCTTTTCCGGGTCGGCCAGAATGGCTTTGTAGTTGGAAAGTCCCGGGCAGTAATTCGCGTCCTTGATGATGTAGCGCTTGATCTCTTTTACATTCGCCGGATCCGTGATGTCAAACATGGAGAGCTTGATGCCCGTGGTCATCCCGGTCTGCGCGTCCGCGTCGTAGCCGATCCCCAGCAGTTTGTTCTCGCCGAAGAAATGCAGGTAGGAGGAGAATCCGTTCACTTTCAGTTCTCCCAGTATCTTCGGATTTTCGGGGTCGGACAGGTCCACGGAAAACAGCGGATCCGTCTGGCGGAATGTCACAAAATATCCGATGTCCCCCAGGAACCGCGCGGAGCGGATGGTCTCGTCCGGCGCGATGTCGTCGATCCTGCCCACCAGGTTCATTTTATCATTGTACACGTACAGCGCGTTCACCTCGTCCCCGCTGTTCCAGTTTGTGGCAACGACACGCAGATAGCCGTTGTATTCGTCCAGCGAGAATGTGTCGTTCAGGTATCCTTCCAGGGAACACACGCCCACACCGCGGATGTCGCCGTCTTTATAGGAAAATTTCATAATGTCGGTGAAATCGCTGCCGTCTTTCCAGCTGCGGTTGCAGATGAAGATGCTCTCCCCGCTCACGTAGAAGTTTTCCACGCCGGACACCACCGCCTTGTGGCTGAGCATATGGGACGGCTGCTGCACGTCCATGGAGCCGATCACCAGATAAGAAGTGGACTGCAGGCTCTCCGGCACATAGATGTCTGTGGCCTCCATGGCCACGCCGTTCACCAGGGGCATGATATCGTCTTTTTTCAGAGTCTCGCTGATAACAGGCGTAAACTGGGTGAACAGGTAGATATAATCTCCCACTTTGCGGCTGCTGTGATAGTACCCTTCCTGCTCCGTGGTGCCCAAAAGTTTTGGCTGCGCGGGATCTGCGATGTCGTATGTCCACACCTGTGCGTAGTCGTAATCTTTTGTGACAAATACGTCTGTCTCCTCCTCCGCCATGCTGGTTTTGCTCCCGCTGGTGATAATGTTCATCACGCTGCCGGAAATATACATGTCGCGCACGGACACGCTCAGATCCTCCGGCACAAGGGACTGGATCAGCGCCATCTGCTCCCCGTCCGCGCTGATGATCTTCACGGAGCTGTTTCGCTTTAATATATAAATATACTTCCCGTCTGTTTTGATGATGTCGCCCTCGTCCACGCCGATCTGACGCAGGTTGGTGGAGGAATAATCCCCGGCGCCGCCGCCCTTGGCGGAACTCGCGGCTGTCATGTTCACCGCGCCGTCCTCAGCCACAGCTTCATCCGCAAGCTCCTGAATGGCCATCACGCCATAATCATTTCTGGCGTACGAACCGCCCATGTAGTTTTCTTTCTGGTATTCCACCAGCCGGTCATAGAGTGCTTCCACGCTGCCGATGGGGGCTATGCCCTCGGGCACATTTTCCGCCTCTGTCACAGACGTACTGTTTTCCTCGGCTGTGGGAGCGCTGTCTGCGCCTGCTGCAGGTGCGCCGTCTGCTTTCGCTATGGGAGCCGCATCCATTTCTGCTGTGGACGCCCTGTCTGCGCCTGCTGCTGGTGCGCTGTCCGTTTTCGCTATGGGAGCAATGTCCGCTTCTGCTGCGGACGCACTGTCTGCCTCTGCTGCTGGTGTGCCGTCTGCTTCTGCTGTGGAGGCGCTGTCTGCATCCGCCGCATCGACTACGTCTTTCACATCCGCGATCTTCACGGCTTTACTGCCCGGCTCCACCACAAGCTCTGTCATCAGGGTCTCAAACGGCGGCGCTGCCTCTGTCTGTTTCTGTGCCTGCTGTGTTGTCTCCGCCTGCGTTTCTCCGTCTGCCTGCGATACTGCACTCTGTGTGCCTGCATTTTCCTTCAGCGCTGTGTTCTGTGTTCCCGCGTCTTCTGCAGCGCTTTGCGCATCAGCGTTTTCCGCCGCGCTCAATGCGCCCGCATTTTCTGCTGCGCTCCGCGTATCTGCATCTTCCGCTGCGCTCTGTGCATCAGCATTTTCTGCTGCACTCTGTGTGCCAACGTTCTCCTGCTGCATGGTTCTTCGCGTATTCATGACGCCTATCTGGTGCCCGGCGGCAAAAACCACCACCACGGCCGCTGCCACTTCCACGGTGCGGTACACGTATTTGCGCCACGCGCCGAATCGTCCCTGCACCGTTTTGGACTCTTTTTTATTCTGTTCTTCCAGTTTCTTCCGGATATTCTCCGGGCTTAACGCGTCCGGCACGGGAATGTCTTCCGCAGACTGTCGGATCTGCTCTATGGCTTCCTGTTCTTTCTTTTCCCATGTATCTTTGCGCTGTTCTTCCATTGTGATTCCTCCTCATTCCTGTGAAGCGCCTCTCTGTTTTTTCCAGTCCTGCAATGCCCGCGCTGCGCTTCTTTCCGGTTTCTTTTGCGGTCTTTCGCTCTCTCGGCCTTCCGGCTTCCGCTTTGCCGCCTCTGCTCTCCTACGCCAGCCACGCCGCCATTTTCTGCAGGGCGCGTTTTTGTTTGGAGCGCACTGTGCTGTCGCTCATCTGCAGTTCCTCGCCGATCTCCCGGCTGTTGTAGCCGCCGAAGATATGCATAGAAAGGAGCGTCTGTTCCTCCGGCTGCAGGCGGGCAAACGCTGTGCGCACATCCATTGCCTGCTCCGCGTCCCGCGGTTCCGCCATCAGATCCTCCGGCAGTTCCTCCGTCCGGTCGAGATATTCCTTCAGGCGCCTCCGGCACTTGTTGGACAGGATCTTAAAAATCCAATTCCGGAAAGATTCCTCCTTCTGCAGAGAACCGATCTGCGCCCAGGCGTCCATCACCGCATCGCTGACCGCGTCCTCCGCGTCATGGCCGTTTTTTAACATATACAGGGCAAAGCGGTACATGTCCCGATATACCTCCCGGTATAAATCGGCAAACGCCTGCGTGTCTCCGTTTTTTGCGCGCTGCACCAATTTTATCTGTTGTTCCATATCCTTACCTCAATTTTTCTGTGTGGTATATACCCTTTACGTACATATAGTGTCAAAAACCCGGGCAAATGTTGCACCGGAAATAAATTTTTTTTTAAATTTTCACCGGACATCCCTCATTTAAAAAATGATACCAGTATCCGGACGGCTCTTTGGAACCCCTCTGATCTGCCGCCCGCACCTCGCCGCCATTTTCGAAGCACTGCTTTCTTTCTTTAAAATAGGGGAAGTCGAACATCGCCGCCATATGCCTATCCTGCATACTGCGGCACTCCCCAGGCACGCCCAGCACAAAGTGCCCGCTTTTGTGGCACCCCAGCAGCAAATGATGATATTGCATGTATGCCTGGCGCACAAAGGTATTCTTCGCAAAGTGCCATTCTTCTTTTTGCAGGAAAGAGATATCCTTCGGCGCGATGCCGATGCACTGCGTGATCTCCTCGTCTGCAAAAGGAAAGATCTGGGGATAATGATTCTGAAACTGCTCCCAGCGCAGATACAAGGAGCCGTCCGCCTGCCGTCTTTCCTGCGGTTCCGCGCCTGCTGCATCTGCCTGCATTGTGGCAGACGGCTCTGCTCCCTCTGCATCGTTTCGCCCGGCAGCGGACAGCTTCGCTTCCGCGGCGTTTGACTGCGCTGTGGCAAATGGCTCTGCTTTCGCTGCATTGTTTTGCGCTGCAGATGACAGTTTTGCTTCCGCGGCGGATGGCTCTGCTCTCTCTGCATCGTTTTGCACGGCAGATGACAGTTTCGCTCCTGAGACATTTGCCTGCGCTGCGGCGGATGACTCTGTTCTTCTTTCTGCATCGTTTTGCACGACAGATGACAGTTTCGCTCCTGCGGCGTTTGACTGCGCTGCGGCAAATGGCTCTGCTTTCGCTGCATCGTTTTTCGTGGCAGCTGACAGCTTCGCTTCCGCGGCGAATGGCTCTGCTCCCTCTGCATCGTTTTGTGCGGCGGCGGACAACTTCGCTCCCACTGCGTTTGCCTGTGCGGCGGCGGATGGCTCTGCTTCCGCAGCGTTTGCCTGCATGGTTTCCCCGCCGCGCGCAGTTTCTTCCTCTCCCGGCCTGTCTTCCCCGGAGATTTCGCGGAACCGCGCCGGTTCAGCCGGCTCGTCATCCCATATGGTTATGTAATTTTTGTCTTCTCCGTTTCTCAGCCAGATTCCGCGCACATCGCCGATCGTATACCCGGAACCGCCCACTGCCCCGGCCGGGCAGCTGTACTGAAATTCATAAATGCCGTTTTTCCCCTCCGCGCTTCCCAGCAGGATCCCAACGGGAGCACCCGCCTGGCGGATAAACGCATAGACGGCCACCTGCCCCGGCTCTCTGTGAGACGCCTGCACATGCAGGCGCACCCTGCAGATTCCGTTTCGCACCTGCACCCTCGCATATCCGCAGTTATGCTCTTTTCTTCCTTTTCGGTACTCATAAATGTAAGAAATAAAACGACGATATTCTGACATGACTTACTCCACGTTTCCGTTTCCATAAGTATATGCCGGACTATCGCCGTTCATTATTTTTATTTTTTACGCGTCGCGGGCTGCTTCTGCGCACCGTCCGCCTTACGCGCGGTTTTTCCTGCAGTGTTTTTTCCGGTGGCTTTCGCGGCGTTTCCCGCAGTGCCTTTTGCCGCAGCTTTCGCGGTACCTGCTTTCTCCGGCAGCGCGGCCTGTTTTTCATTCTTCGGTGTGCGCGGGCTGCGCTTCGTGTACGCAAACACCATAGCGCCATACGCCGGAAGGTTATACTCCAGATAATACGGCAGGCCATCGCACTCGCCTTTTTGAGCTTTCAGCACGGATGGCTGTTCCTGCCCGTGGCCGCCGAACATCTGGTCATCGCTGTTTAAGATCAGCCGGTAGTTTCCGCTGCCGGGCACGCCCACTCGGTAACCGTCGCGCGCCATCGGCGTAAAGTTGATCACAAACACCAGATTGTTCTTCCCGTCTTTGGAGTGGCGGATGAAACTGAAAATGCTGCGCGTGTTGTCGTCCGCGTTGATCCATTCGAATCCCTCCCAGGAATGATCCGCGGAGTACATGGCTGGATTCTCCGTATACAAGTGCAGCAGTGTGCGCACATAATGCTGTATCTGGCGATGCTTTTCTTCTCCCAACAGGTACCAGTCCAGCTCCCTCGCCTCGCTCCATTCCTGGAACTGTGCGAAATCCTGTCCCATAAAGAGCAGCTTCTTTCCGGGATGCGCAAACATATAGGTGTACCCTGCTTTCAGGTTCGCGAATTTGTCGTCGTACAGCCCAGGCATCTTATTGATCATGGAACATTTCAGATGCACCACCTCATCGTGGGAGAGCACTAGGATAAACCGCTCTGAAAACGCATAGGTGAGGGAAAACGTCATCTTATTGTGATTGAAGCTGCGGTAGATCGGATCCAGCTTCATGTAATCCAGAAAATCGTGCATCCAGCCCATGTTCCACTTTAAGCCGAATCCCAGGCCGCCGTCCTTTGGCTCGCCCGTCACCATAGGCCACGCTGTGGATTCCTCCGCGATCATCAGCACCCCGTGGTTCCGCCCGGGCACCACACTGTTCAGATGTTTGAAAAACTCTATGGCCTCCAGATTTTTGTTTTCCCCGTAGATGTTGGGTACCCACTGCCCGCCGGAACGCCCGTAATCCAGATACAGCATAGACGCCACCGCATCCACACGCAGGCCGTCCACATGGAAATGCTCCACCCAGTACAGCGCGTTGGCGATCAGGAAGTTCCGCACCTCGTTTTTGGAAAAGTCAAACACTTTTGTGCCCCAGTCCGGATGCTCGCCCTTGCGGGAATCCGCATATTCAAAAAGAGGCTGTCCGTCAAAGTCCGCCAGTCCACAGGCGTCTTTCGGGAAGTGCGCCGGAACCCAGTCCAGGATCACGCCGATGTTATTTTTATGGAAATAATCCACCATCCACGCGAAGTCCTGCGGCGTGCCATAGCGCGCCGTGGGCGCATAATAGCCGGTCACCTGATAGCCCCAGGAGCCGTCGAAGGGATGCTCCGCGATCCCCATCAATTCAATGTGCGTATAGCCCATATCCTTCATATACTCTGTGACGCGCGTGGCAAATTCCCGGTAATTGTAAAACCCGTCCGGCTTCTCCTCCGTGTAGGGATGCTTCATCCAGGAACCCGGATGCACCTCGTAGATTGCCATGGGCGTCTCGTCCAGGTTCTGCACCGCGCGCTTCTCCAGCCATTTTCCATCATGCCACTCAAGATCTGAGATGTCCGCCACGATGGAAGCCGTGCCCGGGCGGAACTCCGCCTGATTTCCAAACGGGTCTGCCTTGAACAGCTTTCTCCCGTCCTGTGTGTGAATCAGATATTTATACAGCGCGCCGGGAGCCAGCCCCTCCACGAACAGCTCGTAGATTCCCAGCGGTTCCAGGCGCTTCATGGGATGCTTTGTCTCGTCCCATCCGCAAAAATCCCCCACCAGATACACATCCGCTGCGTGGGGCGCCCACACGGCAAAATACACTCCCTGCTTTCCGTCTATACAGACGGGATGCGCGCCCATTTTTTTGTAGATGTCGTAGTGATTTCCCTGACCAAACAGGTACTGGTCAAGTTCTCCGATCCGAATGTCCCACCCATTGTTTTGTTCTTCTGTCTTTTTCATACCCTTCTCCCTTTTCTGTTGCATTTTTCTTATGTGGCCTCTTGCGCAGGTCACTGTTTTCTTGTATGAACTTTGTGCAAGTCACTTTTTTTCTGTGTTACTTTTACGTAGGTCACTGTTTTCTTGTGTGGCCTTTGCAAGTCACTTTTTTTCTGTGTTACTTTTGCGCAGGCCATTGTTTTCTTGTGTGGCCTCTTGCTCAGGTCACTGTTTTCTTGTGTGGCTTTTGCGCAAAGTAACTGTTTTCTTATGTGGCCTCTTGCGCAGGTCACTGTTTTCTTGTGTGACCCTTTGACTTATACTTAGGTTTCTGCCGGAACCAGGATGCAGATGCCGCAGGCTTCCAGCTGTACGCATATCTTGCCGTTTTCCGGTGTTTTCTTCTCCCCAGTAAGATAGTTTTGCAGTTCCGCCCCGCCTGTCGGCACGGGCACGTAGATCTCTGCTGGGTTTTCATCGTTGTTCACGGCCACGATCACCGCCCTGCCGTCCAGAATCCTGGCGAACGCATACTGGCGGTTTGTCAGGAGCAGTTCACGGTATACGCCCTGGGTTAAGATTTCGTTGTCCTTCCGCAGCTGCCCCAGTGTGCGGACAAGCTGTGTGATCTCCGGGTGCATATTGTTTTTGATACATTCGGATACCACCAAGCGCGGCCGCAGGGAGTCGTCGCTTCCCTGCTCTTTTCTGCCCTCTATGCCAAACTCGCTCCCATAATAGATGGAAGGGATCCCCGGCAGGGTATACAGCAAGGTGTACACCGATCGTATGTGATCTTTGTTGTGCAGCTTTGTGATGATGCGCTCCACATCGTGGTTGTCCACGAAGGAGTAGAGCTTTCTTCCCCGGTAAATACCTCCGTTTTCGTCAAACTCCCGGCGGATGGTGTGGGCGATCTCAAAGTAATTGTGGTCGTTGTGCCCGGAGTAAAGCCCTTTGTGCAGTTCATAGTTTGTGACGGAGTGGAGGGTCTCATCGTTTGCCCAGCGGGCGTAATCCCCGTGGATCACTTCCCCCATCAGCCAAAAGTCTTCTTTCTCCTGCCCGGTGATCCAGCGCATTTCTTTCATAAAATCAAAATCCAGGCAGTCCGCGCAGTCCAGGCGGATGCCGTCGATATCAAATTCCCGGATCCAGAACCGGATCACATCAAACAGATAGTCTTTCACTGCCCGCTCATACAGGTTCAGGTTCACCAGATTCTGGCAGTTGCGCCAGGACTCATAGCTGAATCCGTCGTGATAGCAGGAATCCCAACCGAAGTTGATGCCTTTGTACCAATTACGGTAGGGCGAATTTTCCCGGTTCCTCTGGATATCCTGAAACGCAAAGAACTCGCGCCCCGTGTGATTGAACACCCCGTCCACCACCACGCGGATTCCCAGTTCGTGGGCCTTCTGCACAAACGCTTTGAAATCCGCGTTGTCGCCCAGGCGCCGGTCTACCATTCGGTAATCCCGGGTATCGTATCCGTGGGTGGACGATTCAAACAGCGGCCCGATGTAGATCGCCGTGCCGCCGATGTCCTGAATGTGCGGCAGCCAGTCCGCCAGCTCGTCAAAGCGGTGCTGCACTTCCTGTACATTATTTTCCTTTGGCGCGCCCACCATTCCAAGTGGATACATGTGGTAAAAGACGGCCTTTTCATACCATTTGCTCATGCAATTCCTCCCCTTTTTTCATGAATAGATCCCGTGTAAAAACTGATGGAGCAGCCCGCGCTTTGCGTCTTCCGGCACATGCACTCCCTCGTCCGGGGATGTCTGGTTCCCCAGCATCATCAGATAGTGATTGATCAGCCCCAGAAATCCTATGGCAAACTGTTCCTGTCTGCCGTTCATATTTCCCAGCCGGTCCGATGCGGCCTCGAAGATCTGCACCGCCCTGGCGTGGATGCGGCTGAGATACGGCTGCACCGCGCGGTATGTCTCGTTCTCCCGCGGGGAGTAGCACAGGGACATTAAAAAAAGATACGCTTTGTAATTTGCCCCCGCGTAATCCGTGAGCACAGACAGAAATTCATACAGCATGTGCTCCACGTCTTCCCCCTGCTGCGGGTCGGGAACCTGATCCATGGGCGCAAACAGTTCATCGAACCCATTTTTCAGGACGGTCTCCAGCAGTCCGTACTTGCTTCCAAAGTAATGATAAAGCGTGGGTTTTGTGATGCCCGCCATCTGGCAGATCTCCTGTATTCCCACCGCGTCATAGCCTTTTGCGTAAAAAAGGTCAAGTGCGCATTTCAAAATCCGTTCCCTGTTTTCCATGTAACTCCCTTCCTCTGGCAGAGCCAGCCGTTCCCTTTGCCTATATGCCCGGGAGCAGATTGTTTCGCAATTTTCCCAATATACAAAGACAGTATACCGAACGGTATACTGTCTGTCAAGCACTAAATCCTGTTTTCTTCCAGGCGTTAAACCTGTATTCTCTCACGCGTCTGGCCCTGCTGCGTCTCCTGCCCGCAGGCTATTTTATCTTCTTAAAATTCTTTGCCTTCAGCACGATTTTGTCGTTGGAGTCGTACCGCTTTCCGGAAATGCTGGAAGTGATCCTGCCAACGCCGAAGCGGTTCACGTTCTTGATCGCTTTGTCCACGATCTCTTTCACATCCAGGATGGACACCGCCTGATCCGGGGACTGTATCGCCCCGATGTTCTCGTACAGCGTCTCGATCGCGGAGTTATCCAGAACGCAGTCCTTTTCGTCCGCGTAATATCTGCCGAACTCCACCAGCTCATCATTTGTGAGCATGGGAACGTTCACGGTCACGTCAAACTTCTCCGCGAATTTCGGGCTGCGCGCCAAAAGATCCTGCAGATAGCGCTTTTCGTCTTCCAATGCCACCACCAGACTGTCCGTCTTGAAGTCCATCGCCATGGAAAGCTGTTCCACCGCCGCATCGCTTAAATCCCCGGCCTCCTCGATGATCAGGAACCCGCCGGCCATCTTGCTCACAGTGGCGGCAATGTCTTTTTTGTTCAGATCTTCCGCATAGATCTTTGCCACTTTTACGCTGGTCATGCCCTTGCAGCGGCAGATGATCTTTGCGAGAGAGATCGCCAGGGTGGTCCTGCCGTTGCCCGCGTCTCCCACCAGCAACACATTGCCTTTGGAGGAGGTCTTGTTTGCCAGGATGCTGCGCATCAGCAGGGTCACCACTTCGTTAACCTGCTCGTTCATGCCGCGGATCCTGGACCAGAAGCCCAGCATGGATTTTTCTTTTTCGTCCAGGCTGTCGTGGGTATAGCTCTCCGGATCGATCACCGGTTTTTCCTGCGCATCCTGCACCGCTGCGGCCTCGTCCTGCGCCGCCTCTAATTGCTGTTCTTGCATCGGTTCGTCCCATGCCTGCATTTCCCGCGCTGATGCGGCCTGCATGTCCTGCATTGCTTTTGCCTGCTGCGCCTGCGCGTCTCTCATTGCTTTCGCCTGCTGCGCCTGCATATCTCTCATTGCTTCTGCCTGCTGTGCCTGCATGTCTCTCATTGCTTCCGCCTGCTGCGCGTCTGTGTCCATTGCGCGCGCGGCTTCTTCCTGCCTCTGCATCTGTTTTGGCAGGATTTCCTTCGGTATCGGCGCCGGCTGCGGCGCCTCGGGTATCTGCATCTGCTCCGAACGTTTTACGGCCTTTGCCGCCTTCTCCCGCCGGTCCGCGATGTAATCGCGCACAGATCTGCGGCCCGTCTCCTTCTGAACCTTCTGGGAGATATCCGTTGTGTGCGCCTTCAGCAGCGATTCTTTTTCATCTTCTCTGCTATCTTCTTTTTGATCCGCCATGCCGGTGAGCAGATCGTCTATATGCATCTGCCCGGGCACCTGCTCCTCATCCTCGTCCACCGCTGCAGACGGACGGGAAACCAGCGGGATGCTCTCCAGCTCCTCCTGCACAGGCGCCGGACGGGCGCCGGACAGGATCTCCCGCATGCTTCCGGCCAGTTCGCTCTGCAGCTCCACCGTGCTGATATCCTGCACCGACACCTTCGGCCCTGTCTGTGCCGCCGGTTCCGCTGCCTGATTCTGCGCCGGTTCCGGAACCGGTACTTCTTCCGGCTCTGCGGCCGGGATCACGGGCGCCTGCACAGCCGCCGCGATCTCTTTTTCCGTATCCATGATAATGCTGTCTGCGATCACATCCTTCTCCGATTTCGGGAGCTCTTTTGTGATCACTTCGTCCAGTGTGGGAACCGCTTTTTCCACCACCTGCTCCTTCGTCTCCATGTCCACGATCTCGCTGGGGTTGTCATAAACCGTCTGCTGTTCCCGCGTGAGCTTCGCATATTTCTTCTTCAGCTCCAGAGCCTGTACCACATATTTTCCGTTGTGGAACCACAGCGCCAGGTCATCGCACTCCGCCACACACTTGTCTGTCATGCCGGCCTCATCGTACAGCCTGGCCAGCTCGTACGCCCACTGTTCCGTGTATTCTTTGCTCTTAAGCTCCTCCAGAACCGCGATCTGTTCCTCCAGGGAAGAACCGCGCCCCTTGTAGATCTCATATTTCAGGATATATTTGCTGTTGTCGTTCGGAGACAAGTTGACATACTCGGTATAGTACTCCACCGCATCGTCAAAATCCTGCGTCTGCACGCAGGCTTCCGTGAGCCGGTACAGGATCTGCCTGCTGTTCGGCGCACGCCGGTACGCGCGGTAAAGGATGGCCTTGCTGTCCTCCGCCCTTCCCACAACTTCATACAGTTCGCTGACCAGGCAGAGCACGCGCACAGAGCGCACCCGCTTCCACTCGATGGTGTCCGCCAGCCTGACAGCCTCCTCGTAACTTTCTTTCTCAATTAATCGGTTAATTTCTTCCAGTTTTGCCTGATATTCATTTTTATCCACTTTTCCGCACCTCTTACGCTATTTTATTCCGCCCCTCTGTTGTAAAAATTAACAAGTTCACATAGTTGTAACAATTCTAGCACACGCGCACAAGGTTGTCAAATCACATATTGCTTTTTTTCTCGTTTTTTGCCCCCTTTTAGACAAAGTTCGCTAGAAAAATGCTCATGGCAATGCCCGCGAAGGAAGCAGTAAGCGCCCCCGCCAGAGTATAGCGCGTTTTTTTCACCTTCGCCGCCATGAAATACACGCTCATGGTGTAGAACACCGTCTCCGTGCAGCTCATCATCACGGAAGCGATCATCCCGACGCGGGAATCCGGCCCGTACTCTTTGAAGATGTCGATGGCCAGGCCGCTCGCCGCGCTGGAGGAGAACATCCGCACCACGGCAAGGGGACACAGCTGTGCCGGGAACCCAAGACCGGTCATCCAGTTTCCCAGCAGGCCGGACAGCCAGTCCAGCAGACCGGAGGCCCGCAGGATCCCCACGCCCATCATCAGTCCCACCAGCGTGGGGAGGATGGTCAGCACCACCTGCAGCCCCTCCGCCGCCCCGCGGGTAAAGACCTCGTAAATATTGATCCGCGAGAGCAGACCGTACCCGACAATGATGAAAATGATCAGTGGAATGGAAAACACAGACAGGAATAGCAGAAAATCCATAAAAACACCC
Source organism: uncultured Marvinbryantia sp. (assembly GCA_947631355.1). GTDB lineage: Bacteria > Bacillota > Clostridia > Lachnospirales > Lachnospiraceae > Marvinbryantia. Next base: position 47,099 of record CANRKY010000001.1, read on the forward strand.
GGAGCAATGTTTTTAATAACATATGCTCCGGGCGCTCCTTCTATTCATTTTTGTGTTTATTCCTAGTTCTTCCGCTTTCTGCGGTAGATCACCGCTCCCAGCACCGCGATCAGTGCCACCGCAGCCGCTGCCACATATGGAATCACATTTGTGGGATCCCCCGTGGTAACCGGATCCGCGTTGGTGGTGTCGCCCGCCGCGTAAGACGAGGATGCCTCTGCGGAACCGCCGTAGTTTGCGTACTCGTCCGCGTAAGACTGCTCCAGTTCCTCCGGAGTTACCTCGCTGTATCCGCCGGAAGGCGTTGCCTGGTACTCGTTCACGATCTCACCAATGCCGGAACCGCGGGATCCCAGAACGATCCGCTCGTTGTTCGTATAGGAAATGGTGAAATACGGCGAGCTCTCCCTGCCGGAGATCAGTCTGCCGTTGGCGTCTGTCTCGCCCACGTAGTAGATTCCCGGCGGCAGGTTCTCAAAGTCTGCCGTCACGTACACCCCGGATGACGTGGTCATCTGCAGCGGCTGTACGCCTGCTTCTTTGTATATCTGTGTCTTCGCGCTGTCTGTGAACAGTGCGCAGTAGAACGTGCGGTTTACCTTGATGGCCGACCCGCGGTAGAATACCCTCTTGGCCACGCGGATCCTGCCTAACTGCTTCGGCCCCTGCACCGATACGCTGGGGGTGATGCGGCCCGCGTCATCGCCGTCTTTCATGATCTCCACCACGGTTCTTCCGTTGTTGCCCACCGGCTCTCCCAGAACCGTGGAGAAGGTGCCTTCTCCGAACGGCACATAGCCTTCCGGTGTAACGGTCTCAACCACCGTGTACTTCTGTCCCACATTCAGCTTGCCTTCGCAGAGGTAATAATTTTCTGTGGTCACCCATTCGTCCACCACGTTTCCGTATTCATCCCGGATCTGCATGGTAGCTCCCGGCAGCATGTAGCGGACGTCTTTCCCGTTCACTGTGGGATACATATCGTAAGCCCTGCGGTAGATGCGGATCTTCACCGTCACGTGGTCGATGAAGGCGCTCACCATGCAGTTGTTGGCCTGAGAGCCCACGGTAAAGGTGGTGCTTGTGGTGAAGGTGTAATGCCCGTTCGGCATGGTGGTCTCTGTCATGGTATACGTGCCCGGCTCAAAGTAGCCCTTCATGGTATACACTTTGCCCTCCATGGGCCCTTCGCCCCAGAGCACTTCCCCGGTGGAATCGGCGATCTCCATGGAGCCTCCGGACAGATACGTTCCATCGGAAGCCCGTCTGGCCGCCACATTCACCACGGTGGGGGTGTTGCGCGTAACGGCTGTCTGCTCTTTGCCGTCATTGCGGATAGTCACTTCCGCGGTCTCCGCTGTGATCACATAACCATATTTGCGGGCGGTCTGGGTTACCACGTAGGTCTTGCCCACATCCAGTCTGCCGGTCACCACTTCGCCGTTGATAAAGCTGGTGCCAACGGCCTTTCCGCCTTTTTCCTCTATCGCATAAGTGATGTTTGCCGCATCTTCCAATGCTTTGTTGGTATCTTCATCCCACGCCGTCAGCCGCAGCTTCGTGGGTGTATTCTCCGTCCACACCGTCTGTACCCTGGCGTTGTTGCCCACTGTGATCTCCGCCGTCCTCTTTGTGAGCGCATATCCGCTCACATTTGCCGCCTGCGTGATCACATAGGTCTTGCCCACTTCCAGCAGCGCCGTAAGCGTGTCGCCGTTCTGGCGGGTCAGGCTGGCGGAAGTATTTCCCTTCTCCTGGATCGTCATGTTCACCCGGCCTCTGGCAATATCCTTATTCGTGCCCGCATCCCGGGCGAGGATCTGCACCATGGTGGGCGACAGCTGTATTGCCGCGTCTGTGCTGGTCGGTTTTCCTTCTGTCAGCGTAAATGTCTGTGTATTGCTGAGCGGCGCCACATACGTGTTCGGGTAAGACTGCAGCGTCCACTTGTATGTATTTAAATCTGCCGTTGTCCCTTCCGGGCGCTCCTCCGCGTTTATGGAGATGGGCAGCCCGTTCACAGTCGCCAGGCCGTCTTTTCCGGTGGTGATCGTACCCGTCAGGAACGTATTATTCTCAAATGTAAGCTGGAACACGCCGCCGGATATGGCGTTGGCCGCTGTGGCGCTGTCTGTCAGCTTCACGGAAGCCTGCGTGTATACATTTGTGATCTCCACATTCTGGTTCTGCGGTGAATCATCGGATATTGTCACTGCAATCGGCTTATAATCATAAATTGGATCACCGGTTGGGGTTCCGTCATCGTTTTTGCCGTTCAGCTGATAAACGCTGGTATATCCCTTGTTCTGATCCCAGTTTCTCAGTTCGATGGCAGTCCCGTTCTTTGCAAAGTAGGAGCCGCCGCCATCAATGGTATAAACTCCATTCGGTAAATTTTTCAAACTATATATGCCCGGTTCTGTGCCTGCAAGCTGGCTTACCGGGATGCGAAGAACGGATTCTCCGTTTTCTCCCGTCACAGAATACTGGGCAGAACCCATCTGAGTTGCGGTGCTGCCGTCCTCTCCGGTTACCCAAAGTTCCACATCTTTAAACATATCGTCGCCCGGCACACGCACCTGGATTGTGTAATCGTTTGCCGTCTGTGCAAAGGTGCCCGCCTGCTTAATCCTGAGTTCGATCTGGTGTGCGGCAGCCTCCGCCTCCACGGGATCCGGGTTCGCGATGGGGATAATGTTCACATGCTCCGTCTCAGTTACCGGTTCCGTCTCGGGTGTTGTCTCTGTTTCTGTTTCTGTTTCTGTCTCTGTGACAGGCGTTGTCTCGGTCTCCGTCTCCGTGACAGGTGTTGTCTCGGTTTCGGTTTCCGTCACGGGCGTTGTTTCTGTTTCCGTCTCACTCTCTGTCACAGCTTCTGTTTCGGTTTCACTCTCCGTCACGGCTTCGGTCTCGGTTTCCGTCTCGCTCTCCGTCACAGCCTCGGTCTCGGTTTCTGTCTCACTCTCTGTCACGGCCTCGGTCTCAGTTTCTGTCTCGCTCTCCGTCACGGCTTCGGTCTCGGTTTCCGTCTCCGTCACAGCTTCGGTCTCAGTTTCGGTTTCGCTCTCCGTCACGGCCTCGGTCTCGGTTTCTGTCTCGCTCTCCGTTTCCGGCGCCGGTTCGGTGAGCGCGATTACAAAATCAGAGAATCCGTCTGTCTTGAAGGAAATGGATTCCACGCCGTCTTTCGCGTCTGTAAGCTCCGGCTCGGCTTTCAGCTCCACCGGCTTCTGCGCATCCGGCTCGGCCTCTTGCCCTTCCGATTCCAGCAGCGCTTTTTCTTCCGCAAGCTGCTTTTCCGTGAGGTCGCGGATGTGGTAAACCGCCACGTCCTCGTTCTTCAGATTCTGCTTCTGGAATACGGGCTCCTCGAAGGTGAGTTCCACCTCAATCTCGGCAGGGAGCTTCCCATCTTCATCCAGGAAGCTGTCCAGGCTGATCTCCTGGCCGTCCGCCGTCTCAAAATGGATGTCGTATATGAGATATTCTCCAAAAGAGACATCTTTTACATACTTTTCCAGCAGTTCCAGATCTTTTTTATAATTTTCATCCTGCTCCTTCGCAAGCTCCAGGACCGCGTCCTCCGGCAGCGTGATCTGATCCGGCATTTTCACTTTTGCCGTCACATCGTCTTTTTCCCAGGTATAGGTGCCCGGTTCCTCAGTCTCTTTCTGGGCTTCTGTCTGCGGAGCGCTGCTCTCTGTCTGCTGCACAGGCTGCGTTTGCGGCTGCGTCTGTGCTTCGGTGGATTGCTGCGTCTGCGGCTGTGTCTGTGCCTCGGTGGGCGCTTCCGTAACCGGCGCCTCGGTGGGCGGTTCCGTGACCGGCGCTTCCGTGGGCGGCTCCGTAACCGGTGGCTCCGTAGCTGGCGGTTCCGTAACCGGCGCTTCCGTCACTGGCGGTTCCGTAACTGGCGGCTCCGCAGCTGGCGGTTCGGTGACTGGCGGTTCGGTCATCGGCGGCTCCGTAACCGGCGCTTCCGTGACCGGCGGCTCCGTGGCAGGAGGCTGCGTCTCTGCGGGCGGTTCCGTGATCTGCTCGACAGGCGGCTCTGCGATCACTTCCGCACCCGTCTCGCTGACAGTCGCCGCGTCCGCGCTGTTCACTGCAAGGTCTTCCGCCGACGCGTAGCTCCCCGTAAATATCATAACTGCCGCAAGAAAAGCGGCCGCTCTCTTTTTCCTGTTTAATCCCTTCATTTTCCTCTCCTCATAAAAATCAAAAAACTGCATATAACTATGGTTGAGGGCAGGATCCACCGCTGCGGGCCCTGCACTTACCGTACAGTATAACACATTTATTTTTTTTTGCAAATGAATCGCAGCAATAAAGAATGAAATTTTTCTTAAAAAATCAAGTCTGCTATTGTTTTCCTGTAAATTTCGTGCTATAACGTAATCGTTAACGGGCGGGAGGCGCCGCGCGCGCATCCAAAAGCCGCCGTAAAAAAGCCGTAATACAGGAAAAAAGGGGAAAAAAGCAATGCGATGGATCTCTGTTTTCAGATATCATCAGCGGGGAGTATGTTTATGAAAAGGTCGAAGATTCTTATGAAAGATTTATGGACCAGGTACCGTCATCTGGTGCCCGTTCTGCTTTATATGATTTTTTACCTCTGTGTATTCGCGTATGTGGAAAACCGGCCGCGGCACGATATGCATTTTCTGATCACAAAATGGGATCGCCTGATCCCGTTCTGCGAGGTTTTCATCATACCGTATATTCTCTGGTTCTTCTACGTGGCCTTCGGCGTGCTGTATTTTGCGCTGGTGGAAAAAGACCGCAGCCAGTACTGGGCGCTGGTCACAAATCTGGGGATCGGCATGACGGTGTTTTTGATCGTGTCGCTGGTTTATCCCAACGGCCACACGCTCCGGCCGGTGTTTCTGGAGCGCAGCAATATTTTTACAGAAATGGTGAAGGCGCTGTGGCGCATTGACACATCCACAAATGTGCTTCCCAGCATCCATGTGTTCAACGCGGTGTGCGTGCACATGGCGCTCGCACAGTGCACTTCCCTGAAAAAGAAATATCCGTGGGCAGTGAACGCTTCTCTGGTGCTGTGCATCTCCATCGTGGCGTCCACCATGTTTTTGAAACAGCACACGGTGATCGATGTGATCTCCGCGCTGCTTATGAACATCGGGTGCTATTACCTGGTTTACCAGCCGTCCGCAGCGGGCCGTCAGATTTCCGAGTCTACCCGCAGGTGGCAGTAAAGCGCAGAGCCAGTTCTCTGTTTTTCTCATTCATCTCGCCAAACTCTTTCGCACAGCAGATCACCTCCCGACACTGCTGTGCGATTTTTGCTGCCCGCTGAAAGGTCTCCTCGGCGATGGGCGTATACGCCTTTTCCGCCACCACCTGCACCGCCAGCGCCTTCGCGACTTCGTAGTCGATATCGTTTGTGTGCAGAACCCCGGCCGCGAAGGGGATCCCCTGGCGCGCCAGGCGCCGGTATACCGGGATGCCGCTGCCCCCGCCGCCGATCACAAACACTTCCGGCGCTCCCTTGGGCGCTTCCATCTCCAGGCACCCAAAATCCGTGTTGTAGCTTCCCATGGTCATCCCATACAGTTTTTCCACGTAATCTGAGGTGAAGATCTCCTCCGGTGTGCCATATTTTTCAATGCGATCCCCGTGCACGCACACCACAATGTCCGAGATCTTCTGGGCCAGATCCAGCTCGTGCAGCGACATCACAATGGCCAGGCGCTTCTCCCGCACCATTTGTTTCAGCAGAGTCAGCAGTTCCAGCTTGTGCCGGATATCCAGAAAAGAAGTGGGCTCGTCCAGAATGATGATCTGCGGCTCCTGGCAGATGGCCTTTGCCAGCAGCACCCGCTGGCGCTGCCCATCGCTGATCTGGGTGAAATCGCAGTCCCGCAGTTCCAGAGCGTGCACCATCTCCATGGACGCGTGCACCACTTCCCGGTCGTGATCCGACAGGATCCCCAGTCGGCCCGTGTAGGGGTAGCGGCCCATCGCCACCACATCCTCGCAGGTCATCAGCTCCGGGTGGATGCGCTCCGTCATCACCACCGACATCTTCTTTGAGAGGGCCCTGTCGGACAGGGTTTTCATGTCGCTCCCGTCCAAAAACACCGTTCCATTCAGCGCCGCAAGCTGCCGGGTGATGCTTTTCAGGATGGTGGATTTCCCCGCCCCGTTCGGCCCGATGATCGTGAGGATCTCCCCGCGGTTCAGCCCGATGCTGATATCGCGGATCAGAGGAACCCCGCTGTAGCCAACGGTCAGGTTGTCGGTGTGAATGTAAAAATCTGACATGGGAAACTCCTTTTTGTTTTCTTGCGGAGCGTTGCTGTCACGATTTCTTGCATAAATCGCGACATGCATTTTAATCTCGCTTCGCGAGATGGGCGCTTATCACGATTTATTCCATAAATCATGACGTTGTTCGGAGCGTGCGCCCAATAGAATCTCGCTTCGCGAGATGGGGCGCCGCCTATCACGATTTATTTCATAAATCGTGACATTGCGTGACATTCTAGGATCGTCTCGCAGCCTTGGTGCAGAGAGCAAAAATCACCACCGGAGCGCCGAACACGGCCGTCACCGAACTGATGGACAGCTCCGTGGGCGCGAATACGGTGCGGGCGATCATATCGCAGAACAGGCAGAACACCGCTCCCCCCAGGAAACAGGCCGGGATGATCAGGATGGGTTTTGCCGTTTTAAACATGCTCTTGATCAGATGGGGAACCGCGATCCCCACAAAGGATATGGGCCCCGCGAACGCCGTCACGCACGCGGAGAGCACGCTGGAGAGCAGGATCAGCTGCACCCGGAACGCCCGGATGTTCACGCCCATGCTGCGGGCGTACACCTCCCCCAGCTGGTACGCGCCCATGGGTTTGGAAAGAAAAAAAGTGATCGTCAGGGTGACAAAGATCACCACCGCCATCACACGGATATTGTCCCAGGACATGCCGGAAAAGCTGCCCAGGGACCAGTTATGCAGATTTACGATGTTCGAGTCGTCCGCAAAGGTCACCACAAAATCTGTGATCGCGGAACAGATGTAACCGATCATCACGCCGCTGATGACCAGCATGGACATCCCCTTCACTTTTTTGGAGACCAGCAAAATAAATCCCATGGAGATCATGGCGCCGAGGAACGCCGCCAGGATAAGGATCTGCGAGCCCGCCGCATAGCCCCTGCTTAACAAAAAGATCATCACCAGCGACACCACCAGCTTCGCGCCGGAAGAAATGCCCAGCACAAACGGCCCGGCGATGGGGTTGTTGAAAAACGTCTGCAGCAGAAAGCCGGACACCGACAGCGCGCCGCCCAGGATGATCGCCGCCAGGATGCGGGGCAGCCGGATCTCCCACACAATGTTGTACGCCGTCTGTTCCCCTGTTTTCTGCACAATGATCTGAAAAACCTGCGGGACGGACAGATGCACGCTCCCGGAATTGATGTTGCAGAACGTGAGGAGCAAAAGAAGCGCCGTCAGGAGCGCAAAGCACAGCTCATATCTTTTGTGTGATCTCTTTTCCACGGCGCTTCCTCCTTCCACACAATTTTTTTGTGATCTTCTCTTATTGCAGCGGATGGAGATAGGTAAGATCTTCCGGAACCCCCTCGCTGGTGAGGATCGCGTGAATGTCCTCGATCATGGTGCCCAGCCCCGTGGTCTCCTGGAACAGATTTTTCTCGGTGCAGTACACGTGGCCCTCCGCCACCGCCTTAAAGTCTTTCAGCAGGCTGCTCTTTGCGAACAGTTCCTCCAGGGTATACAGCTCGCTGTCTATGGTGCTGTTGTAGATCAGATAATCCGCGTCGTTTGCCTGGGCGTAAAACTCCTCCATCTGCATGTTCATGGTGGAGAGGGCGTTGTCCGATCCGCCCAGGTTTTCCGGGACATATTTCCCGCCTGCCAGCTCGATCATCTTTGCCACATAATCATTGCCTTTGCGCACGTTCACATACCCGTTGGAGGTGATGTAAAAAAACGCCACGCTCTTTCCGGTGCTTTCCTCCGCCAGCACTTTTTCCAGGCTGTCCGCCTGTCTGCGGAACACTTCCTCCGCCAGGTCTTCCTTTCCCAGAAGCACGGCATACAGCTTCAGCCACTCGGTCCTGCCCAGCGGATGGCTCTCATAACTGGAGCGCTCCACCAGCACCGGGATGCCAAACTCCTCCAGCTTTTCCTTCACCTCCGGCGTGTGGTAGATCATGGTAGACTCCACCGCCAGGTCGCAGCCGTTCTCCAGGATCCGCTCGTAATCCGGCGCGCTGTATTTCCCCGCGTAAACAATATTCCCGTTCTCCATCTCCTCCCGCGCCTTCTGCACATACCAGCCGGAAGCCTCCGTGCCGGACAGGCGGATGCTGGATGTGGCGTCCAGCGAACAGAACAGATCCATGGCCGAGGTGGCCACCAGATAGATGTTCTGCAGCGGCTGCAAAATGGGAACGATATCTTCCTCCAGTCCAGCGGGAACCTCTTTTCCCTCCGGAACCACAAGAAAGCGGCCGCTGTCTGTGATGTCGATCAGCGCGTAGCCGCCCTCATAATAATCCACCGAAAACTGTTCCGCGTACATAAGCTCCAGCGCGTGATCCGCCGTCATAGAGCCCCAGTCGGGCGCGGCGGCCTGCGCCTGTGCGCCATTCTGCGCGAAAAACACGCAGAACAGCGCCGGCAGGAACAGATTTCTGATCTTCTTAAATAACGATTCTGTCTTTTTCATTGCTCTGCCTTTTGAATGGATGAAGAATCAAAGATCAATGTGTACTCGATCTCGTGAGGCGTGCTCATGGCAATGGTGTCCGCAACCGCAGCAATGTTCCAGTCAAATCCTTCCACGGGCACTTCGAACGTGGAATTTTCGCCCTCGCCGTTTACGGGCTCCAGCTTTTCCTCGCCCACGATCATGTAATCATAATAGGGGCTGCTCCAGATCAGCGTAGCAACGGCCTTGCCGTCCGCCACCGTCATCTGCGCGGGCGACTCCACCGTGGCCTTGCCGGAACCGCCCTCCACGGCCACTTCCACCTGGTAGCTGCCGTCTTCCAGGCCCAGATCCTCCAGCGTGGTGATCATGCCCGCGGCGAACGCGTCCTGCGGAAGGGAGTCGGAGCGGAACACCAGTGTGCGGTCGTACCACTGCTCTTTCTTTTTGCTGAACGCGGCGCAGTCGATCCCCATATCCAGTGCTTCCACAGGAACCGTGAACGTATGCTCGCCGTCCTCATTTTCCTCAAACTCTATGAATCCGGTCTCGGAAGAAGCCGCCGCCTCAAGGCCGGTGCCCATGTACAGGTACAGATAGCCCTTGCCGCCCATGGTCATCTTCGCCGTCATCTCCCCGTCTTTCACGGTGAGCTCACAGTCTGTGATCTTAAACATGGAGGAGCTGGAATCCACCGCGACCGGGTAAACCCCGTCTTTGATGTCCGTGCCGTAGATGGGAACCATGTCCTCGTCCACCACATCCTCCACCGGCGCCATCTCGTCCGCGCCAGCCACGGCCGCCGTATCCGGTTTTGCCTCTGCTGTCTCTGCCTCCGCTGCCGCTTCTGCCGCGTCTTCTGCCTTTGCGGCCGCTTCTGCCGAATCTTCTGCCTTTTCGGCTGCTTCTGCGACTGCCGCTTCCGCTGTCGTCTCCGCGTCCTGTGCGCTGCACAGCGCTGTCATCATACCCGCTGCAAGGATCGCAGCCCATACGGTTACTCTTGTCTTTTTCATACGTTCACTGCTCCATTCCTGATAATTTATTGTTTACTCGGAAAGCCCTTCCATTGCCTCTCCCGCATTGCTTACTCGGAGAGCCCTTCCATTGCCTCTCTCGCGTGCTCCACGAAAAGGCCCTGGATGATCTCCATCTCGCCCAGACCCTTCAGGTTGCAGGTCACTTCAAAGCCCGCCGCCTCAAATTCTGTCTTCCAGGCGCCTTCTTCATCGCCCGCCATATCGTTGTTCGCGTGGTCGCCCGCCACGATCATCAGCGGCTGAAGAACCACCTTTGTATACTTGCCCGCTTCCTGTACGGCCGCGATCACATCGTCCAGCGACGGCGTGGCTTCTACCGTGCCGACAAAATAGTTTTCATACCCCGCCTCAGTCAGCTTTTCCTGCATGGTGGCGTAGATCTCGTTGGACTCCGCCTCTGTGCCGTGGCCCATGAACACGATGGCCGTCTGGCCGTCATCGCTGGCCGCGGTATCCTCTGTGATGGCCTTGATCACTTCTTCGTAGTCCGAGTCGTCTGTCAGCAGCGGCTGCCCCATCACAACCTGGTCAAATTCTTCCGCGTACTCCGCAACCTGGCCCACCAGATCGTTGTACTCAAAGCCGTCCATCAGATGTGTGGGCTGCACCACCAGCGTCTTCACGCCGTTGTCCACCGCTCTGGTGAGCGCCTCGTCCACATCGTCGATCTTCACGCCATCGCGGGAGAGCACATGGTCGATGATGATGTTGCTGGTGAAGCCTCTGCGCACCGCGAAATCCGGGAACGCCTCCTCCATAGCCGCCTCGATGGCGCCGATGGTAGCCTGGCGGTTGTCGTTGAAGCTGGTGCCGAAGCTGACTACCAGAAGTTCCTTCTCGCCGATGTCGTCCTGATTTCTCACGTTTTCATTGGAGGCATCGCCGGTATACATCTCGGTCTCCTCCTCCGCCGCGTCCTCCGCCTGCACCATAGCGGTCCCCATCATAAGAGCCGCCGCGCACGCGCCTGCCAGTAACAGTCTTGCCATTTTGTTTTTCATGTCTTTGTCCTCCTTTTTTGGGTCATTGCCCTTTTATATAAAAGCCTGTGAACCTTCCCGGGAAAAGCCGGCTTTTATACCTCCTGTCACGATTTGTCTCATAAACCGCAACTCGTGATAAAGAACGGGACAAAGCATGCACGCAAACCCCCGGCGCGGCAGAATATAAAAAAGCCTTCTGCCCGCCGAGCAAAAGGTCTTCATCATGGAAACCAGGTACAACCAATTACTCGTGATCTTGGAATCTGCCATTTTATGCAATTCCCGTACCGAAACAACAGGCAGGTTTCCTGACTCATAAATCTTCATGCAATGCCGCCTTCCCGGTTTCCCAGTGGCCGTGCCCGCAGCACATGGCTTCGCACTCCTTACTCACAGTGACGAGATCGTACAGGATTTGCACCTGTTTCCCTTTTACCGGATGCCCCGCGGACATCCGCACCTGTTGACATGTTATGAAATTTTCTATATCATAGCACTATTTTTTAAAAAGTACAAGCCCTTGCTTTCCCTTATTTTTTATTGTATACTGTCTGCGTTGCGGATCGCCCGGAAACCGGCTTTCACAGGCCGCTGTCCACGCCGGATCCGCACAGGTTTCAGGGAGGATTTTAGGATGCAGAAAAAATGGTGGCACGGCAAAGTGGCCTATCAGATCTACCCAAAAAGTTTCTGCGATACCAACGGGGATGGCATCGGCGACCTGCGGGGGATCATAAAAAAGCTGGATTATCTGAAGGATCTGGGGGTGGACATTATCTGGATCTCCCCCTTTTACTGCTCGCCGCTGGCGGATCAGGGCTACGATATCTCCGATTATTACAACATCGATCCCCGCTTCGGCACCATGGCGGATATGGACGAACTTCTGGCGGAGGCGAAAAAGCGGGATCTCTCCATCGTGCTGGATCTGGTGGTGAACCACTGCTCCGATGAGCACGAGTGGTTTCAGAAAATGCTGGCGGATCCGGACGGCCCCTACGGAAAGTATTTTTACATAGAAGAATGTAAGGACGGAAAGCTGCCCTGCAACTGGCGCTCCTACTTCGGCGGCCCGGTGTGGGAGCGGATCCCCGGCACCGACAAATATTATCTGCACGTGTTCCACAAAAAGCAGCCGGACCTGAACTGGGAAAACCCCCAGGTGCGGCAGGATATCTATAAAATGATCAACTGGTGGCTGGACAAGGGCGTGGCCGGATTCCGCATCGACGCCATCATCAACATCAAAAAGGCGCTGCCCTTCAAAGATTACCCGGCGGACCGCCCGGACGGCCTGTGCTCTGTGCATTACATGCTAAAAGAGGCCCAGGGCGTGCTCACGTTCCTGCACGAGATGGCGGATCACACCTTCCGCCCCCACAACGCTTTCACCGTGGGCGAGGTGTTCAACGAAAAACCGGAGGAGCTGCCAGACTTCATCGGGGACAACGGCTGTTTCTCCACCATGTTTGACTTTAACGGGGCCATCTTCGGCGGAAGCCCCAACGGGTGGTACGACCGCACGCCCATCACGCCGGATGATTACAAGCGCTGCTGCTTTGAGAGCCAGCGAAAAATAGAGGGCGTGGGCTTCCTCGCCAACATCATAGAAAACCACGATGAGCCCCGGGGCGTCAGCCGCTACATCCCCCAGGGCGACTGCACCGAGACCAGCAAAAAGATGCTGGCGGCCGTGCTGTTTATGCTGAAGGGCCTGCCCTTCCTGTTTCAGGGGCAGGAGCTGGGCATGGAGAATCTGGACTTCACCTCCATCGATGAAGTGGATGATGTGAGCACATTGGACGAATATCAGGTGGCGAGAAACGCCGGGCTTTCCCCGGAGGAGGCCCTGAAAGCCGTGAACGTGTACAGCCGCGACAATGCGCGCACGCCGTTCCAGTGGAGCGCCGAGAAAAACGCGGGCTTTACCGAGGGCACGCCCTGGCTGCGGGTGAACCCCAACTATGTGCGCATCAATGCCGAGGAACAGATGGGGCGGCCGGACTCCGTGTATCACTTTTATAAAAAGCTGATCGCCCTGCGCAAAAATCCCCGGTACGCCGACACCATCGTGTACGGCAGGCTGGAACCGGTGTGGGAGGACGTGCACAACCTGATGGCCTTCTATCGCAGGGGCGAGGGGCAGACACTGCTTGTGGCCGCGAACTTTCAGAACGAACCGCGGGACATCACATTGGACGCGCCCTGCCGGGAACTGATCCTCAGCAACTATGAAAACACGGAAATTCACGGCAACACGATCCGCCTGCAGGGGTATCAGGCGGCGATCCTGAGAATCTGATGCTGCGCAATAATGGAATGTTGCGGACTCTGTGCGGATTCTGTACAGGCAATAATGGAATGTTGCAGACTCTGTGCACTGTATCAGAATATAAATTGGATTTTGTCAGAAAGGATATCACATGGACGGGATTATTTTTGACGTGGACGGCACCCTCTGGGATTCTACCGAAGTGGTGGCCGTGGCTTACAATCGGACGATCGAGGCCTACACAGATTTTGACACGCGGGTGACGGCGGACGACCTGAAAAAACTGTTCGGCCTGCCGATGGACCGCATCTTTGCGGCCATCCTGCCAAAACTTCCCCCGTCAGAGCGCTTTTGGATCGGCGCGGAGTGTTTCAAGCAGGAACACATCGAGCTGGAGAAGACGCCGGGCACCACCTACGCGTTTCTGGAGGAGACCCTGCAGGTGCTCTCCTGGCAGTATCCGCTTTTCATTGTGAGCAACTGTCAGGAAGGTTATATCGAACTTTTTATGCGGAAGACCGGGCTGGAAAAATACTTCAAAGACCATCTCTGCTTCGGGCAGACCGGCACCTCCAAGGGACAGACGATCCTGCGGCTGATGGAAAAAAATAACCTGCATGCGCCGGTCTATATTGGCGACACGCAGGGGGACGCCGATGCCTGCAAGGAGGCCGGGATCCCGTTTGTGTTTGCGGCCTATGGATTCGGGGATGTGCCCGATGCAAAATATCGCATCTGGAACCTGCGGGAACTGCAGACACTGCTGCCATCCCTTCCGTAGAAATGACTTGATTACCGATGGACATTCCCGTTTGATCAATAGCAATAATCTGTCTTTCGGTTTCATTGACAATGAGCGCGCCAGTCTAATCAACCATAGACATTTCTACTTATTGACAATGGGCACGCCGGTCTGATTGACAATAGGCACTTTTCTTTATTGATAGAGAGTGTCCCTGATTGATTGACAGAGGGCCCGCCAATCTTGTCGATAATATTTCATTGACAAGCTCTTAAAAAAAAGGTATCATAAAAACTGTCCACGCAGCCGGGGAGTTAGCGGTGCCCTGTACCTGCAACCCGCTATAGCAGGGGTGATACCAATCCGAGGGTTCTGCGCTGTGGAGCTGCCCTCTATAAGTGGCGTTGACGTTTGGGTCTTGCACAACAGAAATCTGTGAACCGTGTCAGGTCAGGAATGAAGCAGCACTAAGCAGAACCTTTTGTGTGTTGCAAGGGTGCCTGAGCCGAGTTAACTGTAGAGGTAACGTCTGTGGCAGGAATTCGAAGTGCGGTGCGTGGATGTTCATTTCACCTATGCGGATATTCCTTTCCTGTATCTGATAATATATCTGGTAATGATTCCCTGGATTTAATAGCTGTATCCCCAAAGTCCTTTCATCTGCATCACCAGTCTGTCTGCATCCCAGGCAGTCTCACTGTTCTTGCGACTGTTCGGGTCATTGACCAGAACCCTTCCGTCCGCATCCAGCCCTACCAGCACAATAAAATGGCCTTTTTTTGTGAAATCTCCGGGCCGCATGGACGCAATGAGCGGACAGCCCGCCTGCAATGTATCCACAATGGAATAGCTGTCTATGGAAACCGGCCACGCCTCCAACCCCAGAATCTGCGCCCCATCGGTCATCAGATCCCACGCTGTGCCAACGCCCGGCACATAATAGCCATGCCGTTCCGCCATGTGCGCCACGGCATAAGGATTCCACTCCGCATTTCCGGTAAGTCCGCAGTATACCATAGAGACGCAGGTGGGCCCGCAGCCCGTCATTGCAAGAAAGCCGCTGCCGTATATCCGATATCCCCAGCGATGATCCCACTGGAAAAACAGAGGGATCCCGCCATCCGCCGCCAAAAGATCCTCCGTCACATCGATCGCAAGATCCCTGCCGTAATATGCCGGGTACGCCTGAATGAACCGCACCATATCCGGGTGCTCCGCGAGCGCTTCGGCCGCATCTGCCAGGCTGGTCTCCCCATCGCTGGGCACAAAAATTCCTTGGATCCTCTCATCGGAAAATCCAGAAAACGCCGTACTGAGGATCATCCATGCCAACAATACACACTTTATCATACGCGCACATCCTTATCTTTCTCACACATGTATTTTCTTGCTTTTCTTCTCCCGAAGCGATCTGGCATTGCAGCAGGCAGCGCTTTTCTCACGGATGTATTTTCTTGCCTTTCTTCTCCCGCAGTTCCCGGAAAAATTGGCTGAGCATCTCACTGCACTCCTGCTCCAGCACTCCGCGCGTCACCTGCACCTGATGATTGAACGCGGGCATCTCCAGAATATTGAGGACAGATCCCGCGCACCCGGCTTTCGGGTTCATGCTACCGATCACCGCCTCAGTAAGCCTGGCCTGCACCATGGCCCCCGCGCACATCTGGCAAGGCTCCAGCGTCACATACATGGTGCAGCCCTCCAGCCGCCAATCCCCCAGCTTTTTCGCCGCCTTGCGGATGGCGTTCAGCTCCGCGTGGGAGAGCGTGTTTTTATCCGTGTTCCGCCGGTTGTAGCCCCGGGCGATGATGCGCCCGTCCTGCACGATCACACAGCCGATGGGCACCTCGTCCAGCGCGTAAGCTTTCTTCGCCTGCCGGATGGCCTCGCGCATATACTTTTCATGTATGCTGTCACTCATAAATTTCTCCTCTCCCATGGATGCCTGCTTTGTCACGCCGCTGTCTGTTGTCCGTTTTGCTTGCTGTTGTCCGTTTTACTGCGCTGCTGGCTGCCCGTTTCACCGCGCTGCTGTCCGTTTTGCTGCGATGTCTATTGTCCGTTTTGCTGCGCTGTTCACTGTCCGTTTTGCTGCGCTGCTGGCTGCCGGTTTTATCGCGCTGCTGACCGCCGATTCACTGTACTGTCTGCTGTCCGTCTCGCTGCGCCGCAGCGTACCGCTTTACGATCCCCTTCAGGACTTCCACTACCTTGTCCATCCCCTCCGCCGTTATGTGCTCATAGGGGCCGTGGAAAGCGTGGCCGCCGGTGCCCAGGTTGGGGCAGGGGAGCCCCATATAGGAAAGCCGCGCCCCGTCCGTGCCGCCGCGTATGGGCATCGCCGCAGGGGTCATGCCCGCCTCTTTTATAGCCGCCTCCGCATTTTCGATCAGATGCATACAGGGCTCTATCTTTTCTTTCATGTTGCGGTACTGCTCCATGATCTCCAGCTGCACCGCGTCCGCGCCGTATTTTTCCTGCATCAGCTTTGTAATATGTCGCAGCATCTGCTGTCTGCAGGCGAACATCTCCGCGCTGTGGTCGCGCACGATGTACTCCAGTTTCGCATCGGACACATCGCCGCTCATGCCGCAGAGATGGAAAAATCCCTCATAGCCCTCGGTATGCCCGGGCGTATCCCCCGCGGGCAGCATCGCGTTAAATTCCATGGCCAGCAAAGACGCATTGACCATGGTGTCCTTGCTACTGCCGGGATGTACGGCGAAGCCCCGGAACGTCACCTTCGCCGCACAGGCATTGAAATTTTCATATTCAATCTGGTTCTCCGCATCGCCATCCACTGTGTACGCAAAGTCCGCGCCAAAGCCCTGCACATCAAAGGCGTCCGCGCCCCGGCCGATCTCCTCGTCCGGCGTAAAGCCGATGCAGATCTTTCCGTGCGGCATCCCGCTCTTTTGCAGCTCCTCCGCCAGCGTCATGATCTCTGCCACTCCGGCCTTGTCGTCCGCACCCAGCAGCGTGGTGCCGTCTGTGGTGATCAAGGTGCGCCTGGCAAGAGAGGGAAGATGCGGAAAATCGTTTGCCGACAGCACTCTGCCGCTGGTTCCCAGAGGCACATCGCCGCCATCGTAATGTTCGATCACCTGGGGAGACACGTGCTCCCCGGAAAAATCCGGCGCCGTGTCCATGTGCGCGATAAACCCGATGGCGGGAGCACCCTCGCACCCCGCCGTGGCGGGAATGGCGCCGTAAACATAGCATTTCTCGTCTATCCGGGCGTCCTTTACGCCCAGCTCCTCCAGCTCGTCCCTCAGCTGCCGCCCCAGGTCAAACTGCCGCGCCGTGGAGGGCGTGGACGCACTGTCCTCGCAGCTTGTGGTGTGCACTTTCACATAGTTCAGTAATCTCTCATATGCCCGCATTTTCTTCTCCTATATCTCATTCTATTTTCCTGTATGTTTTTCACGGTTCGCCCGCGATCTGCCAAAAACACTCCCACGGCCTGTTAGAAACGATCCCATGCTCTGCCAGAAGTGATTCCGCACCTTGCCAGAAATAATCCACAGGTGTCAGCGCTCGATGCCGTCCCGCGCGGGCTGCCCCTGCGCAAAAGGATGCCTGCGCGCACAGATCTCCGACACATAATCCGCTCTCTGAAGCAGCGCCTCGTCCGGCCCCTGGCCTGTGAGGATCACTTCCAGGTTTTCCGGTCTGTGATCCAGAAAGTCCAGCACCAGCGCCTCGTCCAGAAGCCCGGCCCGGATGGTGTAGATCACCTCGTCCAAAAACAGCAGGTCGTACTGCCCATCCCGCGCCAAATCCGTCACCTTTTTCAGCTGCTGTGCGTAAAATTTCCTGCGCTCGCTCTTTTCTTCCTCTGTCATCTGAAAACTGAATTTCTCCTCGGTAAGGCCGTCCACAATGGTGATATTCTCCACCTTTTCCAGAATCTTCCGCTCGCTGGTCCGGTTGTTTTTCATAAATTGATAGATCAGCACCCTGTAGCCGTACCCCGCCGCGCGCACGCAAAGGCCCATGCCCGCCGTGGTCTTGCCCTTGCCGTCCCCGCAATAGATATGCACCAGTCCCGTGGTCTTCACCGCCATAGCTTTCTCGTTCCTTCCTTTCGGCTCTGTTGTCGCCGTTCCATTTCGACTCTGCTGTAGCCGTTCCATTTCGGCCCTGCTACCATCCTACCATACCGACCACTGTATCTTCAAGCAGATTTTAATGGGGCGCGGCCTGTCGCGGTTTATTTCATAAATTACATTTGTTATTTTGGTTTACAAAAAACTTTCTTTCGTGTATGATTACGAGAGAAACCGACATGTATTCCATCACAGCAGAAAGATCTGGTCACAGCAAAAATCACCGCACATATTTTAGAAAAAGGGGATCCGGATGAATTTGAGCAAAACACCAAAGCAGCGTATTGTTTCCATCTGCCTGGCGTGCAGCTTGCTCCCGATGCAGGTTTATGCACAGGAAGAAAGCGGGCTTTCCGGCAGCCTGCAGGAATCTCAGGTTTCTGTATCGGACAGTCTGCAGAAGTTTCCGTTTTCCGTGCCGGATGGCCCGCAGCAGCTCCCGCTGTCCCTGCAGGATAGCTTTCAGCAGTTCCGTTCTTCTCTGCAGGACAGCCTGCAGCAATTCCGCCATTCTGTGCAGGGCGCAGGATCTGAGGCAGAGCAGCCTTCTTCGGAGGAGAGCGCAGGGGATTCTCTCCCGAAGCCCCGCACGTTTCACCTGACCACCCCGGAAAACATCGCCGGCTTTCCAAAGGAGCTTCCTTTCTACGCGAAAATGGACGCTTTCTTCTGGAACAACTTTTACAGTCTGCCGCAGTACGATGCCGAAAATATGCCCCGCGTTGTGGTCGTCGGGGAGGACTATGTGATCGTTCAGCCCATCTGGGATTATTTTGAACAGCAGATCATTTCTGCGCTGAAAGACTATCAGGGGGAGTGGTCCGTTTATATCAAGGATCTGACCACTGGCAGAACAATGCGCATAAACGACCGCGGCCTGGACTCCGCCAGCCTTATCAAGCTGTTTATCGCAGGCGCTGTGTTGGAGCAGATAGAGGAAAAAGAACTGGAAGATACCGACACGGTGGCCGCCCTGCTGGACGCCATGATCACCGTGAGCGACAACGAATCCGCAAACGAACTGGTGCGGCTTTTGTGCGATGACAGCGGAGATTTTCAGACCGGTCTGGATGTGGTGAACGATTTTATCCAGCGGTACGGCTTCTCCAATACCTGGCAGGTAAACGGCATTGCAGATCCCAACCTGTGGGTATCCGGCGCCACCAACACTACATCCGCCGCAGACTGCGGGCGTTTTCTGGAAATGGTTTACGACGGGACACTGATCTCCCGCGCGGCGTCCGAACGGCTTCTGGGCCTTCTGATCCGCCAGGAAGTGGATTATAAGATTCCATCCGCGCTGCCTCCGGAACTGCAGATCGCGCATAAGACGGGGGAAGTATCCGATGTGGAAAATGACGTTTCCATTATCTACACCCCTTACGGGAACTATATCTTTTGTGTGATGTCCAACGATCTGGAAAACACCGATATGGCCGTGGATCACATCCGGCAGCTGACAAAGACGGTGTATGAATACTTCACCGCTTATGTGCAGACCGGAACGCTGGAAGATCCCGCCATTGTGGAATATCTGAAAAGCAAACCGTACATTCTATTATAAGAGAGATTCCCGCATGGTTTCTGCCGCTCTATGAAGCGGCTTCGCTGAATCGTGCGGATTCATAGAAAAGGAGTCTGTATGTTTCGTTTATGGGGAAAAATCTGGAAAGACAACCATCTGCTGAAAGACATCACCATCTGTAACGGGGAAGACGACACCAGAACGCACAAAATCTTTCACGCTCTGGATGAGATCTGCACCCATTTCGATCTGGGCCGCCCTATCTGGCTGGACGCCAATATCCGTGAATTTCAGCGCCACAGCAAAACACGTTTCTCTCAGGATAACTTCATTGAGCATATAGAATTCGATCACCTGGAAATCCAGGTGATCGAAGAAGATTAATCTATTTCATTTTATATCTGGTCTGTCTTTGACTTCTCCTGCTTTTACTTTGCGACCGCTCTCAGATCATCTTCATTAGGATAGCCTGGTCTTCCTTGCTTACCTTTAAGCCATTCATTGCTTCTTCCATAGAAAGATGGAATGACTCCATAGC
>CANRKY010000002.1 GCA_947631355.1 uncultured Marvinbryantia sp.
GATTCTGCAGCGTGATCGGCTCAACTTCTTCCTCTTCGACCGGTTCTACCGCACGGACGCCTCCCGCAACTCCGCCACGGGCGGCAGCGGCATAGGGCTTTCCATTGTGCGCAAGATCATAGAGGATCACGGCGGAAAGATCTGGGCTGGAAGCAAGCCGGGCACCGGCACCGTCATGTACTTTGTGCTGCGCAAGGCTGCGGTGGATGCGAGGAAGGCATGAAGAAACATGGCATAGCAGAAATGCGGTGCAGGCGTACCAGAGACATTGTATGGAAGAAATGCGATGCGGATGTGTCAGAGACATGGCACGGAAGAAACGGGATGCGAGAGCAGAGACATAGCACAGAATATAGAAAACAGAGGAAGGCCGCGGCATGGAACGTGGCGGGAGGCAGCATATGAGCAAAATTTTGATCATCGAAGATGAGGAGAGCATTGCGGAGCTGGAGAAAGATTATCTGGAGCTCAGCGGGTTTGAGGTGGAGACAGAGCGGCGCGGGGACACCGGGCTTGTGCGGGCGATGCAGGACGACACGGATCTGGTGATCCTGGATCTGATGCTGCCGGGTGCGGACGGCTTTGAGATCTGCCGCCGGATACGCGAGAAAAAAGACATCCCCGTGATCATGGTCTCCGCCAAAAAAGACGATATCGACAAGATCCGCGGGCTGGGGCTGGGCGCGGACGACTACATGACAAAGCCCTTTTCCCCCAGCGAGCTGGTGGCGCGTGTGAAGGCGCATCTGGCGCGGTACGAGCGCCTGATCCACTCCAACGTGAAAGAAAACGATATCCTGGAGATCCGCGGCATCAAGATCGACCGGACGGCCCGCCGGGTGTGGGTGAACGGGGAGGAGCGCAGCTTCACCACAAAGGAGTTCGACCTGCTGGCGTTTCTCGCCCAGAATCCAAACCATGTGTTTACGAAGGAGGAACTGTTCCGGGAGATCTGGGACATGGAATCCATCGGCGACATCGCGACGGTCACGGTGCACATCAAAAAGATCCGCGAAAAAATAGAATTTGACACCTCAAAGCCCCAGTATATTGAGACCATCTGGGGCGTGGGGTACCGCTTCAAAGTATAAAAAAGGAAAACCTGTCAACACTTGGAAAGTAGGATAAAAGTGCTGGGAGGTTTTTTCTTTGAGAAGATTAAAAAAGCGGATCTGTCTGTGCGCCGCGCTGCTGGCCGGAGGCTTCTGGATGTTTTTCTACCCGCAGCTTTTATTTCGGGACTGCGTGCGCGCGGTTTTCCCGAAAGCACTGGAAGGGAGCGCGGCGGACGCCTGCCTGGACGAGGAAGACCTCGCGGATATATTCAAACTGGACGAGAGCAGCTACAAAGTGACATTAAAATTTTTCCAAAAAGATTGACGAAAAAATGCAGGGGTGTTACATTAATACTGGGAGGTGTTTAATGTGGCAGAATCAACGATAAGTACAGTAAAAAAATTGATCCATGAAAGCAAATACCTTGTGGTTATCAGCGGCAGCGGCATGCAGCGCGAGTGCGGGCACAAGAGCCTGCGTGACCCGGAGAGGGCGTATGATATTGAAGCCGAATATAAATACTCTCCGGAAGAAATGTTCAGCAGCGCGTTCTACAATACGCGCATCGAGCCATTTTATCAGTTTTATAAAAAAGAGGTACTCTCCCAGGACATGCAGCCGGGAGCGGCCTACAAAGCCATTGCGCAGCTGGAAAAACAGGGCATTGTAAAGACCATTATTTCCAGGGAGATTTACGGCATGAGCCAGAAAGCGGGCTGTGAGAACGTGCTGGAACTGCATGGAAACATAGAGGTGAATCACTGCCCCAGATGCGGGAAAGAGTACTCCAAAGAATATCTGCTGAGCGCGAAAAAAGTGCCGCTCTGCGAGGACTGCATGCTTCCCATCCGTCCGGGGATCCGCTTCTACGGAGAGATGATCGACAACGGCATCATGACAAAAGTGGCCAATGAGATCTCGAAAGCGGATGTGGTACTGGTGCTGGGCGCCCGGTTAGATCAGGATTTCTGCGATCACAACCTGGCGTATTACACGGGCGATAAAGTGATCCTCCTCACAAATCGGGAGGACGCGGGCGATGCCAAAGCGGACTACGCGATCCACGGCAGCTTAAATGAGATCGTGCCGCAGCTTTTGTAGGCGGGAAAAGGAGCAGAAAAATGAAGAAAGTGATGCGAAGGCTCTTTTTTGCGGCGAGCCTTTTTGTGCTGATCTTCTGCCTGTCCGGCGGTGCGGTGCAGGCGGCCTCCAAAAAGATCGCCATAAATAAAAAGTCGGTTATTGTCATAAAGAAAAAAACCACAAAGATTTCCATGAAAAATACCGGCAGATCCAAAGTGCAGTGGAAATCTTCAAATAAGAAGATCGCCACCGTGAAGGCCAAAGGGGCCACCGTCACGATCACGGGCGTCAAGGCGGGCACCTGCAATGTGCTTGCCAAAGTAAAGGGAAAGATCTATACCTGCAAGGTTACGGTGCGGAACGCGCCGGCCCTCAGCGCCAGTAAGCTTTCCGTCACGGTCGGAAAGACGGCCAGTATATCCATAAACAATACCTACGGCGCAAAGGTGGCGTGGAGCACTTCCAACAAGAAGGTCGCCGCCATCAAGGCCAATGGCGCAAAGGTGAAGGTGAAGGGCAAGAAAGCGGGCACCTGCAATATTGTGGCGAAAGTTGGCAATGTGAAATACACCTGCAAACTCACAGTGAAACAAGCGCCGGCCCAGAAGCAGCCGGTGAAGCAGGAAACGGCAGTTCAAGAGCCGACCGCCCAGGAACCGGCAGTTCAAGAGCCGACCGCCCAGGAACCGGCCGCGGTGAAGCCCTACTGGAACGTGGATAATGTTTACCTGACGGGGGATGACACGCTGGATTACATGGCGGAATACATCTGCCGCAAAGTGGTAAAGCCCTCCATGACGCAGGAAGAACAGATGAAGAAACTGTATGATTACGTGGTGAGACTTTCGGTTCACTACGGTTCTTCCAAGCAGGTGGGAAAGATCAACTTTAAACTGAGCAGCGCAAGTACCATCAAGAAAATAAAGAATTACGCGGCGGAGAACGAGGCGCTGGTAAAAGCTGGAAAGGCGAAGAACATTTCCACGATCAAGGGCTACGAGGATCTCTATTACTGGTACGGCCTGTCGAACTTCTTCCAGACGGGGAACGGTGATTGCGGACATGTGGCCGGGGCGTACCAGGTGCTTCTGGGGCACATTGGTATCCAGAGCTTTGTTATCGAGAGCACCGGGCCGGGCGGCCTGCACCATCTGTGGAACGCGGTGCTGTACAAAGGAAAATATTACGCGGCGGACGCCGATGCGGAAAACGATAACTACGTGAAAGTGGTGGACAAGGGCGGCCAGCCGAATTATCTGTTCTACATGAAGGGTCAGAAGACCATGAAGCAGTATGGGTACGTGTTCCCCACATCCCGCTATCCGGCGGTTCAGAAAAAAGATTCCGGGCTGTAAGACCGGGCGCAAAACAAAATAAGATCTTTATGCGGTCTGAGCAATGCGGGTATCCGCCTTGCCAGGCCGCATTTAATGGTTGAGATTTTCTAAGAGAAATGCTATAATTTTGGCGAAAGTGAGTGAGGGCAGATGGAAAAAATAATGGTTCTGGGCGCTTCTTATTCTCTGGTGCCGCTTATCTTGGCCGCGAAACGTCTGGGCTATTACACAGTGGTAACAAGTATCCCCGGAGAATATCCGGGTTTTTCTATAGCGGATGAGATCTGCTATGTGGATATCACAGACCCGGAGGCGGTCTGCCGGGCGGCGCGGGAGAGACAGGTGAAGGGCATTGTCACCTGCTGTATGGATGTGGGGCTGAAAAGCCAGGGGTACACGGTATCCCATCTGGGGCTTGTCGGGCCATCCTGGGAGACGGTACAGAAATGCACCAACAAGTATGAAATGAAGCGGGCGTTTGGAAAGGCCGGGGTGAACACGGCCCCGTTTGTGCAGGTTTTCTCAGAGCAGGATCTGGACATTGCCTGCGAAAAACTGCGCTTTCCGCTGATCGTAAAAGCGGTGGACCAGATGGGCAGCCGGGGGATTTTTAAATGCCTCTCAAGGGAGGAGCTGTACCAGTTTTACCCGCAGACAATGGCCGCCACAAAGATGGATTACTGCATTGTGGAGGAATTTTTGCAGGGGGAAATGTTCGGCGTGGAGGCCATGGTGGAAAACGGGCGCCCCGCGTTTCTCCTCCCTGTCGGGAATGATCTGCACAACGGCAATCCGCCGTTCCCCATCGGGCATTACGTGCCCTGGCAGCAGGCGGAACTTTTCCCGGCGATGCAGGAGCAGATCGTCCGCGCGATCCGTGCCCTGGGGGCGGACAACTGCCCCATGGATTTCGACATGGTGCGCGTGGGGGATAAGGTTTATATCATCGAGGCCACGGCCCGCGCCGGGGCCACCTGCCTCGCGGAGCTGACGGGCATACGTTTCGGCGTGGACTACTACGAGATGATCGTGCGCCTGGCTGTGGGACAGCGCGTGGCGCCGTATTTTCAAAACATGGAGCGCACAGCCGTGTGCGTGCGTCTGCTGGAGGCGGAGGGCACGGGCACGGTGCGGAAGATCACGGCGCCTGCGCCAAATGGCGAAAATCTGGTGGAACTGTCCTTTAATATCCGGGAGGGAGACAAGGTGCGCCGGATGGAAAACGGCCGCGACCGGATCGGCCAGGTGATCGTGAAGGGGAACACGCTAAAGGAGTGCCAAAGTGCGCTTTGCAAAGTACTGGAAGGGATTCAGGTGAACGTGTGTGAGGAAGACAGATAAACCGAAAAAAGTGGGACTGGGAATTTTTGTGATCCTGCATATTAGTTTGATGGTCAGCTCCGTCAGCGGCATTTTTTCCAAAAAAGCCGCGGGGGAAGCCTTTCTTTCTCCCCGATGGATCCTGTTTTACGGGATGGTGCTGCTGATCATGTTTCTCTACGCGATCGTGTGGCAGCAGATCCTGAAATACATACCGCTCTCCACGGCCTATGCCAACAAACCGGTGGGACTACTTTGGGGCATGATCTGGGGCGCCTGCATTTTCAAAGAAGTGATCACCTGGCGGATGATCCTGGGGGTGGCGGTGATCTTTATCGGAATCTATATGGTGGTGACGGCGGATGGGTGACCTGTGGATCTACGTGGGGATTTATCTGTGCTCTGTCTTTCTGGCGTCCGTGTCCCAGACACTCTTAAAGATGGCGGCGGATAAACAATATCCCACAAGAAAACAAGAGTATCTCAATAAATATGTGATGACAGGCTACGCCCTGCTGTTCATTTCCACCCTGCTCACCATGACGGCCCTGAAAAAAGTGCCGCTGTCCTGGGGAAACGTGATTGAGTCCGCGGGCTATTTCTTCGTGTTCCTCATGGGATATGTGGTTTTGAAAGAGCGCTTTTCCCGGCGCAAGATCGCGGGCCTATGCGTGATCTTCATCGGGATGGCTGTGTTTTTTTCCTGAGAAAACGAAAAAAAGAAACAGTGCTTTGCCCTGACAGAAGGAGGAAGTACAGATGCTTTTATCAATAGTGATCCCCTGCTATAATTCCGAGCGCACCATCGGGAAAGTGGTGGAAGGCTGCATGGATGTGGTAAAGAGCCTGGGGGGACTGGAGTGCGAGTTCGTGCTGGTGAACGACTGCTCGCCGGACGGAACGGCCAAAAAAATCTGGGAGCTGGCAGAAAAATATCCAAACGTGAAGGGCATTGATCTGGCAAAAAATTTTGGCCAGCACAACGCCATCATGGCCGGACTGCATGAGGCGAAAGGTGATTATATCATGGGGATGGACGATGACATGCAGACCCACCCCTCGCAGATGCCCGCCCTGATCCGAAAAATGCAGGAGGGGTACGATGTGGTGTTCGGCGTGTTCCGCCAGCGAAAATTCGGGTTCCTGAAAAATATGACCAGCAGCCTGGCGTCCTTCATTATGTGGCACATGGTGGACCGCCCGAAGGGGCTGGAGGCCAGCAATTACTGGTGCTGCAGAAAATATGTGCGGGACGAGCTGATAAAGTACGATGGCTATAACCTATATCTGCAGGTTTTGTTTTACCGCACCACGGGGAATATCGCCAATGTGGAGATCGAACATTTTGAGCGGGCGGAGGGCACATCCAACTACAATTTTCGGAAACTGATGCGCCTTTTCATGTCCTTTATGAATTACACGGTCATTCCATTGCGGCTGGCCACCTGCATGGGAATATTGCTCTCACTGGCGGGCCTGCTGGGCGCCATCGCCGTGTTCGTGCAGAAGATGGTGAACCCGAATGTGGCGGTGGGGTGGTCGTCCCTGATGTGCGCCATGGTTCTTTTGTTCGGATTTATGTTTTTCATGCTGGGCGTGATCGGGGAATACATAGGAAAACTGATCCTGAACATAAACAAAACGCCGCAGTTTGTGGTCCGGGACACCATCAACGTGGATAAAGAACAGTCCCGGCCGGAAAACTGACGGCGCATGGTTCTTTTACTAATAATGATTCTTTGCTGATAGCAGGTCTTTTGCTAACAGTAGTTCTTTTGTTAAAATTCGAGATAAGATTTTTTGATTAATGCTTGAGATGAACGGCGGTCTGCTTTTGTCAGCCGCCGTTTTTCTTGTTGAAGGCCGCCCGCTTGCGCATGGTGGGATCCAGGATCTTTTTGCGGATGCGCAGGCTTTCGGGGGTGACTTCCAAAAGCTCGTCCGTGTCGATAAATTCCAGCGCCTGCTCCAGGCTCAAGATCTTGGGCGGCGTGAGCTTCAGGGCCTCATCGGAGCCGGATGCGCGAGTGTTGGTCAGATGCTTGGTCTTGCAGACATTCAGCTCAATGTCGTCGGTCTTGCCGTTCTGGCCGATCACCATGCCGGAGTATACTTTCTCCCCCGGGCCGATAAATAAGGTGCCGCGCTCTTGGGCGCTGAACAGGCCGTAGGTCACGGATTCGCCGGATTCAAAGGCAATCAGGGAACCCTGCTTGCGGTACTGGATATCCCCCTTGTAGGGCGCGTAGCCATCGTAAGTGGTGTTTAGGATGCCGTTGCCTTTGGTGTCCGTGAGAAATTCGCCGCGGTAGCCGATCAGGCCGCGGGCCGGGATAGAAAACTCCAGCCGGGTGTAGCCGCTGCCCGCCTGGCTCATGCCCTGCAGCTCGCCCTTGCGCTGCCCCAGCTTGTTGATCACTGTGCCGGAAAATTCCTCCGGGACATCGATATAGGCCAGTTCCATGGGCTCCAGCTTTCTTCCGCGCTCGTCCTCTTTATAAAGCACTTCCGCCTTGCTCACCGCAAATTCATATCCCTCGCGGCGCATATTTTCGATCAGCACAGAAAGGTGCAGCTCGCCGCGGCCGGACACTTTGTAGCAGTCCGTGTCTTCCGTCTCCTCCACCCGCAGGCTCACATCGGTGTTCAGCTCGCGGAACAGGCGGTCCCGCAGGTGGCGGGAGGTCACATATTTTCCCTCCTGACCGGCCAGGGGGCTGTCGTTTACCATGAAATGCATGGCGATGGTGGGCTCGGAAATTTTCTGGAACGGGATCGCCTCCACAAAATCCGGAGAGCACAGGGTATCCCCGATGTGCAGGTCCGCGATGCCGGAGATGGCCACGATGGAGCCAGTGCCCGCCTGGTCCACGTCCACTTTGTTTAATCCGTCAAACTCATATAATTTGCTGATCTTCACTTTCTTCTGCTTGTCCGGCTCGTGGTGGTTCACCAGCACCACATCCTGATTGACGTGTATGGAGCCGTTCTCCACTTTCCCAACGCCGATGCGCCCCACGTATTCGTTGTAGTCGATGGTGCTGATGAGCACCTGCAGGGGAGCTTCCGGATCTCCCTTTGGCGCCGGGATCGAGCGGATGATTGTCTCAAACAGGGGTGTCATATCGCGGTGCTCGTCCGTGAGTTCCAGCACGGCGTAGCCCGATTTCGCGGACGCGTACACAAAGGGGCAGTCCAGCTGCTCGTCCGATGCGTCCAGGTCGATGAAAAGTTCCAGGATCTCATCGATCACCTCCGCGGGCCTTGCCTCCGGGCGGTCGATCTTGTTGATGCACACGATCACCGGCAGATCCAGATCCAGCGCTTTTCGCAGCACAAATTTGGTCTGGGGCATGGAGCCCTCGAAAGCGTCCACCACCAGGATCACGCCGTCCACCATTTTCAGCACGCGCTCCACCTCGCCGCCAAAATCGGCGTGGCCCGGCGTGTCCACAATATTGATCTTGTAATCCTTATAATATACGGCTGTGTTTTTGGAGAGAATGGTGATGCCGCGCTCGCGCTCGATGTCGTTGGAGTCCATCACGCGCTCCGCCACCTCCTGATTTTCCCGGAAAACGCCGCTCTGCTTTAATAATTCGTCCACCAGCGTGGTTTTGCCATGATCCACATGTGCGATAATGGCGATGTTGCGGATATGTTCCTGATTCATATAGCACCTTCCTTATCATTTTTCCCTAATAGAGTATACCAGAATATTCCTGTTTTACAAGAGTTTTGCACTTTTTTCAAAAAATTGTCATAAATGCAGGTCTTCCTGAATAAATATAGGATGTAGCGCAATACAATAAGATACTTCGATAAAGAGAAGGGAGACAGCATACATATGTCAGACAAAATCATTGAAAACAATCAGGTATCAATCATCGGGGAGATCGTATCCGAATTTCAGTTCAGCCACGAGGTGTTCGGAGAAGGGTTTTACCTGGTGGACGTTCAGGTAAAACGCCTTTCGGAATCATCGGACCGCATACCGGTGATGATCTCTGAGCGGTTGATCGATGTCACACAGGATTACCGCGGGGAATATATCCGCGTGGCGGGGCAGTTCCGTTCCTACAACCGGCATGAGGAGAAGAAGAACCGGCTGGTGCTCTCCGTGTTTGCCAGGGAGGTGGCGTTTACGGAGGAGGAGACCGACAAGGTGAAGACCAACCAGATCTTTCTGGACGGGTACATCTGCAAGAGCCCGGTGTACCGCAAGACGCCCCTGGGAAGGGAGATCTCCGATATGCTGGTGGCGGTGAACCGGCCCTATGGGAAATCCGATTACATTCCGTGCATCTGCTGGGGGCGGAACGCGCGCTTCACATCCAGCTTTGAGGTGGGCGGCCACGTTCAGATCTGGGGGCGCATCCAGAGCCGCGAATATGTGAAAAAGACCGAGGGGGACATCGCCGAGAAACGCACGGCGTATGAAGTCTCCGTGAGCAAGCTGGAGTGGCTGGGGTAGCGGGCCTGCACGCCGGAAAACAATGATTGACAAGGCTTTTCTTTGGTGCTATGATGAAAAAAATGAATAAAACGATAGAGGTCGCGTGTTTCAAGAGTCAGCAGTCGGATGTATTCAGGTGCAGAAAATGGCTGCTAAAAGGGGAAGACGCCGAAAGAGGCAGTACCTGAAGGCTGTGCTCTTGGGCATAGGGTGAACAACCATATGACTGTCATCAAGCGGATATGCCGCGCAGCGGCATAGGGATCTGATGGAGCGCTATTCGAAAAGAGATATATCACAGCTGTTTTTGAAGCGGGCTCTTTTGGAGTTCCGCTTCTTTGATTTTGCAGAAGATATCGTTCATCACACACAAAAGGAGGATGCAGTATGGCAATTTTTAAGGGTGCCGGTGTGGCCATTGTCACACCAATGAAAGAAAACGGAGAGGTCAATTACGAGAAATTGGGAGAGCTTCTGGAATATCAGATCGCGAACAGCACGGATGCGATCATCATCTGCGGGACAACGGGAGAATCCTCCACGCTCACCCACGAAGAACATTTGGATGTGATCAAATACGCCATCGACAAGGTGGCAAAGCGGATCCCGGTGATCGCGGGAACCGGCTCCAACTGCACGGAGACGGCCATCTATCTCTCGCAGGAAGCGGAGAAGATGGGGGCGGACGCCCTGCTTCTGGTGACGCCGTATTACAACAAGGCCACCCAGAAGGGGCTGATCCGGCACTACACCAGGATTGCGGAGTCTGTGAAACTCCCCATCATTCTTTACAACGTTCCCGGCAGAACGGGCTGCAATATCGAGCCGCAGACCGCCGTGTACCTGGCGAAAAATGTGGAGAACATCGTGGCCATCAAGGAGGCGTCGGGAAATATCGCGCAGGTGGCAAAATTAATGAGCCTGGCGGACGGCTGCATCGACCTGTACTCCGGCGAGGACGGCCAGGTGGTGCCGGCGCTCTCTTTGGGCGGCATCGGCGTGATCTCTGTGCTGTCTAATATCGCGCCGAAAGAGACCCACGACATGGTGGCGCTCTACCTGGAGGGCAAGGTGCAGGAAAGCTGCCGGATGCAGCTGAAGGCGATCCCGCTGGTGGACGCGCTTTTCTGCGAGGTGAACCCCATCCCGGTAAAGACCGCCCTGAACCTGATGGGCAAGGACGTGGGCATCCTGCGCGGGCCTCTGTGCGAGATGGAGGAGGCCAACGTGGAGCGGCTGAAAAAGGCGATGACGGATTTCGGCATTTCCCTTGCGCAGGCGTAAAATGGCGGCAGGCGCAGAGAAATTGATATAAATTATTAAAGAGACACACTGCCGAACAGGCATAAAGGAGAAAGATCATGGTAAAAATTATCATGCATGGCTGCAACGGCCATATGGGACAGGTCATTTCCGACCTGGTAGAAAAAGATGAGAACGCGAAGATCGTGGCGGGTATTGACATCAACGACAGCCTGTCCAACAGCTATCCGGTGTTTACGGACATCACAAAATGTGATGTGGAAGCGGATGTGATGATAGACTTTTCCTCTTTCCGCGCTGTGGACGGCGTGCTGGATTACTGCGCGGCGCGGAAACTGCCGCTGGTACTGTGCACCACCGGCCTGACGCCGGAGCAGCTGGAAAAAGTGGAGGCGTGCAGCAAAGAGACGGCCATCCTGCGCTCCGCCAACATGTCTCTGGGGGTGAATACCCTTTTGAAGCTTATACAGGACGCCGCGAAAGTGCTGGCGACGGCTGGGTTTGACATGGAGATCGTGGAGAAACATCACCACTTAAAATGTGATGCGCCCAGCGGGACGGCGCTGGCGCTGGCGGATTCCTTGAATGAGGCCATGGGCGGCAAGTACCACTATGTGTACGACCGGAGCCAGGTGCACCAGCAGAGAGATGAGAAAGAGATCGGGATCAGCGCGGTCCGAGGGGGAACCATTGTGGGCGATCACGATGTTATTTTTGCGGGGCCGGATGAAGTGGTGACCTTCAGCCACCGGGCATATTCCAAGGCGGTGTTTGGGAAGGGCGCCGTGGAGGCGGCCAAGTATCTGGCCGGAAAAGGGCCGGGCATGTACGGGATGCAGGATGTTATCGCGTAACTTTATGATGCCATAAAGTCCTTCTTCCACTGGCATGTAAACATGCCGTGGATTTGGACTTTCGGCCCTGGCATCATAAAAAATACTTAATTATACTTAATTATTCAGAAAGTTAGTTGACTTTATCCCGCGGGATACAGTAAAATGAAATTGAATTTTATCAGCTGGAAATAAATGGCAGATGATACAAAGGGGATATACTTAATTAATGAAGGAGGAAGAAACATGAAAAAGGCTGCTTTGATGCTGCTGGTGTTGTCGCTGGCAGTCACGATGAGTGCATGTAAGAAAGCACCGAAAGAAACGGAACCTGCAACTACAGAGGCCCCCGTTCCCGTTACGGAGAGCGAGATCGTAACAGAACCGCCGGTCACGGAGCCTCCTACCACAGAGCCTCCCCGCGAGGACAGCATGGATAAGACCAGAAGCCTGAAAGGGCTGGTGCTTTCTTCCGGCACGGACACGCTCACCATCCAGACAGAGCGCGGCAAACAGCTGGAGTTTTCCACCGCGGGCGCGGATATCCAGACCACAGGCGGCATCCAGCAGGGGCAGAATATCACGATCCTGTATAAGGGCACCATCAATGACACAGACACCTCAAACGCGCGGGTGCTGATGGTGGTGGATCTGGCGGAAGGCGAGACCCCGGTTACAGAGGGTGAGCAGATGACAGAAGGCGCGGAGGCGGATCCCAACGCGGGCGCAGGCACCCTGGAGGGCACCATCGCGGATCTGAACACAGACCGCATCGTCATTCTGGCAAACGATGGAGATTCCTATTATTTCAGCCTGTATGAGGCGGACATCAACCTGGTGAACGGCGTGAAAGAGGGCAACTATGTGACGGTGGAATACAACGGCGATATCCACGGCCCGGATGTAGTAGCGGCCACCAGCATGAGAGACAACGACCCCAGCAAGGGCGATGAGGCGGTAAAACCGGGCCCCACTCCCACAGGGGAACACTCTTATCTGAGCGGCAATATCGCAGACTGCTCCACAAGCACCATGACCATCTACACCGAGGATGAGATGGAATATACCGTTGATATATCAGACGCAACGCAGTGCTATATCTATGGCATCACAGGAGGAAACTATGTCACTGTGGAATACACCGGCTCCCTTGACGACGGGGACGCGAAAGCCACGGCTGTGTACGATTACACGGAGGACGACAACAGCGCGGACTCCGGCGCGCAGGATGGGGGAGACGAAGCTTCCGATGGCGCGGAAACTGCGGAGAACTCCGGCGCAGACGCGGGAGAAGATGTGATCGTGGACGCGGAAGACGCCGCATAGCCCGGAAAAGCACGGACGTAGAAGACGCTGTGCAGCCTGGAAATACACGGACGCGGAAGAAGCCGTGCAGTCTGGAAATACACGGACGCCGATGCAGCGATGATGCGGCAAATTATGACAGATATTCCCTGTCCGGCAGAATCTTATCTGCCAGACAGGGATTTTTAGAGAAAGGACGAAAATAACCATGAAGAAAATAGCGGTTGTCACAGACAGCAACAGCGGGATCACACAGCAGCAGGCGGAGGAATGGGGGATCTTTGTGCTCCCCATGCCCTTTTTTATCAACGATGAACTGTTCCTGGAGGGCATCACCCTCACGCAGGAGGAATTTTACGAGAAGCTGAAGGAGGACGCGAACATCAGCACCTCCCAGCCGTCCCCGGGCAGTGTGACGGAGCTGTGGGACAAGGTGCTGCAGGAGTATGAGAGCATTGTCCACATTCCCATGTCCAGCGGGCTTTCCACATCCTGCGAATCCGCGCAGGCGCTTTCCATGGACGAGGCGTACGCGGGAAAGGTATTTGTGGTGAACAATCAGCGCATTTCCATCACTCAGCGGGAATCCGTGCTGGACGCCCTGAAGCTGATTGAGCGGGGAAAGAGCGCCGGGGAGATCAAGGAGATCCTGGAAAAAATGAAACTGGAGGCCAGCATCTACATCACGCTGGAAACCTTGAAATATCTGAAAAAAGGCGGCCGGATCACACCGGCGGCAGCCGCTTTGGGCACGATCCTGAACCTAAAGCCGGTGCTGCAGATTCAGGGGGAAAAGCTGGACGCTTTCTCCAAATCCAGGGGCAAGGCCAAGGCGAAAAAGATTATGCTGGAGGCCATGCACAAAGACCTGGAGCAGCGCTTCGCGAAAGAGTACGCCAACGGGGAAATGTCGCTGCTGGCGGCTTACGGCGGCAATGAGGAGGAGGCCGCGGAGTGGCTGGCGGAGATAAAAGAGAGCTTCCCGGGCATGGACTGCCACATGGATCCGCTCTCCTTGAGTGTGGCCTGCCACATTGGCTACGGGCCGCTGGCCATCGCCTGCGCGCGGAAGATCATATAATGTGAAAATGGCGCGCTGCAGATGCGAATTATGGTGTGAAAGTCTGTGCGCTGCAGTGTGAAAATTGCAGCAGAGGTTTGTGAAAAAATACACAATCATGCACAAAAAAACCAAAAAAGTAGTGGAAATTATGGAGAAATGTGCTATACTAAAGATACCATACTAATCCATTTTACACATATGCCCGACCAAGCGGGCAAATCTAGAAAAAGAAGGAGAGATATTGATGAAAACAAAATTTATCAAACGTGCTGCCGCCGCAGGCCTGGCAGCAACCATGGTGCTTTCTCTGGGAGCGATCGCATCTGCGGAGGCAGATTATGACGAGTGCACGATCACAGTTTCCTGGTGGGGCGGCGAGGACAGACACACTGCTACACAGGAAGCGATCGCGGCATTTATGGAAAAATATCCGGGCATCACGGTAGAGTCTACATACGCCGCATGGGATGGCTGGGAAGAAAAAATGGCCACTGCGTTTGCGGGCGGCACAGCGCAGGATGTGAACCAGGTAAACTGGAACTGGATCACCCAGTATGATGCGGACGGAACAACCTTCCTGGATCTGAACACGGTATCCGATATCGTAGATCTCTCCCAGGTGGGCGACAGCTATCTGGAAATGTGCCAGATCGCGGGCACACAGGCAGCTCTCCCGGTTGCCATGACAGGCAGGATCTTCTACTGGGACAAGACCTCTTTTGACGAGGTTGGCATCGAGACGCCGAAGACTTACGCAGACCTTCTGGCGGCGGGCGAAGCGTTCGCGGCTTACGACGAGGACTACTATCCGCTGGCACTCGGCGAGTATGACAGAATGATCCTTATGGTTTACTATCTGGAGTCCGTATACGGCACAGACTGGGTAATCGATGGCGAACTGCAGTACACGCAGGAGCAGATCGAGGAAGGCCTCACCTTCATCCAGGGCCTGGAAGACGCACATGTGATCCCGTCCATCCAGACGATCGCAGGCGACGGCGCATCTTCTCTGGATCAGAACCAGAAATGGATCGATGGCAAATATGCAGGCATCTTCGAGTGGGATTCTTCTGCGAGCAAGTTTGAGAAAGCGCTGGCAGAGGGCCGCGAGTTCGTAGTTGGCGATTACTTCCCGGATTTCGGCGAGTATCAGGGCGGCTACACGAAGGTTTCCCTTGCATGGGCGATCAACGGCAGCACAGAGCATCCGAAGGAAGCGGCTATGCTTCTGGAATATCTGATGAACGATCCGGATGCGGCGAAGATCTTAAATTCTCAGAGAGGTATTCCGGTATCTGCATCCGCTCTGGCAGCGGCAGATGAGGCTGGCCTTCTGGATGCGAAGACCGTGGAAGCAAACGGCAAGGTTCTGGCATGGGCGAGCAACGCTCTGGATCCGCTGTTTGAGGATTCCCGTTTAAAGAGCAGCGACGGCGTATACTATGATGTTATGGCCGGGCTGAGCTACGGTGACTACGATGTTTCTGAGGCGGCTGAGATTCTGATCGACGGCATCAACGATGTGATCGGCGGCTGATCGAAGAAAAATTTGTGAAGCAGGATATGGGCTGCTGTTTCTACAGCAGCCCGCTTTTTAAGATAGAAAATAAACTTTGCGAGGGAGGAGAGAGGATGGCAAAAAAATCCGGGCCCGCGAAAATGGCGGCGCCCAAACAGAAAAAATCCTTTGGAGAGATCTGCAAGAAAAACATAGGTTTTTTCTTCATCCTGCCGTGGCTTGTGGGCTTCTGCTGGTTTAAATTATATCCCATGGCCTCATCGCTGTTTTACAGCTTTACGGATTATAATTTATTCAAAGGGATCAATGTGCTCGGCACACTGCAAAACTACATAGACGTGTTTACCACCAAAAAGATCGTCCGGGCGCTGGGCGTTACCTTCCGGTATTCGTTTATCACGGTGCCGCTGAAGCTGGCGTTCGCGCTGTTCATCGCCTACATCCTGAACTTTAAGATCAAGGGCGTGAAATTCTTCCGCACCGCGTACTACATCCCGTCCATCCTGGGCGGCTCCGTGGCTATCGCTGTGCTGTGGAAAGCGGTGTTCCGCGATGACGGTCTGCTGAACACGGCGCTGGGCTTCTTCGGGATCAACGGCCCCAGCTGGCTGTCCGACCCGAACTGGGCCATCTTCGTGATCTGCCTTCTGCGTGTGTGGCAGTTTGGTTCCGCCATGGTGATCTTCCTGGCGGCCTTAAAGGGTGTGTCCAACGATCTGTATGAGGCGGCGGCCATCGACGGCGCGGGCAAATGGCGCCAGTTCTTCACCATCACGGTGCCCCTCATCACACCGGTTATCTTCTACAATCTGGTTACGCAGCTCTGCCAGGCGTTCCAGGAATTTAACGGCCCGTACATCATCACACAGGGCGGTCCGCGAAATTCCACCACGCTGGTATCCCTGCTGATCTACAACAGTGCGTTCAGGCAGTACGACATGGGTATGGCAAGCGCGATGGCGTGGGTACTGTTCGTTATCCTGATGGTATTTACCGTGATCGCTTTCCTGAGCCAGAAGTACTGGGTATTCTATTCTGACGATGACGGAGGTAAATAGGTATGCAGGCTGAAAGTAAATCAAAACATATCATCAGTATTATTCTGCGATATACCGTTCTGATCCTCGTGGGAGTCGTTATGGTATATCCGCTGCTGTGGATGGTGGGCGCAACGTTCAAGTCCAACGCGGAGATCTTCTCCGGCATCGGGCTTTTCACCGCGCATCCCACGCTGGACGGCTACAAGGCAGCCATGGGGAACTATGGCGGCGACATCGGGATCCTGCGCGCCATGCTGAACACGTTTTCCTACGTGATCCCCAAAGTGGTCTTCACAGTTATTTCCGCCACGATCACCGCATACGGGTTCGGACGGTTTAACTTCAAGGGCAAGGGGATCCTGTTCGCGGTGCTGATGTCCACACTGTTTCTTCCGCAGGTGGTGCTGAACGTTCCGCAGTTCATCCTGTTTTCCAAGATGGGCTGGGTGGGCTCCAAATTGTATCTGCCCATCATTGTGCCCACGCTTTTCGCCACCGACACCTACTTTGTGTTCATGCTGATCCAGTTCCAGCGCAATGTGCCGAAAGAGCTGGACGAGGCCGCAAAGATCGATGGCTGCAACGCGTTCCAGACGCTCTATAAGGTGATCGTGCCCATGCTGGCTCCGGCCATCACATCCTGTGCGCTGTTCCAGTTTATGTGGTCCACCAACGACTTCATGGGGCCGCTGCTGTACGTGAACACGCCGGCCAAATATCCCATGGCCATTTTTGTGAAACTGTCCATGGACGCCGATGCGGGCGTTTCCTGGAACAGGATATTGGCGCTGTCGCTGATCTCCATCATTCCTTCGCTGGTGATCTTCTTCCTGGCGCAGGATCAGTTTGTGGAGGGTATCTCCGATGGCGGCGTAAAAGGATAAAGAGAAGGAACTGCTGCAAAATAGCCGCAAAACAGCCTGCCGCCTGGTGTTTCGTTTAACGGGGCGGACAGGCTGCGCGCGGCGTTTTGGAGCAGTTTTTGCTATATGGAAAAACTTTTCCAAAAGGAGTGTGCGACATGGAACTTCGCCTGATCTTAACCACCGCCAGGAGCGCGGCTTTCGAGCTGGACGACGGCGGGGTCTATTACACGAAAGAAAGTTATCGGCTGTTTCTGGACGGCGGGGAAGTGAAGACCACGGACACGGTGGTCACGAGCATTTTTGACCTGCAGCCGGACACGGCGTATCACATCGAGGTGACCGGGAAAAACGGCCCGATGGGGGAACTGGATTTTCGCACAGAGAAGGAGTCCGCCACACTGAATGTGAGGGAGCTGGGGGCAGCGGGGGACGGCCTTTCGGACGACACCGGCTTCCTTCAGGCGGCGATCATGGCGTGTCCGCCAAACGGGCGCGTGCTGATTCCGGAGGGCACTTACCGGATCACCAGTGTTTTTCTGAAAAGCGGCCTGCGCCTGGAGCTTGCAAAAGGGGCGGTGCTGCTCGCGGAGACAGACCGGTACCGCTACGCCAGGTTCCCCGGTTCTGTGGAGGGCATGGACGGCACGGAGTACCACCTGGGCACATGGGAGGGCGAGCCGCTGCCCATGTTTGCGGGGATCCTCTGCGGCATCGGCGTCTCGGACGTCCTGATCTACGGCGAGGGAAGTATAAATGGGTGTGCGGATCACACAAATTGGTGGTATAATGAAAAAGTGATGGTGGGGGCCTACCGCCCGCGCATGCTGTTTTTAAACCACTGCGCGCGGGTGCGGGTGCACGGCCTGCACTTTTGCAGCAGCCCCGCGTGGGTGATCCATCCGTTTTTTTGCAGCGACCTGGTGTTCTGCGGGCAGAACATCGAGAACCCGCAGATCTCGCCAAACACAGACGGGATGGATCCGGAATCCTGCAAAAACGTGGAGATCATCGGCGTGCGGTTCTCCCTGGGGGATGACTGCATCGCTGTGAAGTCCGGTAAGATCTATATGGGAAAGAAATATAAAACCCCGTCCGAGCACGTGCACATCCGCCAGTGCCTGATGGAGAACGGGCACGGGGCGGTGACGGTGGGAAGCGAGATCGGCGCCGGCGTGCGGGACATGGTGGTGGAAAAATGCCGCTTTTCCCACACGGACCGCGGCCTGCGCATAAAGACCCGCCGTGGCCGGGGAAAAGATTCTTACCTGGACGGCATCATTTTCCGGGACATCGAGATGGATCATGTGATGACGCCGTTTACGGCCAACGCGTTTTACTTTTGCGACCCGGACGGGAAAACGGAGTATGTGCAGTCCCGCGAGCCCTATCCGGTGGACGAGCGCACGCCCGGCATGGGCCATTTCCTCTTTGAAAATATCCGGGCGACAAACTGCCACGTGGCGGCGGCGTACTTTGTGGGGCTGCCGGAAAAAAAGATCGAGCTGCTGGAGATGAAAAACTGTTCCATCTCCTTTGCAGAGGACACAAAGTGTGATGTGCCCATCATGTCGAACGGCGTGGAAGCCTGCTCGAAAAAAGGGCTCCACGCGGAGAACGTGGAAAAACTGATCCTGGAAAATGTGACGATCGAGGGAAACAATGGGGAGGCCGTGGAACTGATCGGCGTGGACGAACGGATTATAAAGTAAAAAGAACGTGCCAAACAGAAAAAATGGGCTGAACGAAAAGAAGAAATGGATCAAACAGAAAGATGAAATGATCCGAAAAACAGTAAGAAAGATGGAATCAGAAAAAGAACAGATCGAACAGCAAGAACGGGCTGAATGAAAAGAAGAAATGGATCAAACAGAAAGATGAAATGATCCGAAGAACCAGAAGAAAGATGGAATCAAAAAAAGAACAGCTCGAACAGAAAAAACAGATCGAACGAAAAGAAGAAATAGAAAGAAATAGATGAGAAGGCGAGGGAAAGGTATGCAGTTGGGAATACGGTTGCATGATATCAAGAAGGCGCCGCTGGAGGAGCGGCTGGCCATCGCGCGGGAGCAGGGATTTACCTGCGGGCATCTGGCGCTCACAAAGGTGATCTCGGAATATTCCGTGGCGGATGCCGCGCTGACGCCGGGCTACGCCTGTTATCTGCGGAAACTGTTTGAAAAATACGGGATTGATGTGGCGGTGCTGGGCTGCTATCTGAATCTTGCCACGCCGGATGCGGATGCGCTGCGAAAAAATCAGAAGCGCTACATGGCGCACATCCGCTTTGCGTCCCTTCTGGGAAGCGGCGTGGTGGGCACGGAGACGGGGGCGGTGAACACCTCCTATTCCTATGAGGAGCGCAACCACTCGGAGGAGGCGCTGGATATTTTCATCCGCAATGTGCGCCCGGTGGTGGAATACGCCGAAAAAGCGGGGGTGATCTTTGCCATCGAGCCGGTGTTCCGGCATATCGTGTGGAACCCAAAACGGGCGCGGCAGGTGCTGGACGCCATTGCCTCTCCCAACCTGCAGATCATTTTTGACCCGGTAAACCTGCTGGACATCAGCAATTATCAGAACCGCGAGGAGATCATCGCACAGGCCATAGATGTGCTGGGTGAGGATATCGCAATGGTGCATATCAAAGACTTCGTGGTGAGAGACGGCGGCCTGGTATCCGTTGCCGCGGGCACGGGGGAGATGGACTACGGGCAGATCATCCGCTTTATCAAAGAGAAAAAGCCATATATCCAGGTGACATTGGAAAACACGGTTCCGGAAAACGCGGAGGCGTCCCGCAGACTGATCCAGGGGCTCTGGGATGCGTGCGAGATCCGCGGATAGGGAAAGGGCCGGGAGATGCTGAGAAAGATTTTTGATGTGGACAACCCCGTGTTCCGGGCCATAGGCACGTTCGGCAACATCGTGCTTTTAAATATCCTCTGGCTGGTGTGCTCCCTGCCGGTGATCACCATGGGGGCATCTACCACGGCGCTCATTTACGCCTGCATGAAGCTGCACCGCAGGGAAGGCTATGTCTGCGCGAACTTTTTCCACTCCTTCCGGGAAAACTGGAAGCAGGCCACCGCGCTGTTTTTGATCTTCCTTTTCGCGGGCGTGATGCTGGGGGCGGACATGATCCTGGGAAACCAGATGGGCACAGACTTCGGGCGGCTGCTGCGCGCCGCGGCGTGCATCGTGGCAGTGCCCTACTTCATCACACTGCTGTATGTGTTTGCGGTGCAGAGCCGCTTCGTAAACAGCGTAAAAAACACAATACGGTACGCGTTCTTTGTGGGCCTGCGCAACATCGGCGACACCATCCAGATGGCGCTCATCGTGGCACTGCTGGTGTGGCTGAACACCACCATCGTGCTGTTCAATTATTTAACAATCGTCTTTGGCGTGGGCTTGACAGCGTACTTCTGTACGGCTTATTATGAGAGAGTGTTCCGCAAATATCTGCCTGAACATGGCTTGCCGAATGGCGCGCCATTGAACACAGAGAGGGGGAAGCAGAGTGGACAGGATTGAGAAATACATAGACGAACTGATGGAAAAGAGTACGCCGGACTGTCCGGCGTGGAATATCGAGAAGATCCTGCAGGGGCTGAAGTCCACCTGGAATTATATTGACGGCTGCATGATCAAGGCCATTCTGGAGATGTACGCCATCACGAAAGAGGAAAAATACTTCCGCTTTGCGGATGCGTTTATTGACGCCAAAGTGCGGGAGGACGGCTCCATCGAGGGGTATGACGTCAACGAGCTGAACATCGACAACGTGAACGCCGGAAAGACCCTGTTTGAACTCTACGACCTGACGGGAAAGGAAAAATACCGCAGGGCCATCGATGTGGTATACAGCCAGATCCAGCGGATGCCGCGCACGGCGGAGGGGAATTTCTGGCACAAAAACATTTACCCCCATCAGGTGTGGCTGGACGGCCTGTACATGTGCCAGCCCTTTTACATGGAGTACGAGACGCGCTTTAACGGGAAGAAAAATTACGAT
The DNA here is from genome assembly GCA_947631355.1 of uncultured Marvinbryantia sp. Classification (GTDB taxonomy): domain Bacteria; phylum Bacillota; class Clostridia; order Lachnospirales; family Lachnospiraceae; genus Marvinbryantia. The sequence goes on from CANRKY010000002.1 coordinate 21,157, forward strand.
GATATCTTCCGCCAGTTTTCCAATGTGGTGAAGAATATGCGCGACGAGCGCAATGGCCTGTACTATCACGCCTACGATTCCTCCAGGCAGATGTTCTGGTGCGATAAGGTGACGGGCCTGAGCCGGAACTTCTGGCTGCGCGCCCTGGGATGGTACGCCATGGCGCTGCTGGACACGCTGGACAAGGCGGACGCGTCCTGCGGGGAGCCGTATGAAAATTTAAAAAAGGTGTTTGTGGAACTGATCGACGCCATGCTGCGCTATCAGGACGAGAGCGGCATGTGGTACCAGGTGGTGAACCTGGGCGGCATGGAGCGGAATTATCTGGAGACCAGCGGCAGCGCGATCATGGCCTACGCGCTCTTAAAGGGCGTGCGCCTGGGGTTCCTGCCGGAGACATACCGGCAGTTCGGGGAAAAAGCCTTCCGCGGGATCTGTGACAGATATCTCACCACGGATGAAAACGGCGGCCTGCACCTGGGCGGGATCTGCCTGGTGGCCGGGCTGGGCGGCAAGCAGATGCGGCCGGGCACCTTCGACTATTATATGTCGGAACCGGTGGTACAAGATGACGCGAAAGGGGTGGGCCCGTTCCTGCTGGCCTACACAGAAATGCTGCGCATCGGAAGGGAAGCGTAAACGTGTTTGGCGGTAGATTCAAAAAGGCGGCAGCGGCTGTCCTCGCGGTAATCCTGATGGGCAGCCTGCCGGTGTGCGCGGAGGCGCCCGAGGCGGAAGTAAATTATACAGAGGAAGAACTGCAGTTCATACAGTCCTCCGACACCTGGAAAGTGGGGTATGTCACAGACCGCATCCCGATCTCTTTTCAAGACAGACAGACCGGGGAATTAAGCGGCGTCTCCCGGAAAATTTTCGACCGGATCCAGGAAGTGAGCGGGCTGAAATTTGACTACGTGCCCCTCCCGGAGGGCTCTGTGACCTACGATTACCTGTGGGGCGAGCGCTTCGACCTCGTAACCAACGTGGAATACAACGAGGAGAACAAAAAGGCCAGGGGGATCCTGATCAGCCACCCGTACCTGGACACCCGGAAAGTGATCGTGGGCCACTCGGATGTCACCTTCGATCAGAACCAGCACCTGCAGATCGCGGTGGTCACCGGCTCGCAGACGCTGAAAAAGGTGATCGCGGAACAGTTTCCGAACTTTGAGATCGTGGACTACAACTCCATCGAGGACTGCTTTGAGGCGGTCTACAACAGAGAAGTGGACGTGCTGATGCAGAACCAGTTTGTGGCGGAATACTGGCTGTCGCGGGCGAAATACGAAAAGCTGAAAGTGATCCCGCTGGTGGGCGTGGCCGATCAGCTCTGCTTCTCCGCCGTGACGGAGATTGAAAACCCGGATTCCGAGGACACGCAGAAAAAGGATATGCTCATCAAGATCATCGACAAGACCATCGCGGGCATCTCGGAGGAGGAGATCACCAGTATGCTGATCACCTCCACCATGGAACACCAGTACGAGTACAAGTGGGACGATGTGATATACCGCTACCGCTACGCGGTGGGCATCAGCCTTGCGGGCTCCGTGGTGATCCTGGCGCTGCTGGTGCTGATCATCCGCTACCGGCTGAGAACCATGGCCGCCCGGGCGGAGGCAAAGGCCAAAGGGCGCTTCCTGTCCGCCATGAGCCACGAGCTGAAAACCCCCATCAACGGCATGGCGGGGCTGAACCAGCTGATGGGACAGAACCTGGACAACACCGAAAAGCTGAAAGATTATCTGGAGCAGTCTTCCCTCACCACGCGGTATCTTCTGTCTCTGGTGAACGACATTCTGGATATGAGCCAGCTGCAGGAAAACGAGACGGTGATCGAAAAAGAACCGTTCTCCCTGCCCCTGGTGCTCGCCACGGTGGAGTCCATCGAGCGCATCCGCATCGAGCGGAAGCGCATGGATTTCCGGATCGACGCACAGATCACTCACCCGCAGCTTCTGGGGGATGAACTGCGCGTGCAGCAGGTTCTGCTGAACCTGATCGACAACGCGCACAAATTCACGCCGGAGGGCGGAAACATCACCATCCAGGTGAACCAGGAGGAAAAAGAAAACGGCTCCATCCTGACGCGCTGCCAGGTGATCGACACCGGCTGCGGCATGAGCGAGGAATTTCAGTCGAAGATCTTCGACTCCTTCACCCAGGAGCTGGAATCCGTCTCCAAGGGCAATCAGGGAACCGGGCTTGGAATGGCCATCAGCTACCGCCTGGCAAAACTGATGAACGGGGATCTGACAGTTTCCAGCACGGTGGGGAAGGGCAGCCAGTTTGTGTTTACCTTCCTGGCGGAACCGTCAAAGAGCGCCGGGCAGAATGTGCTGTCCGGGCAGGATCCGGCTCCATCGGACGCGCCGAAGCGCATACTGATCGCGGAGGACAACGAGCTGAACGCGGAGATCATGCTGGAGCTTTTGCGGGAAGCGGGATATTCCGCGTCTCTTGCGGAAAACGGGCAGAAAGTGGTGGAGCTTTTTGCGGCGTCCGAGCCCGGCTGGTTCTCCTATATATTGATGGATCTTCTGATGCCGGTAAAAGACGGCTTCACGGCCGCGGCGGAGATCCGGGCGCTGAACCGCGCGGACGCGAAAACGGTGAAGATCTTTGCGTGCAGCGCCAACGCCATGCAGGAGGAGCGGACAAAAATAGAGGGTTCCGGCATGGACGGATTTATCGCGAAGCCGATGGATCTGAAAGTCCTTCTGGAAATGCTGAAATAAATGTGCTATACTACCTAAAAATCAGGATATGGGAGAAATGTGCATGGAGAGATCGCAGTCGGCGAAGATGGAGGAGCTGGTCTCGGCCCTGCTGGAAAGCTACGAACAGCATGCCGTTATCAGCAATATCGATTCCGGAAAGCAGCTGAACCGGGAGATGATCATAAAAATCTGCGATATGGTGCGGCAGGTACTGTTTCCGGGATACTTTGACTACAAGAGGCTAAAGAGCGGCACGATCCGCTACCATGTGGGCGAGCTGCTGGAGAATATCAGCTACGAGCTGACCAAGCAGGTGCAAAAAGCGCTGGACTATGTGGGGCAGGAGAAAAACATACCCACCGGGGAAAACCAGGAAAAGGCGGAGCGGATCGTGGAGGCGTTTCTAAAGCGGCTCCCCTGGCTGCGGGATATGCTGGCAAAGGATGTGCAGGCGGCCTACGACGGCGACCCGGCCTCCTTCAACACCGACGAGGTGATCTTTTCCTATCCCGGCATCTACGCCATCTCGGTGAACCGCATCGCCCATGAACTGCATGTGCTGGGCGTGCCGCTGATCCCCAGGATCATGACGGAGCACGCGCACAGCATCACCGGGATCGACATACATCCCGGCGCCGTGATCGGAGAATATTTCTTTATCGACCACGGAACCGGCGTGGTGATCGGCGAGACCACCGAGATCGGGAAAAATGTGAAGATCTATCAGGGCGTTACCTTGGGCGCGCTTTCCACCAGAGGCGGCCAGTCTCTGCGGAACACAAAGCGCCACCCCACCTTAAAAGACAATGTGACCGTATACTCCGGGGCATCCATTCTGGGAGGAGAGACCGTTATCGGAGAGGGCGCGGTCATAGGAAGCAACGCGTTTATCACATCCTCCGTGCCGGACGAGACCAGGGTGAGCATCAAAAATCCGGAGCTGCAGTTTAAGGTGCGGGGCAGCGTGCGGACGCAGGAATTGGGGCAGGAAGGATTCTTCAACCGCAAAGAGCAGGATTAGGATGGATGTTGTGTGCAGGAGAAAGGAAGGATCAGCCATGAGTGAGAAGGAGAGAATACTGAGGCCGGAAGAAAAAGAGCCAAAGCAGGAGGAGAGGCGGAAGCCGGAAACAGAGAACCGGAGGCCGGAGGCGGAGAGCCAAAAGCTGGAAGCAGAGAATCGGAGGCTGGAGGAGAGCCGGAAGCCGGAAACACAGCGAGAAGAAGACGGGCAGGCGAAACAGCCGTTAAGCCCCACCTGGGCGCAGGAGTGCATCGAGGACATCGATGACTGGATCGAGTCTCAGGGAATTTATTTAAGGCAGTGAGTCACAGCCCCGCAGAGGGGATGACTATAAAAGATGAGGAGAATGAAAAAATGACAGCGTACAAGGATCGAAGCAAAGAGGAGTTGCAGAAAGAAAAGGAACAACTGGAAAAAAAGTTTGAGGAGATCCGGGCGCAGGATCTGCACCTGGATATGTCCCGCGGGAAACCTTCCGCGGCGCAGCTGGATCTGGCCATGGGCATGATGGATGTGCTGAACAGCACCTCAAATTTAAAGTGCGAGACCGGCGTGGACTGCCGCAACTACGGCGTGCTGGACGGCATTCCGGAGGCGCAGCAGCTGCTGGCGGACATGACGGAGGTGCCCGCGAACCAGATCATCATTTACGGAAATTCCAGCCTGAACATCATGTTCGACACCGTGGCCCGCTCCATGACCCACGGCGTGATGGGCAGCACGCCCTGGTGCAAGCTGGACGAGGTGAAATTCCTCTGCCCGGTGCCGGGGTACGACAGGCACTTTGCCATCACGGAATACTTTGGCATCAAGATGATCAACATCCCCATGACCGAGGACGGCCCGGACATGGATATGGTAGAAAGCTACGTAAACAACGACCCGGCGGTGAAGGGCATCTGGTGCGTGCCGAAATATTCCAACCCGCAGGGCATTACATACTCAGACGAGACGGTGCGCCGCTTTGCGCGCCTGAAACCGGCGGCGGAGGATTTCCGCATATACTGGGACAACGCGTATGGCATCCATCACCTGTATGACGACAAGCAGGATCACCTGATCGAGATCCTGATGGAGTGCAAAAAAGAGGGCAACCCGGATATGGTGTTTAAATTCTGCTCCACATCCAAGGTGAGCTTTCCGGGTTCCGGCGTGGCGGCCATGGCGGCTTCCCCGGCGAACCTGAAATTCATCCGCGAGCATATGCGCATCCAGACCATCGGCCACGACAAGCTGAACCAGCTGCGCCATGTGCGGTATTTTAAGGATATCCACGGCATGGTGGCGCACATGAAAAAACACGCGGACATCATGCGGCCAAAATTTGAGGCGGTGCTGAACGTGCTGGACAAGGAACTCACCGGACTGGAGATCGGTTCCTGGCTGCGCCCGCGCGGCGGCTACTTCATCTCCTTTGATGCCCTGCCCGGCTGCGCCAAAGCCATTGTGGCGAAGGCAAAGGAGGCGGGCCTGGTGATGACGGAGGCGGGCGCCACCTACCCATACGGCAAAGACCCGCAGGACAGCAATATCCGCATCGCGCCGTCTTACCCAACGCCGGAGGAACTGGCCATCGCGGCGGAGATTTTTGTGCTGAGCGTGAAGATCGTAAGTCTGAACAAAATTTTAGAAAGTAAATAAAATAATAATAAAGATTTAAGGGAAAGGAAGTGATGATACACTTGTATTGTGACTTCCTTTTAGGTATACTTTAGTGTGGGAGGAACGGAGACGTATGAAGGTTGTGGTATTGGCGGGAGGCACCAGCACGGAGCGCGCGGTTTCCATTGTATCCGGCACGGATGTGTGCAGAGCGCTCCGCAAAAAAGGGCATCAGGCCATCCTGGTGGATGTGTTTGTGGGGAACGCAGACCTGGATCCGGCCCGCGCTTTTAGCGATGTGTATGATCTGGACGCGGATGTGGCGTACATAAAGAGCTTTGACGATCGGATACCGGCCATGCGGGCAGAGCGCAGATCGTTTTTTGGACCCGGCGTGCTGGAAGTGTGCAAAGCGGCGGATATGGTTTTTCTCGCACTGCACGGAGCCTGCGGGGAGGACGGCAGGATCCAGGCGGCGTTTGAACTGATGGGCATCTCCTATACGGGCAGCGGATATTTCGGGAGCGCCCTCGCCATGGACAAGACGGTCGCCAAGCAGCTGTTCCGGGAAAACGGCGTGCCCACGCCGGATGGAACGGTGCTTCACAAAAAAGACGGACTGGTGAGCGCGGCGCAGATCGGCATGAAGCTGCCGTGCGTGGTGAAGACAGCCTGCGGCGGTTCCAGCGTGGGCGTGTGCATCGTGCACACCGAGAAAGAATTTGCCCGCGCGCTGGAGGACGGCTTTACCTATGAAGACCAGCTGGTGGCGGAGCAGTATATCCAAGGCAGAGAGCTCACCGCCGCGGTGGTGGACGGCGTGGCCTATCCCATTGTGGAGATCGCGCCCATCTCTGGGTTTTACGATTACAAGAACAAATACGAGCCGGGCAGCACGGTGGAGACCTGCCCCGCGAACGTGAGCGAGGAGCTTACGCGGAGGATACAGGAGTGCGCGGTCAGAGCGTACCATGCGCTGCGGCTGGAATGTTACGCGCGCATGGACTTCATGGTGGATGAGGAAGAACGCATCTACTGCCTGGAGGCGAACACCCTGCCGGGCATGACGCCCACCAGCCTGATCCCGCAGGAGGCGGCGGCGCTGGGGATGTCTTACGAGGATCTGTGTGAAAAACTGATCGAAGTGTCCATGGGGCGAAAGACCGTGAACGAGTAGAAGGCTGAGCCAGGCCGGATAAGGCAGTTGAATGGGGAAAGCCTGGATCAGGCAAAGTCGCAAACAGGAAAGCTGAGTTGACAGAGCCGTGAACGGGGAAATCCCAGAATGGAATGAAAAGTGAATATATGAATATGATTCGGGCGTCAAAAGCGATTACGGATTGTTACGCTGCTTCGCAGCTCCCACAATCCTACCCAACATTCGGAATCCATGGGGCCCCTGCCCCACTTCTTCCTCATGTTGGGGCGCGTCATAAAGCCTCTCATCCACCGGTATGCAAGCATACCGTGGATTCGGGCTTTTGACGCTGTAATCATGAATATAAAAGGATAGCAGAATGAAAAATCTCACATTGAAAAATATAGCGGCGGCCTGCGGCGGAAGCTACAGCGGGCCGGAGACCGACTTTCTGACAGAGGTGTCCGACATTACTACGGACAGCCGGAAAGCCGGGCCGGGTTCCCTGTTTGCCGCCATTGCGGGCGAGCATGTGGACGGTCACCGGTTCATACCGGATGTCTATGAAAAGGGCGCGCTGTGCGTGCTCTGCGAGAAAGCCCCGCAGGAGCCGAAGGGTGCGTATATTCAGGTGGAATCCACCTTGAAGGCGCTCATGGCCATCGCGGAGTTTTACCGGCAGCAGTTGGATATCAAAGTGGTGGGCGTTACCGGGAGCGTGGGAAAGACCAGCACCAAAGAGATGATCGCGGCGGTGCTCTCGGAAAAATACCAGGTTCTGAAAACGCTGGGGAACTTTAACAACGAGCTGGGGCTCCCCCTCACGGTGTTCCGTCTGCGGGAAGAAGACGAGGTGGCCGTGCTGGAAATGGGCATCAACCACTTCGGGGAGATGCACCGGCTCAGCCAGATCGCCCGGCCGGATGTGTGTGTTATCACCAACATCGGCAACTGTCACCTGGAATATCTGGGCGACCGGGACGGCGTGCTGAGGGCAAAGTCGGAAATCTTCGATTTCCTTTCGCCGGACGGCGCAGTGGTTCTGAACGGGGAGGACGACAAACTTTCCGCGCTGCGGGACGTAAAAGGAATCCCGCCCTGCTTCTTTGGCATGGAAAAGGCCAACGATGTGTGGGCTTCTGATATACAGCAAATGGGACTGAAAGGGATCCACTGTGTGATCCACGACAAAAAAGGCAGTTTTTCCGTGAAGATCCCCATTCCAGGCATCCACATGGTGCGCAATGCCCTGGCGGCCACGGCGGTGGGAATGATCCTGGGGATGGAAAACGAGGAGATCCGGCGGGGCATCGAAAAACTGGAAGCCCTGAGCGGACGGTTCCACATCATAGAGGAGAACGGGATCACCGTGGTGGACGACTGCTACAACGCGAATCCGGCATCCATGGAGGCATCTTTGAAGGTGCTGGGAGACGCCCCTGGAAGAAGGGTTGCCATTCTGGGCGACATGGGCGAGCTGGGTGAGCATGAGCGCGAACTGCACGAGCAGGTGGGGCGCGTGGAGGGCAGCCTGGACATACAGCTGGGCGTCTGCGTGGGACAGCTCTCCCACTATCTGGCGCAGGCCGCAAAAAAGGCGAACCCGAACATGGAGGTCATAGAGACCGCCACGCTGGACGAGGCCCTCGCGGGGCTGCCGCGCTGGATAAAGGCGGGAGATACGGTACTGGTAAAGGCATCGCATTTTATGCATTTTGAAAAAATCGTAGAAGCGTTGACGAGGAAAGAATAAGCAATAAGGAGGAAAAAAGGTATGAAAAAGAAACTGTTGGGAAGTATACTGCTGGGCGCCTGCCTGGCCCTGGGCTTTACAATGCCGGCCATGGCGGACAGCCGGAAAGTGGTGACGCTGGGGGCAGATCTGTCGCAGGATCAGATGGATACCATGATGCGCTATTTCGGCGTGACCTACGATGGCGTGGAGATCATCTACATCAACAACACCGATGAGCGCAATCATCTGGGATCCTATGTTCCGCTGGAACAGATCGGCACCCACACTTACAGCTGCGCGCTGGTGAACCCCACAAGCTCCGGCGGCATCCAGGTAAAAACGGCGAATCTGGAGTGGGTGACCTGCAACATGATCGCGTCCACCTTGTCCACATCCGGCGTGACAAACTGCCAGGTGGTGGCGGCGTGCCCGTTTAAGGTGTCCGGCACCGGCGCGCTTACCGGCGTGATCATGGCTTACGAGAACGCGAGCCGCGAAGTGCTGGATCCGGTAAAAGTGGAACTGGCCAACCAGGAGCTGGTGACCACCGGAAATCTGGCGAACGAAGTGGGGCAGAGCAAAGCCACCGCTGTGATCAACGAGACAAAAGTGCAGGTGATCGAAAACAACGTCACCAATGTGGAAGACATCACAAATATCCTGAACGATGTCTCCAATGAATACAATGTGACCATCAACCCGGATCAGAGCGAACAGATCGCGGAGCTGATGAAAGAGATCGCGGAGCAGGAATACGACATCGTGCAGCTGAAAGCCACGCTGGATCGCGTGCAGGCAAACGTGGCGGGCGATGCGGGCGCTTCCGAGGAGGCGCAGAAAGCGGCGGAAGAACAGGCGCAGGCATCGGAGGAGGCCGCGCTGGAAGCTGCAAGACAGGCACAGGAAGAAGAAATAATGGCAAACGGCGGCCTCACGGATGACGGCGTGGTGATCGATGCCGGCACCGCGGAACTCCCGCAGGAGGAGAATATCCTGGAAAACACCGACCCCACCATCCTGGAGAGCGCAGGCGCTCCGGTAGAGGAGGCGGATACCACCCAGACCGTGCAGGAGCAGTCTGAGCAGCAGACAGAAAACAACGAATGGGCTGCATGGGAAGTTTCCGGCGAGACCTTCGGCGGAGATACAGAAAGCACAGACGCGCCGGTGGACGGCGTGGTAGTGGATGGCGTAGTCGTGGACGGTCAGGGCGAGCTTCCGGCGGACGGCACGGTAGTGGACGGCCAGGGTGAGCTTCCGGTGGACGGCACGGTAGTGGACGGGCAGGATGAACCGCCTGTGGATGGCACCATCGTGGACGGCGCACTTGTGGACGGCCAGGAAACGATTCCTGAAGAACCCGTGACAGAGGCAGAGCTGCAGGGTCCCACACCGGACAATCTGAACGAGGAAGACCGCAAAGTATACGATGCGGTGAAAGAAGACCTGGAGACCATGTTTGACGGCGGCATCGTGGTCAGCGAGGACGGCAGCCGCACGGTATACCTGGAAGGCGACGCCGGGCAGCAGTTCCAGGACAAGATAGAAAAATATCTGCTGCGCGTGCTCACCACAGGCGTGGAGGCCATCGCGGCGGAGGAGGCCGCAAATCCGCAGATCAGCCAGGAAATTGTAAAAGAGACATCCACCCTGGCTCCGGAACGGATCTATGATGACGAAAAGCTGGAGCAGCTGGACAAATATGTGAGAAGACTGATATTCAAAGACTCCGAGAACTTCCTGGCGGAAAGCTATCTGGAAGACGCGGATAAGACACTGCTCTACGACATGATCATGGATATCCTGGAAGAAGCCATAGATCCCCAGGAAGATGCTGCGGACGGCGCGGAGGCCGTTCCGGCAGCAGAGGAAGTTCCGGCGGGCGAGGAAGCCCCTGTGGACGGGGAAATATACACGGAGGCGCCGATGGACGGCGAATACGTGGATGAAGGCATGGCGGATGAGTTCGACGGATTCGATGAGAGCTTTGAGGTATTTTAAAGCCTGATGGACAGGGGTAGGTTTTAAACAGAAACCATTTTATAAAACCCTGGGAAAAATAAAGCACTAAGAAAGAAGAACCGCAGGAGCGGGCAGATGCAGATTAGATTGCTGCAAAAGCCGCTTCTGCGGTTTGTTTTATTCGCTTTAGTGTTTTGCCACCTAACCAATTTGATTCCCTAATCGTTTCGCTTCCTTTGCAGTTCCAGCTTGGGATGCTTTGGCACAATCTCCGGATCATTTCATTTCTTTAATTAAATCATAAATAATCTGCTTTTGTTTTTCTGTCAATGAGACCCAACGGTTAAATAAATCCTGCTGTTCTTTGCTCAACTGAACGATTTGCCTGTCATCGGCGAAAAACTGCGAAAGGGTAATCCCAAAGGCAGAACATATTGCTTCTAAAGTGGAAATGGAGGGGGTTGTATTTCGGCGATGAATATTGGCAATCGTAGAAGAAGACAGGCCGGATTCAACAGCCAGCCTGTAATCAGACCAGTGACGCTTTTTCATTAAATCATCAATTCTCTCTATTACGTCCATAAAAAACCTCCATCTGCACTTATTATATTGCTCAAAAGAACAACAAAATAGAACTCACATGTAATAAAAATATTGCTCAATTGAGATGTATGTGCTAATATGTTAATGAAAATAAGGCGAGGATGGACTGGTGCGGAACGACAGAATCATTTCAGAATCTGCGCGGGGCAGGAAGACATTTCTGCGTGAGACGCATAGATATATGTGTAATGTAAAAATGTAATATAAAAATATATTAAAAAATGAATATCATAACAGAATATCATACTTGTATATTAAAAAAAGAAATATTATAATATGATGGAAATATGAGAAAAACACCGATGATGTTTGCATCAGTCGGCGCTTGGCAAGCAGTTCCATCGAGACGCAGTCGAGATAGTAAAAGCATTATATGATAAAACGAGGGAGGCAGAGCAATGAAAAGAAAAGCAGCAGCAATGGTTTTGTGTGGGCTACTGGTCGTACAGAGCATGGCCCCGGCTATGGCGGAAGAAATGCCGCAGACAATGACACCACAGGAAATGATGCAGGATGAAGAACCCGCAGCGCAGGAAGACGCAACACAGGATACAGTACCTGTGGCGCAGGATAAAGAACTTTTGACGCCAGAGACAGCAATGCCGCAGGATTTCGCAGCGCCAGCTCCGGCAGAGAAAGAAATGTCATTGACAGATGCGCCTGTGGCAGAGACAGAACTGGTATGGCAGGAAGAAACTGCAGCGCCGGAACAAGAGACAGCAGCAGAAACGCAGCCGGAGGCTGCGGGCGCAGAAAGCCAGCCGGAAACTGTGGAAACAGAAAACCTGACAGAAGTTTCCATTGCGGAACCGCAGTCCGAGACAGCCGAAACAACCGAGTCAGTCGAGACAGAATACAGTTCGGAGATATCCGATGCAGAGGAGGAGCTTATCCTGACAGCGGAAACCCAGCCGCTGGAACCCTTTGAGGAACTGGGTGCGGAACCGACAGTGGCATCCGAGGTTGGAGATGTGGTTATTGATGGAACCAATTTCCCGGATGAAATATTTCGCAGCTATGTTTCTTCAGATGCTCTGGATACAAATGCAGATGGAATACTGAGCCCGGAGGAAATAGAGGATATATGGAGCATGGATGTTTCCGATATGGGCATAGCAGATTTAACAGGGATAGAACATTTTTATCAGCTTCATTCTCTGTACTGCGATGGAAATGCCTTAACGAGCTTGGATGTAAGCGGGAATCCTAACTTGGAAGTATTATGGTGTTTTGAAAATCAACTGACGGATCTGGATGTGAGCAGTAATCCAGCACTAACGTCTTTGAATTGTTGGGACAACCAACTGACAAGTCTGGATGTGAGCGAGAATCCTGGGCTGATATCACTGAGTTGCATCGGCAATGCTTTGACAAGTCTGGATGTGAGCAGGAATCCTGAGCTGAAAGACTTAAGCTGTGATAGCAACCAACTGATGAAACTGGATGTGAGCGAGAATCCTGAACTGACAATGTTGAATTGCTATAACACTCAACTGACAAGCTTGGATGTAAGTGGGAATCCTGCACTTACAAGGTTAGATTGCGGGGGCAATCAGTTGACGAGCCTGGATGTGAGTGGGAATCCTGCGCTGATAGGATTGTATTGTGATAAAAATAAATTGACAGATCTGGACGTAAGCAAAAACCCAGAGCTGAAAAACTTGGGATGTGGCGAAAACCAACTGACGAGTCTGGATGTGAGCAGCAATCCTGCATTGGAATATTTAGGCTGCGATCAGGATCAATTGGAGAGTCTGGATGTGGGCAGCAATCCTGCACTAACAAAATTGACTTGTCGTAAGAACCAACTGACGAGTCTGGATGTGAGCGGCAATCCTGCATTGACATGTTTGGACTGTGCCTATAATCAATTGATGTGCCTGGATGTGAGCGGAAAGTCTGAGTTGGCCAATCTGTATTGTTACGGAAATCAGCTGACGAGCCTGAATGTGAGCGGGACTGCGCTGACGGAACTGGACTGCTCGGGTGGTCAACTGACGAGCTTGGATATAAGCGGTACGCCCTCGATAACGTGGTTGAATTGTAGATTTAATAATCTGATAAATCTGAATGTGAGTGGGAATCCTGCGCTGGAATATTTAGACTGTAAATATAATGACCTGACAATGATCGATGTGAGCAACAACCCCGCACTGACATCGCTGAACTGCGACTATAATCACCTGATAAGTCTGAATCTGCAGCAGAAAAACTGTGAATTGAGCGGATATGGAAATACCGGGGAGGCAAACCTGACACATACAAAGGATGGATGGACTCTGAACATAGAAGAACTGGTCGGTTCCGAGAATGTTGGCAATGTAAAGATCACATCACAGTATGCCGGAATGAATCAGAGCGGCGGCATCCTATCCTTTACGGGAGAAAAACCGGAGACATTGGAATATTCCTATAAAGCAGGAAAATGCTTAAACCCAGAAACAGGGGAAGAAACGGATGATCTGTTATATGTCACTCTAAACCTGAGTGGCTCACATGACTATCAGGAAACAGTGATCAAGCAGCCCACATGCACGGAAGAAGGGAAGATAGCGAAAATCTGCGTTATCTGCGGTGAAAAAGAAGCGGGTCCCGTGAAATCCGTGCCCAGGACAGGTCATGTCTACAAAACCGTAACCGAGGAGGCAACCTGTGCCAAAGAAGGCAAAAGCTATCAGCAGTGCACGGTGTGTGGCGAGATAACTGAAGAACAGATTTTGCCCAAAACGAGCCACATCAATGAAACTGTAATTGAGGAGGCCACCTGTTCCAAAGAAGGCAAAAGCTATCAGCAGTGCACGGTGTGTGGCAAGATAACTGAGGAACAGATTTTACCTAAAACAAGCCATGTCAACAAGACTGTGATCGAGGAGGCCACCTGTTCCAAAGAAGGCAAAAGCTATCAGCAGTGCACGGTATGCGGCGAGATAACTGAGAAACAGATTTTGCCCAAAATAAGCCATGTTAACGAAACTGTAATCGAGGAGGCAACCTGTGCCAAAGAAGGCAAAAGCTATCAGCAGTGTACGGTGTGTGGCGAGATAACTGAGGAACAGATTCTGCCCAAAATAAGCCATGTTAACGAAACTATAATTGAGGAGGCCACCTGTTCCAAAGAAGGAAGAAGTTATCAGCAGTGCAAGGTATGCGGCGCGATAACCGGCGAGCAGACCATTGCAAAGACCGCTCATACATATGGCTCTTACAAGACCACCACAGAGCCGACCGTTCTGAAGGAGGGTGTACAGACCAGCACGTGTTCCGTGTGCGGAGCGAAGCAGACGAAGTCTGTTGCAAAACTGAAAGCGGCTGTGAAATTCACCGTGAAGAAGATCCCGCTGCAGGTGAAGAAAACCTTTGCGGCAAAATCGTATGTGACCGGCCTGCAGAAAGGCGACTCCATCAAAACCTGGACATCCAGCAAGCCCAAAGTGGCCACGGTAGATAAAAAGACCGGAAAGGTAACGGCAAAGAAAAAAGGAACGGCGGTCATCACCGCCACCACAGTGGGCGGCGCAAAGAGTTCCTTCACTGTCACGGTGCAGAGTCCGGCGGTAAAGACCACAGCAATCTCCGGTCTGAAAAAGAGCGCTTCTGTGCAGATTGGCAAGAAAATAACCTTAAAGCCCACCATCACACCTGTCACCAGCCAGGACAAAGTGACCTACACAAGCTCCAACAAAAAAGTTGCCACCGTATCCGCCAAAGGCGTGGTGAAAGGGATAAAAGCAGGCACGGCAAAGATCACGGTCACATCGGGCAAGAAGAAATTCGTAGTCACAGTGAAAGTGACGAGACCTGCGGTGACGGCCATCAAGAATGTGCCAAAGAACGTAAGTGTAAAGAAGGGAAAGACCTACACACTGAAGCCGAAGTTCTCACCAGCGGGAAGTACTGGAACCCTGAAGTACACTTCCTCCAATAAGAATGTGGCCACTGTGAACGCAAAGGGCAAGATCACGGCGAAGAAGAAAGGCACTGCCACCATAACGGTGCAGACCGGAAAGATCAAAGTGACCTGCAAGGTAACGGTGAAATAAAACGGGGTGTACATACTAGAACGTTTTTATGAATCTATAATTTTTACAAATCTACAACAAGTAGAAAAATTAAAATATAACATCAAGGAAAAGGGAGGCAGAGTAATGAAAAGAAAAGCAGCAGCAATGGTTTTGTGTGGGCTGTTGGTCGTGCAGAGCATGGCCCCGGCTATGGCGGAAGAAATGCCGCAGGCAATGGCACCACAGGAAATGATGCAGGGTGAAGAACCCGCAGCGCAGGAAGACGCAACACAGGATACAGTACCTGTGGCGCAGGATGAAGAACTTTTGACGCCAGAGACAGCAATACCGCAGGATTTCGCAGCGCCAGCTCCGGCGGAGAAAGAAATGCCATTGACAGATGCGCCTGTGGCAGAGACAGAATTGGTATGGCAGGAAGAAACAGCAGCGCCGGAACAGGAGACAGCAGCAGAAACGCAGCCAGAGACTGCGGGCGCAGAAAGCCAGCCGGAAACTGTGGAAACAGAAATCCTGCCAGAGGTTTCCATTGCGGAACCACAGTTCGAGACAGCCGAAACAACCGAAGCAGAATATAATCAGGAAATGACCGATGCGGAGGAGGAGCTTATCCTGACAGCGGAAACACAGCTATTGGAGCCTTTTGAGGAACTGGGTGCGGAACCGATAGTGGCATCCGAGGTTGGAGATGTGGTTATTGATGGAACCAATTTCCCGGATGAAATATTTCGCAGCTACGTTTCAGAAGATCTGGATACAAATGCAGATGGAATACTGAGCCCGGAGGAAATAGAGAATATAGAGTACATATATGTTTCAGATATGGGCATAACAGATTTAACAGGGATAGAACATTTTTACCGGCTTGAGAATCTGTACTGTAGTGAAAATGCTCTAACGAGTCTGGATGTGAGCGATAACCCCGAACTGACATATTTGGGTTGTTGGGGAAACCAACTGACGAGTCTGGATGTGAGCCATAACTTAGCACTAACGTCTTTGGATTGTGGGGGAAACCAATTGACGAGTCTGGATGTGAGCCATAACTTAGCACTAACGTCTTTGAATTGTGGGGAAAACCAATTGACGAGTCTGGATGTGAGCGATAACCCCGAACTGACATATTTGGCTTGTTGGGGAAACCAACTGACAAGCTTGGATGTGAGTGGGAAGCCTGATTTGACAGACTTAAATTGTTGGGGAAACCCATTGACGAATCTCAATGTGAGCGGGACTGCACTGACAGAACTGGATTGCACACATGGTCAACTGGCAAGCTTGGATGCGAGCAATGTTCCTACGCTGATAACGCTGGATTGCAGTGAAAATGCCCTGATGAGCTTGAATGTAAGCGGAGATACAGCGCTGGCAGAACTGAATTGCAGTGTAAACTACTTGACAAGCCTGGATGTGAGCAGCAACTCTGCACTGACATATCTGTGGTGTAGGGCTAATCGACTGGAAAGCCTGGACATGACCAGAAATCCAAAGCTGACAGATTTGAATTGTGGTTATAATCAGCTGACAAGTCTGGATGTGAGTGGAAATCCAGCGCTGAAAGAACTGTATTGCAGTGTAAACAACCTGGAAAGCCTGGATGTGAGCAGCAATCCCACACTGACATATTTAGGATGCAGTAATAATCGACTGGCGAGTTTAGATATGAGCGGGAATCCTGAGCTGACAGACCTGGAGTGCTATGCAAACCAGCTGACGAGTTTGGATATAAGCGGGAACCCAGCGCTGACAGCATTGAATTGCCATGAAAATCAACTGACAAACCTGGATTTAAGCGGCAGCCCTGCATTGGCAGATTTGGTGTGCATAAGTAATCAGCTGACGAGTCTGAATGTGAGTGGAAATCCTGCGCTTACAAGGATAGATTGTAACGACAATCAGCTGACGAGCTTAAATGTGAGCAACAATCCCAATCTGTCATCTTTGGAATGTGCAGACAATCATTTGACAAATTTGGATGTGAGCGATAATACCCTGCTGTCTTCTCTGGATTGCCATGGCAACCAATTGACGAGCCTGGATGTGAGCAATAATACCTTGCTGTCTTTTCTGTATTGCCATGGAAATCAATTGACGAGCCTGGATGTGAGCAATAATACCCTGCTGTCTTTTCTGTATTGCCATGGAAATCAATTGACGAGCCTGGATGTGAGCAATAACAAAGGTTTGGGCGGATTGTCATGTTATGACAATCATCTTACAAGTCTGAACCTGCAGAGCAAGGGCGTGTGGGTGGATTGCAATAGCAATAATGGAAATACCAGGGATGTGGCTTTAGAGCATACGAAAGATGGATGGGAACTAAATCTGGAGAAATTGGTTGGCACTGGGAATGTCGGCAATGTGAAAATCACATCGCAGCCTGCGGGGATGAGCCAGAATGGAAACACGCTGCTTTTCGCTGAGGAGATACCGGAAACAATAACGTATTCCTATTTTGCGGGTATAATGACATGCAATAATCGAAATCCAAATGCACCATGGGAGGAATTTGAAACATGGGAAGCAGAGTGTTATCTGAACGTCACCCTAAACCTTAGCGGCTCCCACGACTATCAGGAAACAACCATTAAGCAGCCCACATGTGCGGAAGAAGGGCAGGCCGCAAATGTCTGCACAATCTGCGGTGAAAAGGCAGCGGGTTCCGAGAAATCCCTGCCCAAAATAGATCATGACTATCAGTCCATAAACGAGCCAGCCACCTGTGCCAAAGAAGGCAGAAAATATCAGCAGTGCAAGGTATGCGGCGCGATAACCGGCGAGCAGACCATTGCAAAGACCGCTCATACATACGGCGCTTACAAGACCACCATGGAGCCTACTGTTCTGAAAGCAGGCGTACAGACCAGCACATGTTCCGTGTGCGGGGCGAAGCAGACGAAGTCTGTTGCAAAACTGAAAGCGGCTGTGAAATTCACCGTGAAGAAGATCCCGCTGCAGGTGAAGAAAACCTTTGCGGCAAAATCGTATGTGACTGGCCTCAAGAAAGGCGACTCCATCAAAACATGGACGTCCAGCAAGCCCAAAGTGGCCACGGTGGATAAAAAGACCGGCAAGGTAACGGCAAAGAAAAAAGGAACGGCGGTCATCACCGTCACCACAGTAGGAGGCGCAAAGAGTTCCTTCACTATCACGGTGCAGAGTCCTGCGGTAAAGACCACAGCAATCTCCGGTCTGAAAAAGAGCACTTCTGTGCAGATTGGCAAGAAAATAACCTTAAAGCCCACCATCACGCCTGTCACCAGCCAGGACAAAGTGACCTACACAAGCTCCAACAAGAAGGTGGCCACCGTGTCCGCCAAAGGCGTGGTGAAAGGGATAAAAGCAGGCACGGCCAAGATTACGGTCACATCGGGCAAGAAGAAATTCGTAGTCACAGTGAAAGTGACGAGACCTGCAGTGACGGCCATCAAGAACGTACCAAAAAGTGTAAATGTAAAGAAGGGAAAGACCTACACACTGAAGCCGAAGTTCTCGCCTGCGGGAAGTACCGGAACCCTGAAGTACACTTCCTCCAACAAGAAAGTGGCCACGGTGAACGCAAAGGGTAAGATCACAGCGAAGAAGAAAGGAACTGCTACTATAACGGTGCAGACCGGAAAGATCAAAGTGACCTGTAAAGTTACAGTAAAATAAAACCTTTTTTCAGCGGATGGTATTTCCGACAGATGGAAATGTGGGAAAACCATAGAAACAGCAAAAATACAAACGGCAAGAACAATATAAAACAGCCTGCAAATAAAAAGCCAAGCTAAAATTAAAAGAACTTTGAAAATTTTATACAGGTAAAGGGAAAAGAAGAACCGCAGGAGCGGGCAGATGCAGATTAGATTGCTGCAAAAGCCGCTTCTGCGGTTTTTATTTTTCACGAAATATAATTAAAAACAGTATTGCAAAATTATAAAATGTATGATAGGATACTTAATATATAAAATATGATTCACAAACACAAAATAGAAGATGAAAAACATATAAAAATCGTATTTTGAAGAATGTGCCATTGAGGTAGATAGTATAGGTAGACTTGTAAAATGGGAGTTTTAGTGGTAACGTGAAAAAAGAAACACAGGACAAAGAAGTACGGAAAAAAGAGACATCAACAAAGAAAACATCAAAAAAGAAGATAGCAAAAGAGAAAGCGTCAAAAAAGAGAGTACAGAAAAAGAAAATCTTGCGGGAACGCTATGAGGAATACCGGAAAATCCTGGAAGGGTTCACGCTGATGAACGATGCGTTCATGCGGAACGTACTGAAAGACAAAGCCTGCACAGAATATGTGCTGCAGGTGATTCTGCAGGATGTGGGGCTGAAAGTGCTGGAACAAGTGCTGCAGAAAGATTTCAAGAATCTGCAGGGGCGCTCCGCCACCATGGACTGTGTGGCGCGCAGCACAGACGGAAGAATGTTTGACGTGGAGATCCAGCGGGAGATAGAAGGTGCCTCCCCGAAACGTGCCCGCTATTACAGCGGACTGCTGGACGCGAACACGTTGGATCCCGGCGAGAACTTCGATGAACTGCCGGAGAGCTTTGTGATCTTCATAACCCGGGACGATGTGCTGGGAGGCAGCCTCCCGATTTACCACATCAAAAAGCAGATTATAGAAACCGGAAAGGACTTTGGAGATGAATCCTATATCATCTACGTGAACACAGACTGTCAGGACGATACAGACCTGGGCCGTCTGATGCACGACTTCCACTGCAAAAATGCAGGGGAGATGTACAGTGAAGTATTGGCAAAGCGTGTGCGAGAACTGAAAGAGACAGAGAAGGGGGTAAAAAGAATGTGTAAAGAAATGGAGAGAATTTATCAGGAAGGCAGGATGGATGGAGAAAGAAGCGGAGTAAGGCGCGGAGTAAAACGCGGTGAACGGAAAAAGGCTCAAGAGATGGCCATATATCTGTCCAAACACGGAGTGGCGGTATCGAAAATTGCGGCGGCCGCGAATGTGAGTGTCAGGCTTGTGAAAAAATGGCTGTCTGGGAGTATGGGAATGGCATGAAAGCCAGTGAGAACTTCCAACTTCTATAGAGGGCAAATTGGCAGAGCGGGTGCGAGAACTGAAAGAAACAACGAAAGGGGTGCAAAAAATGTGTAGAGAAATGGAGAGAATTTATCAGGAGGGCTTGATGATCGGAGAAAGTCGCGGAGTAAAACGCGGTGAACGGAAAAAGGCGCAAGAGATGGCCATATCTATGTCCAAACGTGGGACGCCTGTATCAGAAATCGCAGAGATTGCAAATGTAAAAGTTAAAGTAGTGAAAAAATGGCTGTCCGGGAGTGTGGGAGCGGCATGATCGCCGGAGAGAAATCCCGGGTTCTATAGGGTTCGCAAAAGTGCATAGTGTGTCAAAATATACTTATCCACAACGAGCAGAGGAACAACAACCTTTGCTCTATTTTTTATCCCCAAAGGAAGAAGATCATCATGTTTATCATGGTTTGATACAGACATGGGTCGATTGATGCACGACTTCCGTTGCAAGGACGCGAGGGAGATGTTATAGTATATTGCAGAACGGGTGCGAAAGCGGAAAGAAACAAGGCGCAAAATCCCACCACCAGAAAGGAAAAATTATGACGATCAATGAATATCAGAAACTTGCCATGACCACGCTGAACCCGCAGCTGGATAAAAAGGACGTTTTGATAAACGGCGTGATGGGCCTGTGCGGGGAAGCGGGCGAGGCGATCGACATTGTAAAGAAGCACCTGGCACAGGGGCACGCCCTGGACAGAGAGCACCTGCTCAAGGAATTGGGGGATATCGCCTGGTATCTTGCGGAGACGGCCACCGCGCTGGACGCGGAACTGGAAGATGTGCTGGCTGCAAACATTGAGAAACTGAAAAAGCGCTATCCGGAAGGGTTTTCCGCACAGCGCTCCATTCACAGGGATGCAGATAAAGAATAGACATTACGTGTTCTGAGGCGCATGATCCAGCATATCCTGGATGACTTTCTGCGTGTAGGCGCCCAGAAATTTCTTCTCCTCCTTGCTGAGCTTCCCGGGATAGATGGGCTCCCCGTACTGCAGTGTCACATGGGTGGGCCGGATCTTCGGAAAATGATTTTCAAATATGTCGGCGGAATTTGTGATGGCAATGGGAATAATGGCACAGCCGGTCTTTTCCGCCATTTTCAGGCTGCCCTCTTTAAAAGGCAGCAATTTTTCGCCGGTATTGCGCGTTCCCTCCGGGAAAATACACATGGAAATGCCGTTCTTCATCTGCTGCACGCCGGTCAGGATGGTCTTCAATCCCTGGCGGATGTCCGTCCGGTTGAGAAACAGGCAGTAAAGGCGCTTCATCCATAAGGAAAGGAGCGGTATTTTCTCCATGCTGTCCTTTGCCACATAACCGGTCAGGCCGGGGCAGCGGCAGTAAGTGAGCAGAATGTCAAAATAACTGCGATGATTGGCCACATACAAAACCGTCTCGTCTTTCGGCACATTTTCAAAGCCAATCACATCAATCTTTGATCCGGTCTCCCAGAGGATCAGCTTAAACGCGCCCTGCACGATCCGCAGGGAAGAAATATCTCTTGCATAGGGCTTGAATTTTCCAATGATCCATTCCACGATCAGCACCGGGATCGTGAGGATCAGGAAGCCCACCACAGTGATCACAACAATGATAAAACGCAGCATATCGATTTCCTTTCTGTTGTCCGCATTTCCGATCGAAACGGGAAGTCCCGCCCGGACGGAAATTTCTATAACCCCAGTATACAAAATTTGAAGAAAAGTTGCAAGAAAATAAAAAGGTGTGTTATACTTACCCCAAATACATCCAAGGAGACAGGCAATGAAGATTATAGTCGTAAACGGAAGTCCGAAGGGAAAGTACAGCATTACACTTCAGACGGTCTTATATTTAGAAAAACAGTTCCCGCAGCATCAGTTCGAGGTCATTCATGCGGGGCAGAAGATAAAGGCGCTGGCAAAAGATTTCACGATCGCGGCGCACCAGCTGAAAGAGGCGGATCTGATCCTGTTTTCTTATCCGGTATATACGTTTATCGCGCCCAGCCAGCTGCACCATTTTATCCGGCTGATGAAGGAATCCGGCGTGGATTTTTCAGGGAAGTTTGTCACCCAGATCACCACATCCAAGCACTTTTATGATGTGACGGCGCACCGCTATATTCAGGACAACTGCCAGGATATGGGGATGAAATTTATCAAAGGGCTCTCGGCGGACATGGACGATCTGCTCACGGAAAAAGGGCAGAGGGAAGCCAGGCACTTCTTCTCCTATGTGCAGTGGTGCATCCGGCAGGACAGCTATGAACCACTTCCGGAAAAACCGGTTCCGGCCGCGCATATCCAGGCGCGGGTGCCGAAGGAAAACGATATGGTGAAAAAGACGGTGCGGGGGAAGGATGTGGTCATCGTCACAGACTGCCGGGAGGACGATGCGCGGCTGCAGGCGATGATCGCGCGCTTTCGGGCCGTGCTGCCTTTAAAAAGCAGGGTGGTGAATATCCGGGAGTATCCCTTTACCGGCGGGTGCCTGGGATGCTTTCACTGCGCGGTTTCCGGCAAGTGCATCTATAAAGATAAATTCGATGAATTTCTGAGAAAGGACATCCAGGGCGGCGCGGCGATCATCTATGCGTTTTCCATCGAGGATCACTCCATGGGCTGGGTGTTTAAGCAGTATGACGACCGCCAGTTCTGCAACGGGCACCGCACCGTTACCATGGGGATGCCCATGGGCTACCTGGTCTGCGGGGACTACAGTAAAGAGAGCAATCTGCAGATGATCGTGGAGGGCCGCGCGGAAGTGGGCGGCAATTTCCTGGCCGGAGTGGCCACAGATGAAAAAGACCCGGACAAGGCCGTGAACCGGCTGGCGAAGACGCTGGTTTATGCCCTGCGGCACCATTATGTTCAGCCGCAGAATTTCTACGGCGTGGGCGGGATGAAGATCTTCCGCGACCTGATCTATCTAATGCAGGGGATGATGAAGGCGGATCATCGGTTCTACAAAGAACACGGCCAGTACGACTTCCCGCAGAAAAAGAAGGGGACGGTGATTAAAATGTATCTGGTAGGCGCCCTGCTTTCCTCTCCCACAATTGTATCAAAAATGGGGAATAAAATGAATGAAGGGATGCTTGCGCCCTACCGCAAAGTGTTGGAGAAATAGCGGGCTTGTGTTTCATGAGGAGGAGAATGAATATGAAAAAGAAAATCTCGGCGATCCTTTTGACCGGATTATTGGCGGCACAAAGTGTGTTTGCGGGGGCGGCAGAGCTGCCTGCGGCGGACGCGGAAGTGCAGGTACAGGCTGTGAATCAGGAGATGGCTGCGGAATCATACGAACCGGAACCGGAACAGGCAGCGATGCTTGTGTCGAATGGCGCGCAGCCGGATGCGGACGCGGTACAGATAGACAGCGCACAGCCGAACACAGATGCGGCACAGGCAGATGTTGCGCAGCCGAATGCGGATGTAACACAGGCAGAAGGCGCACAGTCGAGTGCGGATGCGGCACAGGCAGACAACAGCGCGCAGTCGGGCGTAGATGCAACGCAGACAGATATTGCGCAGCCGAGTGCAGATGTGACAGAAGCGAGCAACACGCAGTCAAACGCAGATGCAACACAAGTGGATGGTGTGCTTCCGGAGACAGGTACAGTGCAGCCGGGTGTGAACGCGACAGAAACGAGCAGCGAGCAGTTGGGCGCGGATACGATGCAGACAGACAGCGTGCAGCCTGGCGCAGATGCGATACAGATAGACAGTGCACAGTCGGACGTGGATACGGCACAGGCAGACAATGCACAGCCGGGTGCAGATGCAACGCAGGCAGATAATGCGCAGTCAGGCATTGGTACGACAGAAACGAGCAGCGCGCAGTTGGATGCGGATACGACAGACGGCGGGGCGATTGATTCAGAACAGGAAATAACCGAGGCAGAGCCGATTGACTCAGAAGATGCAGAGCCGGAGCTGATCCTCACGGCGGAGCCGATGGATGCGGACGATGTATTTCCGGAAGATATGGAGGCGCTGCTGGCAGCGGCAGCCGAAACATCGGAAGAAAGCGTCGCGGTGACGGCAGACTATTTCCCGGACAATAATTTCCGGTCTTACATAACATCAAAAATCGATACAAACAAAGATAACATGCTGGACGCGGCGGAAAGAAACGCGGTCACAGAGATCAACTGCGCAAATATGCGGATACAGAGTCTGCAGGGGATCGAATACTTCCCTTCGCTGCAGGTTTTGGACTGCAGCAGCAATTACTCCTACGGAACAACGAAGGATACAGCGACAGGGCTGGATAAGATTGCCTGGGAGAAGGGGATAACTGATTTAGATCTTCGGGGAAATCCCCATTTGAAAAAACTGATCTGTTCCAGCAGTCTGGTGAAAAATCTGGACATCTCCCAAAATCAGGAACTGGAGGAACTGGAATGTTTCGGCAATGAACTGACTTCTCTGGATGTGACTGGGAACCCGGCGCTGGTGAGCCTCACTTGCTTTATGAACAAGCTGGAGACTCTGAACATCAGCCAGAATCCAAAACTGCAAAGGCTGGAGTGCTACAACAATCAGCTGACTTCTCTGGATATGAGCGGCCTTGGACAGCTTCAGTACGTGGACTGCAGCGCCAACTGCCTGAACAGCCTGCAGGTGGGAAACAATCCTGCTTTAACGGAACTGTATTGCCAGGGGCAGACATTATATAAAGAAGGAAATACTCTTGCCAGCCTGGATGTGTCCGGTGCGTCGAATCTTGCGGTGCTCTACTGCCAGGAAAATGGCATGACCAGCCTGAACGTGAGCGGCAATTCCCAGCTGACAGATCTGTACTGCTTTGAAAACAAGCTGCAGAGCCTGGACGTGAGCAGAAATGCGGCGCTGAAGGTGCTGTGCTGCTATGATAACCAGCTGACAATATTGAATATAGCTGAAAACGCTGCACTGGAAACGCTGAACTGCAACTATAATCAACTTACAGCGCTGGATCTAAGTGGTATCATAGATCGTAGTTCAGAGGATACGGGGAGTCAGCAGGCAATTTATTATTCCGATCAGCAGGCCAGTGTATATTTGACTGAGACCGATACGGGCTGGGAATTTGACCTGGCGAGATTGGCAGAGAATGTAAATATAGAACGTGTGCAGATAATGTCTGCGCCAGATGGAATGACACAATCTGGAAGTTTATTTACATTTACGAAAGAAACTGTGCTGCCAGTCCAGCTGGTTTATACGTATGATACAATGGCTCCGCAGGGGATTGTATCAGAAGCAGGACCGTTGGAAGTAATCCTGCAGCTCCTGCCGTGTGAAGGCCATACTTTTGAGATTTCTTCACAGACGGATGCAACATGTACAGAAAACGGTGTTATCCACAGAGAATGTACGATTTGCGGCACAAAGCAGGATGAGACGATCCCGGCAAAGGGACACGATTATCAACAGATTACAACCGCAGAGCCAGGGTGCACAACGGTGGGAAGCGAGTGCCGGAAATGTATGGTCTGCGGGGAAGTGGAGCCGGATTCTGTGAAAGAGATTCCCGCTACGGGCCACGCATTTACAGAAGAAGTGACAAAAGAGACGACCTGCACGGATACCGGCATCCTGCGGAAAACGTGCACGGCTTGCGGCAATGTGGAGGAGGAAATTATCCCTGCTAAAGGTCACGCATTTTCAGAAGCTGAAGTAGTAAAAGTAAAAGAGCCTACCTGCACAGCCGCGGGAAGCGAGTGCCGGAAATGCCCAGTCTGCGGCGCGGTTCAGCCGGGTTCCACAAAAGTCATTCCCGCGAAAGGCCATTCCTTCGGGGAATATGCGGTGGAAAAACAGGCAACGCTGTTTGCCACGGGTGTGTCGGCGCGCAAGTGTTTCGTCTGCGGACAGAAAGAAACAAAAACGATTCCGAAGATTCAGGGAACCATCAAGCTGACCGCCACCTCCCTTCCCATGAAAAAAGGGCAGACGTTTTCCGCAAAGACGCTGGTGACGGGCATGAAACAGGGAGACTCCGTGGCATCCTTTACATCTTCCAAACCGAAAGTGGTAAAAGTGGATAAAACCACCGGCAAGCTCACGGCATTGAAGGCGGGCAAAGCCACCATTACCGTCACGCTAAAGAGCAAGGCTTATGCGAAACTGAACATTACCGTTCAGTCGCAGAAAGTGGCGACCACCAAAATATCCGGCCTGCCGAAAACCCTCTCGCTCACTGTAGGGAAGAACACAACCATAAAACCGGTCATCACGCCGCTCACCAGCCAGAGCGGGGTCACCTACAAATCCACAAACAAAAAAGTGGTTCAGGTGTCGAGCAAAGGCGTTGTGAAAGGTGTGAGCGCGGGCACGGCCAAGATCCGCGTGCAGTCCGGCAGCAAGAAATTTGATATCAAAGTTACGGTGAAAAGGCCGGCGGTAACAGCCATCAAAAATGTGCCGAAGAAAGGGAAGCTGAAGGCGGGCAAATCCTACACGCTGAAGCCGAAGCTTTATCCGGCGGGCAGCACCGGCAAGCTGACCTACACTTCATCCAACAAAAAGGTTGCCACGGTGAACAAAAACGGAAAGATCACGGCCAAAAAGAAAGGTACGGCGACCATCATGGTGTCGGTTGGAAAGATTAAAGTTTCCTGCATAGTGACCGTAAAATAAAAAACGGGCAATGATGCGGGGACATTTCGGGAGACCCAGAGAAAAGAAGAAAAACGACGGGCAAAAATGGAAAAAAGTACATATCCGCAGCCGCTCTCTCATAAGAATATAAAAAAAGGCTGCGAGAATGATATGAAAATTTTCTGGAAACGCACATGTGCCTGTGTATTCCTGTTGATCATGGTGATGCTGGCGGCAGGATGCAAGGAAAAGGAACCGGAGGGCAAGATCCGTGATCTGGAATTTACCGTGCTGGAGGAGGACGCCATCCCCAAAGCAATGGCGGACGTCATCGCGGAAAATAAGGCGGAGGAGATGAAACTCAGCTACCAGAACGGGGGCTACCTCTACATAGCCAGAGGCTTCGGGGAGCAGAAGACCGGCGGATACAGCATCACCGTGAAGGAATGTTACCTGGCGGAAGACGGCATCCATGTAAAGTTTGAGCTGATGGGGCCGCGCGAGGAAAACATACCGGAAGAACCGTCCTACCCGTATATTGTCATTAAAACAGAAGAAATGGACGAGACGATCCTGTTTGAATCCTGAAAACTGCGCTGCGAGACAAAGGCTGCGGCAAAGGCAGATCATTCATCTGCCGGAGCGGCAGTCTTTTTTTTTGTGTAAAAAACACTTGCAATATACCCCCACAGGGTATATACTGTCTACAGATACCCCAGAGGGGTATACATGGTAGAAATACGAGAGGATACTTTTCGGAGCACGCACATAAGAGGCGGCGAAGGAAGGCATCCTAGAAAAAGGTATACTGAAAGAAGGTGTGCCGGAAGAAGGCATCTTGGAAAAAGATATGCTGAAAATGGCGCACTGGAAAAACACATATATAAAGGGGGCGGAAAGATATGGCCGCGGAAAAAGAGACTGCGTGCTGCTGCAGAGCGGGGGAGAGCGGAAAGACAAAGGAGCGCTCCCAGGAAGAATATAAAGATCTGATCCATCGGCTGAACCGCATTGAGGGGCAGATCCGCGGCATCCGCAAAATGGTGGAGAAGGACGCTTACTGTCCGGATATCCTGGTGCAGGTGGCCGCGGCGAACGCGGCTCTGAACAGCTTCAACAAAGTGCTGCTGGCAAACCACATCAAAACCTGTGTGGTGCGGGATATCCACGAGGGAAAAGAAGAAGTGATCGATGAGCTGGTCACCGTATTGCAGAAACTGATGAAGTAACCGCCGAGGCTCTGTATTGTGAAGGACAGCGATGGTGGTTAGCAAATGCGTGCAGCCGCGCTGTGAAAAATAGCAGAGGCAATTATATGGAACTTCGTCCAGGAAGGAGTGGAGACAGAAAATGAGAAAATATATGGTCACGGGCATGAGCTGTGCAGCCTGCAGCGCCCGTGTGGAAAAAGCGGTATCGAAAGTGCCGGGGGTGGAGTCCTGCTCGGTCAGCCTGCTCACCAACTCCATGGGAGTGGAGGGCACGGCATCGGATGCAGACATTATGGCGGCGGTTCAAAACGCCGGCTATGGAGCGGCGCCGATGGACGGAGCGGGAATGGGCAGCGCCCCTGGAAACAATGGAGGGCCCACAGGGAGCACTGCCGGGAACGCGGTTCTTTCGGCCACATCCCAGATGCAGGAGGATATGCTGGCGGATCACGAGACGCCGGTTTTAAAGCGACGGCTGTTTACCTCCCTGGGATTTCTGGCGGTGCTGATGTACCTTTCCATGGGACACATGATGTGGGGCTGGCCAGTCCCCTCGTTCCTGAGCGGCAATCACGTGGCTATGGGGCTTTTGCAGCTTCTGCTCACCGCCATCATCATGGTGATCAACCAGAAGTTTTTCATCAGCGGCTTTCGCAGCCTCTGGCACAGAGCGCCCAATATGGACACACTGGTGGCGCTGGGGTCAAGCGCGGCGTTTGTGTACAGCACCTACGCGTTGTTCGCCATGACGGACGCACAGGTAAAAGGCGATATGGCGGGCGTGATGCATTACATGCACGAATTTTACTTTGAATCCGCCGCCATGATCCTCACCCTGATCACGGTGGGAAAAATGCTGGAGGCGCGCTCCAAAGGAAAGACCACGGACGCCTTAAAAGGGCTGATGCGGCTTGCGCCGAAAAGCGCCACGGTGATCCGCGGCGGCGAGGAAGTATCGGTATCCATCGATCAGGTGCAAAAAGGGGATATCTTTGTGGTGCGCCCCGGAGAGAACATTCCGGTGGACGGCATCGTGACGGAGGGCAGCAGCGCGGTGAACGAGGCGGCGCTCACAGGGGAGAGCATCCCGGTGGACAAGGCGGCGGGGGATCCGGTGTCCGCGGCCACCATCAATCAGTCCGGCTTCCTGAAATGCCAGGCGACCAGGGTGGGAGAGGACACCACGCTGTCCCAGATCATCCGCATGGTCAGCGATGCGGCGGCCACCAAAGCGCCCATCGCCAAAGTGGCGGATAAGGTTTCCGGGGTGTTTGTGCCCGCGGTGATCGGCATAGCGATCGTCACAGTGATCGGCTGGCTGCTGGCGGGCGAGAGCATCGGCTTCGCCCTGGCGCGGGGTATCTCCGTGCTGGTGATCAGCTGCCCCTGCGCACTGGGGCTTGCCACGCCGGTGGCTATTATGGTGGGCAGCGGCATGGGGGCCAAAAACGGGATTCTGTTCAAGACGGCGGTTTCCCTGGAAGAAGCCGGAAAAGTGGATATCGTTGCGCTGGATAAAACCGGCACCATCACGCTGGGAGAGCCCAAAGCAACCGACATCCTGCCCGCAAAGGGCGTATCGGAGGCGGAGCTGCTGAACCTGGCCTGCGCGCTGGAACAAAAGAGCGAGCATCCCCTGGCGCGGGCGGTTCTGAACATGGCACAGGAAAAAGGCATGACGCCGGAGGAAGTGACCGATTTTCAGGCCCTTCCGGGGAACGGGCTGACGGCCCGGCGGCAGGGCTGCGCGCTGTGCGGCGGGAACCTGGCGTTCATCCGGGAAAAGGCTCAGATACCGGACGCGGTGAGACGTCAGGCGGAAAAACTGGCGGAGGAAGGCAAAACGCCCCTGTTCTTTTCGGAGGACGGGAAGCTGGCGGGCATCATCGCCGTGGCGGATGTGATGAAAGAAGACAGCCCCCAGGCGATCCGCGAGATGCAGAACATGGGGATCCGCGTGGTCATGCTCACGGGGGATAACGAGCGCACCGCGAAGGCCATCGGCAGGCAGGCGGGCGTGGACGAGGTGATCGCGGGCGTGCTGCCGGACGGCAAGGAGAGCGTGATCCGCTCCCTGAAGGAAAAAGGAAAAGTGGCCATGGTGGGAGACGGCATCAACGACGCGCCTGCGCTCACGCGGGCGGATATCGGCATCGCCATCGGGGCCGGCACGGATGTGGCCATCGACGCGGCGGATGTGGTGTTGATGAAAAGCCGCCTGAGCGATGTGCCGGCAGCCATCCGACTGAGCCGCGGCACACTGCGGAATATCCACGAAAATCTGTTCTGGGCGTTCTTCTATAATGTGATCGGCATCCCGCTGGCCATGGGCGTGTGGATCCCGCTGTTCGGCTGGAAGCTGAACCCCATGTTCGGGGCGGCGGCTATGAGCTTATCCAGTTTCTGCGTAGTCACCAACGCGCTGCGCCTGAATCTGTTTAAGATACATGATGCAAGCAAAGACAAAAAAAGAATCAAAAAAGAAAAGGAGAGAAAAAACATGACAAAGACAATGAAAATCGAAGGTATGATGTGCGGACACTGCTCCGGCAGAGTAAAGAAGGCCCTGGAGGCGCTGCCCCAGGTGGCAGGCGCGGAAGTAAGCCACGAGACCGGCACCGCCGTAGTTACACTGAGCGCGGAAGTGGCGGACGATGTGCTGAAAAAAGCGGTGGAGGATCAGGATTATAAAGTAGTGGCGATTCAGTAACGTATAGTGAGCAACCATTCATTGATCCCGGAAACCATACAGGCGCTTTGCCGGACATCTTTACAGACGAACAGATGTTTGCTATAATAAGGCAGGAGGACTTGCCATGGAACAGATGACGCTTTTTGATGACAGAGAAAAAACTGCGCCCCTTGCCAGCCGCCTGCGCCCGGAGCGCCTGGAGCAGTTTGTGGGGCAGGAGCACTTATTGGGGCCGGGGAAAATGCTGCGGCGGCTGATCGAGGAAGACCAGATTTCATCCATGATCTTCTGGGGGCCGCCCGGCGTGGGAAAAACCACTCTGGCCGGCATCATTGCCGCCCGCACAAAAGCGGATTTCATCAACTTCAGCGCGGTCACCAGCGGGATCAAGGAGATCAAGGAAGTGATGCAGAGGGCGGAGAGCAGCCGCTGCATGGGAATACGCACGGTGCTGTTCGTGGATGAGATCCACCGCTTCAACAAGGCGCAGCAGGATGCGTTCCTGCCCTTCGTGGAAAAAGGGAGCATCATTTTAATCGGCGCCACCACGGAAAATCCGTCGTTTGAGGTGAACGCGGCGCTTTTGTCCCGCTGCAGGGTGTTTGTGCTGAAAGCGCTGGAGGAGGACGACCTGGTGCGGCTTTTGCAGAACGCGCTGGAGAGTCCCTCTGGTTTTCAAAATTCCCATGTGAAGATGACAGACCGGCAGCTGCGGGCCATCGCGGCCTTTGCCAATGGGGACGCCCGCACGGCCTTAAAC
Organism: uncultured Marvinbryantia sp.; assembly: GCA_947631355.1. Classification (GTDB taxonomy): domain Bacteria; phylum Bacillota; class Clostridia; order Lachnospirales; family Lachnospiraceae; genus Marvinbryantia. Next base: position 52,254 of record CANRKY010000002.1, read on the forward strand.
ACGCTGGAGATGGCGGTGCTGAACGGGCAGATCAGCGCGGAGGGCATCACGGTCACAGACGAAGGGCTGGAGCAGTGCATCAGCCGCAGATCCCTTCTCTACGATAAAACCGGGGAAGAACACTACAACCTTATTTCCGCGCTGCACAAATCCATGCGCAATAGCGATCCGGACGCTGCGATCTACTGGATGTGCCGTATGCTGGAAGGCGGGGAAAACCCGCTGTACATCGCGCGGCGCCTGGTGCGCTTTGCCAGTGAAGACGTTGGAATGGCAGACAGCCAGGCCCTGCAGGTGGCAGTGGCGGCGTATCAGGCCTGCCACTTTCTGGGGATGCCGGAGTGCGATGTGCACCTCACCCATGCGGTCACGTACCTGGCCATGGCTCCGAAGTCCAATGCCCTGTATGTGGCGTGCGAGGAGTGCAAAAAAGATGTGAAAGAAAAGCGGGCGGAGCCGGTGCCGCTGTGGCTGCGGAACGCGCCTACGGATCTGATGAAAAATCTGCATTACGGCGCAGGCTATCAGTATGCGCACGATACGGCGGAGAAACTCACGAATATGCAGTGCCTGCCGGATTCCCTGGCCGGGCGGGAGTATTACCGGCCCACAGGCCAGGGCCAGGAGGCCCGGATAAAGGAGCGCCTTCGGGAGATCAAAGACTGGAAAGAGGAGCACAGCAACTAGAAAAAAACGCAGGCCGGGTTACCCCAGCTTGCGTTTTAGCATTTCTGCATTGGAGGCGTACTGCAGCGCGGTCTGCGCTGTGATGACGCCTTTTTTGTATAATGCCAGCAGATTGTTGTCCATCGAGATCATGGATTCGCTGGAGGACGCATATACCAGACCGTCGATCTGCGGCACTTTATTGTCGCGGATCATGTTGCGGATGGCAGGCGTGAGCGTCATCACCTCGAAGACGGGGATCAGGCTGCCGTTCACGGCCGGCACCAGCTGCTGGGACACTACGGCCTGCAGCACGGTGGAGAGCTGAATGGCGATCTGCCGCTGCTGCGTGGGCTCAAACACATCAATGATGCGGTCGATGGTGTTTGCGGCGCCGATGGTGTGCAGGCTGGACAGGATCAGATGGCCTGTCTCGGCGGCGGTCATGGCGGTCTGTATGGTTTCGTAATCACGCATCTCCCCCAGCAGGATCACATCCGGGCTCTGGCGCAGCGCGGCGCGCAGGGCAATCAGATAGCTTTCCGTGTCGGTGGCGATCTCGCGCTGGCTCACAATGCTCTGCTCATGCCGGTGCAGGAACTCCAGCGGATCTTCCAGCGTGATGATATGTTTTTTCTGAGTGCGGTTGATATAGTCCACCATACACGCCAGCGTGGTGGATTTTCCGCTTCCCGCGGGCCCGGTCACCAGTACCATGCCCTTGGCAAAGTCTGCCAGCTTGATAATGCTTGCAGGGATACCTAGCACATCCGGCGAGGGCAGATTGAAGGAGATCACACGCACCACCGCGGCGTAGGAGCCCCTCTGTTTGTAGGTGCTCACACGGAAACGCGAGAGGCCCTGGATCGCGAATGAAAAGTCATCGTCCCCGATCTCGGTCAGCTTTTTCATGCTGCGCTTCCCGGCCAGGTCGTAGATCTCTTTGATCATATTTTCCGTGTCCACGGGCATCATTTTTTCGGCGGACACAGACTGCAGGATGCCGTTTGCCTTGTAAGAAAGGGGGAGTCCGGCGATGATAAAAATGTCGGACGCCTTATTTTCCGAAGCGATTTTTAAAAGTTCGATCGTATTCATAAATTACCTCCAAACCGCAAATATCCGCGGTTTTCTAACTCCCGATGTGAGCCGCAGCCTTCTGATTTCCGGTATAATCCGCGGCTTTCTAACTCCCGATGTGAGCCGCGGCTTTTTAGTCCCCGGTATACAGGTGCAGGGTTTCGTCCGCCTCCCAGTTTCCCACATTTTCCGTCTTCCACTCCTTCACATCGTAGCGCTGATCCTTTTCGGAAAACGTCAGCGTCACCGCAAGCTGCTGGGAATCGTTAATGGGAATCTGGTAAGAGACCTCAGCGCCTTCCGGCTGCTCGTTTAAAGCGTTCCATTTCTGGATCGCCTGGTTCTCCGCCGCGTAGTAGGATTCCACCCGATCCGCGTACTTCCGGCTCAGCATATAGTCGGAGCGCGCGGTGATCAGCGCAAGCGTAGCAAAGCTCACCAGAGAAAGCAGGATAAAAATGATTAATATAGAAGAAATCCCCACATTAAAAATAGAGGCGGTCTTTTTTTTCATCTGCAAACATCCTTTCCGGATCTCACCGGTTCTTTTTGGTCAGCTCCAGGGCGAAGACAGATTCGTTGGTGTCAGGCCGGAGCGCGGAAATGTGGTAGGCGCTGTCGTCCTCTGTGACGCGAAGCCAGCAGTCATATGACCCGTCGAGGCGAACCAGATAACTGCCGCTCTGGGCGGGGCTTCCGCCGAAATATTCCGGCAGGGCGTCCATCCCATCGTTTTCCAGAATGGCTGCGGCGCTCTGGCAGTGAGTCACGGCCTCGTTTAAAAGGGCGGCGTCCCGGCTGAGCATATGCGCTTTCGCGAAAAGCTGCAGGCACACGGCCCCGGCCACCGAGAAAAAGAGGATGGCAAACATCATTTCCATTAAAAATAAACCGGATTTTGAACGCTTCATAATCTTCTCCTGCGTGTCAGATGCTTTTGGTATTCACATACATGGACAGAATGTTGTCTTGTTCATCGGATACGGTGATGCGGTACAGCTGCTCCGATGCCTGCTCGATGGAAAAAGAAGACACATCTGTGATAGCCTGTCCGGCCATCAGGGCGGGCTCGGCGGAACTTTTCACGAAAAGCTCCCGCAGGCTGCCTTCGTAGGTGTAAATATAAGTGGAGTAGGTGTCGTCGCCGTAAGTGCTGTCCAGGATCAGGGCGGGTTCCCCCTCCACATCCCCCACCCGGATGTTTCCGGACGCGTCGTTCTGGCGGATCTTCTCCGCGATATAGGCCAGAGAGATACGCTTCACAGCGTTTGCCTCCTGAGTGCTCACCGTGGAGCGATAAACATTCGCGCCGATCACCACCACCAGGAGGGCGGAAACGGCGAACACACCAAAGAGGGACAATGTAAATATAAAATCCACCATAAAATGTTTCTGCTTCTTCATCACGGATTTCTCCTAATATCAATTTACACCGGTGCCGCGCGCCATTCATCGCTTGCGCGGGATCACGGACACCGAAGGGTAGATGTTCTGCCCGATGATCTGATAGTCGATCAAAAAGGAATCCTTATCGTAGTAAACCGGATAATTGTTCAACAGGTAGTCCAGGCTTTCCGGATAGGCGCCCTCCAGGGCGTAGCACTGCATGATCCCCCGGCGCAGAGTGGATTCCAGATTTTTTTTCTGCTCCTCAGACGCGGTGCCGGACAAAGAGAGCACGGACATATAAAACCCTGCCAGTACCGCAAGAGTGACGGCCAGTGGAGCCGCTTTGCGGATGATCTGAAAAATTGTTTTTTTCTTTACAAACCGGTGCGAAAACATACAGACACTCCTTTTTCAGGTTACAGCCCGCCCATGCCGGACAGGATGCCCAGCAGCGGCAGGATAACGGACAAGAGGATCACGCCCACCACCAGCGACAGCAGAGCCACCAGGGAAGGCTCGATCACGGAGATCAGCCCGCTCACCAGATCCTGGGTTTCCTCCTGATAGCGCTGGGCCACTTTTTTCATCACAGTATCCACCGAACCCACGCGGTAGCCCACGGAGATCATGCGGGAATACAGGCCGCCGAAAATGCCAGACTGCGCCAGGGCCTCGGAAAATTCCGTTCCCTCCGCGGTCATCTCACGGCACTTCTTTATTTTCTCATTCATCTTTTCATCGTTTACCAGATCCAGGATCATATCCAGGCTCTCGTCCGTATCCAGCCCGCTGGACAGGGTGAGGGCCATGCCGCTGGCAAACCGTCCGGCGGCGATCTTTTCATAAAAATTCTGCAGGAACGGGAGCTGTATCTTTTTGTTCCGCACAAGCCACACCGCCAGCACGCCCAGCACAGCCAGCACAAGCAGAATGATATAGCCGTAGCTGCCGAGAAAGTTCCCCAGGTGCAGCAGGCTGCCGGAGATACCGGTCATATCGCTCCCCAGCTGCCGGTAAACCTGCTGGAACACCGGCATCACGCGGATCAGCAGGATCGCCACGATGGCGATCATAATGCCCACCATGACCAGAGGGTAGGTGACGGCGGAGCGGATCTCTTTCTGGATAGTGTCCTCCCGCTCGTAATAGTCGGAGAGAGAGGTCAGAACCTCGTCCAGATTTCCGGACAGCTCCCCGATGCGCACCATATTCAGGGCGTAGCCCGGAAAGACATTGGACGCCTCCAGGGCGGGGTGCAGGCTGCCGGTCTCATCGATCACCTGGTGGATGGACGCCAGCAGCTTTCTGGTCTCCTCATCTTCGGCGTCCTCCTCCATCATGGTGACGCCCTCCACAGCCGGGATGCCGGAGTGCTGGATCATGGCCATCTGGCTGAAAAAGGCGGCCAGCTCCGCGTTCGATAAAAATTTTTGTTTCTGTTTCATTCGGTTATCCTCCCGATCGCTTATCTGGAATACTGCAGCGTATAATTTTCTCCGTCCCCGATATAATCGGCGGCCTCTTTGGTGCCCATCTCGGACGCAAACGTGGGATCCATCATGGCCCACCCCGTTCCGTCAAAGCGGATAATGTTGTCCGCCCAGCCCTTCCCCTCCAGGTACGTGCTGATCCAGGCGTGCTTGACATCCCCGGAAAAGCCAATCTGCAGCTTGGTAGGGATGCCCAGGGATCGGAGCATACAGGTCATCAGGGCCGCGTAGTCGAAACAAATGCCTGTTTTGGTGTGCAGCGTGTCGTCCACCACAGGCAGATATCCGGATGTGACGGTGGCGGCCTTCGCGTCGTCGTAGGAGATCTCGGTGGTGGCAAATTCATAGATGGCTTTTATCATATCAAGCTGTGTCTCACAGTCTTCCGTGAGAGTTTTTGCCAGCGCCACCGCCTCGGTATCGTTGTCAAAGTTTACAAACTGGTTCGGATACAAAAAGGGCAGCAGCTCATCCCGTAGCTCCACATCCAGTTCCTGCGCCAGGGAGCAGAAATACTGGTCGGTGGCCTCGTCCACCAGCTCGTACAGCATCAGGATGTAGGCGCCGCTCCCGGCGGAAAAGGGGAAAGCGTCCCAGGACTGATCCAGCGGCAGATCGTAGGTGTAAGTGATGCCGTCCGGCCCGGTAAGCTGCATCTTCACTTTCTCCGCGTCCCCGAGATAGCAGGCGGTGAAATACCCCTCGCTCAGATTGGAGATATCCACTTTGGCGGTGTCAATGTCGATCACATCGGTTCCGGGATGTTCCGGCAGAAGGATCTCCCCGGAAACTGCGGAACCGGAAGGAGAGGGGTTGCCGGAACAGGCGGTCAGTATTATAATAAGAGATAACAACACGCAGGCCAGCAAAGTGCGGCCGTGCGGATTTCGCATCTTGTACAAGAAAAAAACCTCCCCGGATGGGTAATAAATGTACTAATTATGAATTATAGCATGGAAAGAAAGAAATTTCAAATCATCCGTAAATTTTTTAAAGATCAGGATGCATAAATATACAAAACAGCGAATAAACATAGACCTCAAAATTCCATCACAGGAACATCACTTTTATGACGAAATTATAACAAAAATTTAACAGAACTTATTAGAAAGTTAAAAGAATCCTATTGACAAATAATGTCAGGAGGTTTATGATTATTATGCAAGAGCAAAAAAGGCAAACCCATCGAAAGGTGGGGACGCAAAGCCATGGGTCTAAGGTTTAACATTCAAACTATGATAGCCGGTTGCCACATTAATCTTGGTGTGATTGGAGTATAAAGGATGCCCCAGATTATAAAAATGGAACATTCAATGTGGCACTGCTTATAACGGTAAGCAGTTTTTTTATACTTTGGTCACCAGAAAGGGAGGATGTGTAAAATGAAGGGTAAGTTGGTAAACAAGTTGTTGGAAAACAGAAAGTTGGTCAGGACTGGCTGCGGTCTGATGGCGGCTGTCGTATTGCTGTCCGGCGGTTTGTACGTATACGATACCCAGAATACGTACATGCCGGAATTAGTCGAGATTATCGACGGCGGCGATGCGGTGATCAGCGATGAAGAAGTGCCTTTGGCGAAGCCTACGGTAAAGAAAACGACAAAGACCAAAAAGACAACGAAGAATGTCAAGCTGAAAACGGCGTCCAAAAAGACATACTCAAAGACGCTGCCGACCAAGAAAACCAAGAAGACAACAACCAAAACAACAACAAAAGGCAACACAAAGACCACTGTACAGACAGTAGTCGAAACAACAACATCGCAGGTTGAGAAGTACACAAAGAAGAAAAAAGTGAAAAAGGTTGTAACTACCGTAAAGACCGTTACGACCGTTACCACCACTACCACAACGGTAGCAACCAAGAAAAGCGCTACTACAGCGGCAAAGACACTTGGCACGGTGGCAAAGACTTCTTCTGGGACTGTCAAGAAAGAACTCAACGTGATGACTGCTCTGCCGAAGGCCGATGCAAAACTGAGAAGCGCGTACCTGGATCTGGGCTTTATTATTAAGGTCGATTCCACAGTAAGCTATTCCGGTAGATTTGATGCTCGGTCACGTACCATCACGATGAGGAAGGAAAACGATGACGCGATCTATCATGAGTTCGGTCATTTCCTTGCTTTCATGGGCGGTATCAGTGCCAGCGACAGCGAGAGAGTTTATGCGGCAGAAAAGGCCCAGTATACTGGCGTGAACAAAGCGTATGTAAACCAGAACGCAGACGAGTATATTGCTGAGTCCTACAGAGACTACTGCACAAACAAGACAGCTCTCAAACAGAGTCGTCCGCAGACATATGCCCTCATTGAGGATGCATTAAGTAAGGTAACGGACGCTCAGATTGCAAAGTATAAGAAAGTATACGCAGCATACTGGAAGTAATTTTGCAGTCCGTCATTATGAAAAATGACAAACAGGAAACCGGTCCGCGTGGCCGGTTTCTTTTATCACAAGGGAGGATGAAATTATGAAACGTTCCGAAATAAACGCGTGCATCCGCTACATGGAAAAACTGATCGCGGAGCATGGCTTTGAGCTTCCGCCGTTCTGCAAATGGACGCCCGAGGAGTGGGAAACCAAAGGAGAGGAGTACGATGAGATCCGCGACAACATGCTGGGCTGGGATATCACCGACTACGGCCTGGGCGACTGGGAAAAAGTGGGCTTCGCCCTGATCACACTGCGCAACGGGAACCAGCACAACAAAAAATACAAAAAAGTATACGCGGAAAAACTGCTGATGCTCAAAGAAGGCCAGCACTCCCCCATGCACTTCCACTGGACAAAAAGCGAAGACATCATCAACCGCGGCGGCGGCGTGCTGATCATCCACGTGTACAATGACGACAACGGCGAATTGGGGAACACCGATGTGCTGGTAAACTCAGACGGCCGCTCCTACTACGTGCCGGCCGGGACAGGCGTAGAACTAAAACCCGGGGAGAGCATCACCCTGTGGCCGCACCAGTACCACGACTTCGACATCAAACCAGGCACCGGAGACGTACTCATCGGCGAAGTATCCATGTGCAACGACGACAACACAGACAACCGCTTCTACGAATCCGTGGGCCGCTTCCCCAAGATCGAAGAAGACGAACCGCCATATCGACTATTGTGCAACGAATATCCACGTAAGCCCTAAGCCGTGCAAAACTGCCGAATGACAAAACGGCTGCTTGCAGACGGTTTTGTCAGGCGACAGTTTTATAGGGCCGAAGGCCCGTGACCGAAGGAACGCAAAGCGTTCCTGAGGGCAGGCACGGCTTAAAACACGGCGGGGACTGTGCTGGCGGATGATAGGGCCGAAGGCCCGTGACCGAAGGAGCGCGAAGCGATCCTGAGGGCAGGCACGGCTTATATTACTTGGCGAGCGCGGCTGCTTGCAGACGGTTTTGTCAGGCGACAGTTTTATAGGGCCGAAGGCCCGTGACCGAAGGAACGCAAAGCGTTCCTGAGGGCAGGCACGGCTTAAAACCCGGCGGGGCTGTTGCAGGCGGATGATAGGGCCCCGCCCCACTTCTCTCGTCATAAAAAAATCCTTCCCGGCATACATTTTTAAGAGAATATGCCGGGAGGGATTTTTTTGGAATTATTAAAGAAGAACATACATATGATGCGCGAAAAAGCACGCACGGTCAGCCGCATCACGCTGGAGGACGACTGCAATGTGCCGGATCAGCAGACGGACGCGGAGCGGATCATACAAAACAAGGCGGAAGTGAAAGTGGACGATGTGCAGGCGGATGTGGATCAGGTGACCATTTCCGGTTCCCTGCAGATCTGCGTCCTGTATGCCGCCGACACACCGGAGCACCAGGTGGGGAGGCTGGATCACAAGATCACTTTTCGGGAGAAGATCAATCTGCCGGGCGTGGCGCCGGGAGAAAACGTGCATGTGAAGTGGGACACGGAGGATGTGAGCGTCTCTCTGATCAATTCCAGAAAGCTGAGCCTGCGGGCGCTGCTGGCCTTTACGATCTCTGCGGAAGAAGTGTACGATGCCCAGGCGGCGGTGGAACTGCACGGGATAACCGAGACTGCCGTGCGGACAAAAGAACTGGAGCTTCTGCAGCTGGCGGTGCAGAAAAAAGATATCCTGCGCGTCAAGGATGAGATCGCGCTGCCGTCCAACAAACCCAGGATCGCAAACGTGCTCTGGGAGACCGTGCAGCTTCGGGGGACAGACAGCCGGGTCCTGGACGGCCAGATCGATATCAAGGGAGAGGTGTTTGTGTTCGTCCTGTACGAGGGCGATGATGAGGGCAGGACAAAGCAGTGGATGGAGACATCGCTTCCCTTCCAGGGAGGCATCGAGTGCAGAGAGTGCACGGCAGACATGATCCCGCAGGTGGACGCAGTGCTCTCCCAGAGCAGCCTGGAAGTGCTGGAGGACTACGACGGGGAGCGGCGCCTGCTGTCCCTGGAGGGAGTGCTGGATCTGGACATCAAGCTCTACACAGAGGAACAAGTAAAGATACTGGAGGACGTGTACTCCCCCGCGAGCAAACTGACGCCCGTCACCGAACAGCAGGTGTACGAGAGCCTGCTGGTGAAAAACTTCTCGAAAGTGCGGGCGGGGGAGCGCATCCGCCTGGAGACGAACCAGCCGAGAATGTTGCAGACATGCAGCAGCCGCGGAGAAGTGCGCATAGACAGCGCCGCGGTGACAGAGGACGGGATCGAGGTGGAAGGCGCGGTATTTGTGAGCGTGCTCTACGTCTCCTCGGATGACAAGGCGCCCTTCGCGGTCATGGAAGGAGCGGTTCCCTTCGCGCAGACCATAGAGGCGAGAGGCATCACGCCGGACTGCCGCTTCACCCTGCAGACAGACCTGGAACATCTGTCCACCACCATGATCGACAGCGAGGAGATTGAGGCGAAGGTGGTCGTAAACCTGAACGTCTTCGTGGTAAATGTCCATAAAGAACCCTGCATCATCGACATCCGGCAGGAGGCGCCGGATCGGAAGCGCCTGCAGGAGCTGCCGGGCATCGTGGGATACGTTGTGCAGCCGGGAGACACACTGTGGGATATCGCAAAATACTACTTCACCACGCCGGAGCGCGTCTGCGCGCTGAACCATGTGGAAGAAAAAGACATCCGGCCGGGGATGCAGCTGATCATTTTAAAAATGGTAAGCTAAACCGGTTGCAATGATGTATAAAAAATGATACAATCATTCTAAATTGTATACAAAATACCAGTGAGGCGCTTTATGGAAGAAATGAGGCTGAAAGCAAGGGCAAAGGTCAATCTGGGGCTGGATGTGCTGCGAAAGAGAGAGGACGGCTATCACGAAGTCCGGATGATCATGCAGACCATCCAGCTCTACGACAAATTAAAGATCACCAGGATCCGGGAGCCGCAGATACAGGTGCGGACAAACCTGCACTTTCTGCCCACGAATGAGGACAATCTGGCCTATCGAGCGGCAAAGCTGCTGCTGGATGAGTTCCACGCGAAGGACGGCGTTCAGATCGAGCTGAACAAATACATACCGGTGGCGGCGGGGCTGGCGGGAGGAAGTTCCGATGCGGCGGCCGTGCTGGTGGGAGTCAACCGGATCTTCGGGTTCCATCTCAGCCAGAGAGAACTGATGGAGAGAGCGGCCCGCCTGGGGGCGGATGTGCCTTATTGCGTGATGCGCGGCACGGCCCTGGCGGAGGGGATCGGCGAGAAACTCACGCCGCTGCCGCCCATGCCGGATTGCGCCATCCTGGTGGCGAAGCCAAAGATTTTTGTATCCACAAAACATGTATACGAAAATCTGAAGGCGGATCAGATCTCGCAGCACCCGGACATAGACGGCCAGATCGAGGCGCTGCGAAAGGGCGACCTTAAAGCGCTGGCAGAGCGGATGGGAAATGTTCTGGAGACGGTGACGATACCGGAATACCCCATTATAGGGCAGATCAAAGAAAGCATGAAAAAGTGCGGGGCGCTCAATGCCATGATGAGCGGGAGCGGGCCCACCGTCTTCGGACTTTTTACAGACAGGGAAAAAGCCAGGGAAGCCTATGACGCGCTAAAACAGGAACTGGATTCCAGACAGATCTATCTCTTATCATAAAGTATCTTTTATCATAAAGCATCTTATTACAAAACAGCATTGCAGGCGCAGCGGAAGACAATGCCGCAGACGCAGCAGAAGACAATGCCGCAGACGCAGCAGAAGACAATGCCGCAGACGCAGCGGAAGACAATGCCGCGGGTGCAGCAGAAGATGGTGCCGCAGATGCGGTGGAAGTAAGATGCTTCGAAAAGAAAGGACACGTAAGATGAACAAGGATTTTCAGGTTGATGTAAACGAGATACTGCCTCTCCGGGATGTGGTGTTTCAGACCATCCGAAAGGCAATCCTGAAAGGCGAGCTGGAGCCCGGTGAGCGCCTGATGGAAATACAGCTGGCGCAGAAGCTGGGCGTGAGCCGCACGCCGGTGCGGGAGGCGATACGCAAGCTGGAGCTGGAGGGACTGGTGCGCATGATGCCCCGGCGCGGCGCAGTGGTGGCGGAGATCACCCTGAGCGATCTGGAGGACGTGCTGGAGGTGCGCATCGCGCTGGAAGAACTGGCAGAACTGGCAGTCCGCAAAGCGTGCGAACACA
>CANRKY010000003.1 GCA_947631355.1 uncultured Marvinbryantia sp.
GCCGCAAACGATGTCCTCTACATGGTGGAGGAACTGAACGACTTTAAGGGCGGACTTGCGGAAAACTATGTGAATGTGCAGCTCACCATAAACGGCTACCAGACCTATTATTGGGAGTCCGAGCGCGGGGCGGAAATTGATTTTGTCATTCAGCGGAGTGGAAAGCTCATTCCCATTGAGGTCAAATCCGCCGACAACACAAAAGCCAAAAGCTTAAAGGTTTATATGGATACCTACAAGCCCGATTACGCCATCAAGCTCTCTGCGAAAAATTTTGGCTTTGCGGACGGGAAAAAGACGGTTCCTCTCTACGCCGCATTTTGTGTCTAAATCAATACGAAATCAATATATCGATCGGTAACGCTCACGGACACAGTGGGCGTTATTCTTTATTCTTTCGTAATGGACTATTTTCGAGCCTTTTCTGCCGCATATTTTCCGCCTGTGAATACACATTTTTTCTGCCATTTCATAAACTGATAGAGAAAAAACCTTCAGGAGTTATTATGAACTACCAGACACGCGAAAATTGTTCCGCGCCGTGCCAGAGCGAGCCGCTTGCAGGCATGCCTGTGGCTATGGCCTATGTTCCCTGGCAGCCGGCGTTCCATCATACGTTTGATACTTGCAAAGCCCTGCAGATGGGCACCATCTTCCCGGATCTTTGCAAACCGTTCTGTGGAAAGAGAGGTGGCTGTGCATGAATCAGATGAATCAGATGAACCAGATGAATCAAATGAACCCGATGAACCGCGGCTGCTCCGTGCAGAGAAACGGCTATAACGCGCCGTCCTGCTCCTGCGTGAAAAACAGTGCGTTGGAATCTATGAATCAGAAGCAGCTGCTGCATTATATCAATGAAGTGAGTTTTGCGGCGGTGGATGCGCTGCTCTTTTTGGATACGCATCCCTGCGACTGCGAGGCGCTGGCATACAGCCGCAAGATGACAGAGTCCCGCAATGAGGCAAAAAAAGTATACGCCAGACGTTTTGGTCCGCTTACGATCGATTGCACCGCTGAGTGTGAGAGCACTCAGTGGGAGTGGATCATGCAGCCCTGGCCGTGGGAATCTATGTCAAAAGGAGGATGCAGATAAATGTGGAATTATGAAAAGCGATTAGAATATCCGATCAATATCACCACACCTAACGCAAAACTGGCGCAGTTTATCATGAGCCAGTACGGCGGCCCGGACGGCGAGATATCCGCCTCCATGCGTTACCTGTCCCAGCGATTCTCCATGGGTGACCGTCAGGTGATGGGGCTGCTGACCGACATCGGAACAGAGGAGCTGGCCCATTTTGAGATGGTGGCCACCATCATCCACCAGCTCACCAAAGGGCTCTCCATGGAGGAGATTGAAAAATCCGGGCTCGGTCCATACTATATCGATCACACCATCGGCGTGTGGCCGCAGGCTGCGGCGGGCATCCCGTTCAACACCTGTGAGCTGCAGGTAAAAGGCGACCCAATCACCGACCTGCACGAAGATATGGCGGCGGAGCAGAAGGCCCGCTCCACTTACGACAACATTCTGCGCGTTGTGCGCAATATGCCGGAGATCGCGGATCCCATCCGCTTCCTGCGCGCCCGCGAAGTGGTGCATTACCAGCGATTCGGTGAGGCCCTGCGCCTGGTGCAGGAGAAGCTGGACTGCAAGAACTTCTACGCCTTCAACCCGGCGTTTGACGCGCCGACCAGCTGTCCTTCCTGCGGGAACTAGGCGCAAAAACAAACTTTCAAGCTCAGGATACTTGTCTGCTGTGACAGTCCATCTGATGCAGCAGCGCACGCTGTGAGGGTTTGCGGAATTTTGAATACAAAAAGGGGATATGCTGCTTTTACCGGCAGCATATCCCTTTCGTTCTTATGAATCTTTTTCTGCGGCATCTTCCGCGGCTTCTGTAGTTTCCGCAGCTTCTGCGGCTTTCTCAGTCTCCGTAGTCTCCACATCCTCTGTAGCTTTCACAGTCTCTGCAGCTTTCACAGTCTCTGCAGCTTCCACAGTCTCTGCAGCTTCCACAGTCTCTGTAGCCTTCGCAGCTTTTTCTGCAGCCTTTTTTGCCGTTTCTCTGTCCCAGATCTCGCGCATCATGCTCAGAGCTGTCACTGTCATGCCGACATAAGCCCCCTCGCATGCTTCCTTGATCTCGCTCTTTATCAGGTCAAGAAATTCGTATTCACACCGGGACGCAACAAGCATCTCCATAAGTCTGTTTACGCCATACAGGTCTGTGTGCGGTTTTTCCGGGATGCTCAGGTAGGTATCCAGTGCGGAAAAGGCAAACGTTATCAGGAAGTCCTTATCGTTCGGATTTTCTTCCATATAGTAGTATGCTTCTCTCCGAACCACTTCTATTTCTGAGTCGGTCACCACATCTTCGCCTCCCACCAGGATCCTTTGAACGGAGTCGATCAGACTCAGCAGGATCTCTCTGAGTGTGGATGGATCACCCTCTTTTGCTCCGCCGTCCATTTTCCGGCTGTCTGCGCGGCGTATTTTCGAGGCTCCGCCGTCCTGAGCAGCAGCATCGTCTGTTTTTGAAGAACTGTTTTCCCTGCTCGGCTTTTTCGGCAGCTTCTCATCCATCTGTACAACCTTTTTCGGTCTTCGCACCGGCGACACTCTGGCCAGCGGCACATCACCCGATGGCGCATCATCCTCCGGCAGATCCCCAAGTATCTTCTGGTTCAACATCCTCATTCTTCTCATCCACCAGCGCGGCAGGCTCTCATCCTGAAGATCTTCCATCAGTTCGTCTTCCAGTTCTTCGTCGAACTCATAATCTTCAAGATCCGGTTCCCGCAGCCTATCCAAAATCCGATCTAATATGCTTTTCCTTTCTGTCATTCTTATACCCCTCCCCTTTCGTGCTCTGTGTCATTTTTTCTTCCGGTTCCGCGGCTCCCGCACAGCCTCGTGACAGACAGTGGCCGCCTAGTATCACTATTATAGCAAAAATCCCTTTGACTTCAACTCAGATAATGAAAAATTAAGATTCCCAGGTTCTGACAGATCGATTTTTTCTTTTCTTCTTCGTGGCTCATCCATTCTTCTCCTCTCCCCTGATCCCTTGCATCATCTGCATGGCTCTGGCCATCAGGGTGACATAGGCCCTGCTGTTTGTCTCCCCGACCTCTCAGACAGCACCCGCCGCTGTATAAAATAATTTGCCATGCACGTGAACAGTGTGGCGGCGCTGTGCACGCCAAACAACAATACGATCACTGCGATCAGTTCCGCCGGCGTGCCGGCATCCATGTGCGCAGACAGACGGATAAGAAGGCCAGCCGCCGCGATCGCCGCGTTCACAAACGTGCATCTCATCACATCCGAGTCTGTGTGACAGAGAATAAATGGAAGAATCATGGCTGCCGCAAATGACAGCGGAACAAACCAGGCAGTCTGCGTTCCCGCAATGGCCAGGACGGCCATAAGCACGACGCACAGGGCGAGCGCACAGCCGGAAGCCGTGTTCTGTTCCCGTGTCATACTCTGTTCCCGCACCGTATTCTGTTCCCGTGCCATATTCGTTTCCCGCGCCGTGTTCTGCACGCTGTCCGCTTTCCGGATGTACTGTCTCTCATCCGTCAGGATGTTCTCACAGAGGATCCTGTCGGTATATTTCGGCCTGCCATACCCGGTAAGGATCTTAAATGCCTCCGTCGCAAGCTCATCGGAGATGCGGTAAAGCATGATCCCCAGGCTGGGAGCGGTGCCGTACAGCTTATTCGCACTGTTTTCCCCGCTTCCCATCAGGTCGCTCCACCCGTAGGAAGAAATTCCCGGAATATAGCTGGGGCCGATCAGGACATTTTCGCGCATGGTGATGCCCGCAAGGTAGGTAAGCTTGTTTTTCTTTGCCACGCTTTCCATCCAGACCGGAAACTCCGCCGGTGAATCCAGCGCCTTAACGATCAGGTCGTAATTGTCCGACAAGCAGATTGCTGCAAGTTCTTCCTCCGAGGAAATCTTTGCGCAGATCGTGTTCACCGCGATGTACGGATTGATCGCCCGAAGCTTCGCCGCAAGAACCTCGATCTTGCTCTTTCCCACATCCTTCTGATCAAAGAGAATCTGCCTGTTGAAATTGCTGGTCTCCACCGCGTCGAAATCCACAATCGTAACCCCTGCAACCCCCAGCGCGGCCATGTGCCAGGCCATATGCGTCCCTATGCCGCCGCAGCCGAGGATCAGAACCTTTTTTTCAGAAAGCCTGCTGCGGGCTTCCGGCATATGATGCGTCAGGAAGAACGCGTCCGTTCTGGAAAATATAGACGTTGTATCCACTTTTTCGGGAACCAGACATCCATTCTGCACAAGGGCGTCGACAACAGATTGATCAAAAGCACCGCACAGCTCCTCGTAGGAAAACCACGCGCCCTGATCCATCTCCTCCAGCATCTGCGACTGCCGCTTCGTGGGCATCAATCGGACGGGCTGCCGGTCATCACTCAGAATAAAGAAATACGTTCCTTTCACGTCCGCAACCAGCACGTATGGATTTAATGTCAGATTCATCACAACACCCCCCCCTTAAAAGAAATACGGGATTACCGTACTTGCCATCACAAATGGAACATACGCCGCCGACAAAGCGGCATATACGCAGTACGTCATGTGCCGCAGTGCGGAGCCATTCCCCACTTCCCGGAACATTTTCTTTTCCTCCCTCTTTCCCCCAAATGCCGCCCGAATCAGACCGGCAGCGTGCCCCATGGCGTTTTCCCGCAGCCCTGGCTCATCCAAAATAGTCTCCAACACATAATATCCATCAAATTTCAGCAGGATCATCATGTTCATAAAAATAGTTCCGAGATTCACCAGGATGAATGCCAGGCAATACATCCCCGTAACCGTGGAACTGCCCAGCGCCATAACCAGGAAGCACACGCCGATCAGCCCCACGTTTACAAGCGATCCGGCAAAAAGTACGATCAGCCGTTTCCGCTTGTCTCTGAGCAGGCTGATCCCCGTGATATCCGTGTACGCACAGGGAATCAGAAAATAAAGCATCACGCCAATTTCCGGCACATGAACTCCAAAGTGTCGAGCCGCGGCCATATGTCCAAATTCGTGCAGCGCAAGGGAAAGCAGCGCCAAAGTCACGATCACAGCCACATTTTCCAATGACATGGAGGGAAAAGCGGCCAGCGAGCTGGCAAGATAAGCCGGCAGATCCCGATGCAGGAAGCGCATAGCGAAAAAAGACGCCGTGAACAGCATCGGAGCGCCTGCGCAGATCGCGTAATAGAGCGCCGAGGTGACCGCGCTGTCCTCTTTCAAAAGCCGGTTCGGATTACAGATGGGCAGCTTTATTTTAAACGGTTTCCATTTCTTTTTTGTCCTCCGAAACAGGCCGATCTCTGAAAATGCTTCCGCCAGTTTTTTAATCTCCCCGGCTGAATAAAATGGACACCCGTTATGTATGTCCTCCACCGTGTTCACTCCGTTCATCATCCGGAAAACCTGCGCCTCCTTTTCTCCCAGCACGAAGGTTCTCCCGTTATCTCTGTTGTAAATATAGAGTTTTGTGTTTTCATAGGGGTACGCCGACACATGGGACCCAATAAGATATCTTTCCTCCATCTGCAATCCCTCCTCTGTCTTTCTCATTTACCGGATAGGCGGTTGTCTCCTTTCCCTGCGGCACTTTTATTATAAGAAAGATTATAAGAAAGCCCCGGTTCTTTTGCTATTCAGATAGAAGAAATTGAGGTTGCAAGATTCTATTCGTCCGCAAACACGGAATCCATACAATCCTGAAGCTCCAGCTGATTTTCCAGCCGCTCGATCAGCTCGCGGCGCACATCGCCGGTATCATTAAACACGTTGATCATGGCGCCGTAGCCCAACAGGCGGACAAGAATCTCCCTCTCGTCCTGTCTGTCATAATATAAGGTCATGCGGTAGCGCTCCGAACCCCATTTCACACATTTTTTCCGGAAGCAGGAAAATTCCGTGAGAATACGGTCCGGTATATTTTTTGTTCCATTAAAGAAAACAACCAGCTCACATTCATTCTCTTTGGCGTGGTTTTCTATCACCCGCTCCGCCGCCGCTCTGTCAAACGTTTCCTCCATTTCCGTGACGTTCTGTATCCGCTCCAGATTGAAGGTTTTCATCGCATTCTCTCCGCTGACCGCCTGGATCCGGAACCGGTTGTCGCGCCTGGAATATTCCAGATACACCGGTGAACAGATATAGTTCGACTTTCTGCCATACTGAGACTGATATGCAATCTTCACTTTGCGGTTCTCGCGGATCGCCTTCCGGAGCATCCGCAGCGCGGCGCCAAAATCCGACTGCCGGTAAAATTCCTCCACATCGGTAAACTGGTCGTACAGAACAATCTCGTTTATGTCAAACAGATCCATCTCCCCCAGCCGCTCCAGAAGGCCGTAGATCTCCGCATCCTCCAAAAATCCTTTCGCGAGCGGATGGCGCAGGATGTTGCCAAGCCATTGTGCCTCAATGGATGTGATGGGAAGCAGATCCGCGGGTCTGCGCACTGTCTGCCCTTCTGTCAGAGTAAAGATAGATGACGCCCGGCCGCCGCGGAAGTCCAAAAATGTGCGGATAAAGCCCTCGGCCTGGTCTTTTCGCTTTTTTTCACTCTCCACAGCCGCAAAGCTGCCCGCATAGGCTTCCTTCATCTTCTTTATCCTGTCTTCGCTGACGTTCTGCGGATCTCTCAGCAGGGAGATCAACAGCTGCCCGAGCTCCCGGAAGGGCGCGCTGAACAGCTCACAGAAAACCAGGCTGTGCATATTGTCCACTGGGATAAAATCCGCCGGGATGTCATCCAAGATCAAACTCTTGCCGGTTCTGGAAGATATGCTGCGCTCCGCAGCGGGAACGGGCCCGATGTAAGCCCGGTACGTTCTGATCACGTTGTCGGTAAAGACCTCACATTCTTTTCCGTTTATCTCAACCGACACAACCCTTGTAATATAGCTTCTCAGCCACTGGAGCATCTCCCATGGGTTCACCACTTTCGCTGTAATTTCCATGCAGAGCCCATATTTTTCCGTATGGATTTCCACCGGGGAGGCGATATTTCGAAGTTCGCGCTTCAGCCGCGCCCTTATGAATCCCTCTTTTTCTTCACATTTTATAAGGATATGGATGCTGCTCAGCTCCGGCGCGGTTTTTACATTTCCCTCCTGAAAGTTCAGATACGCGTTCCCCCAAGTATGGCTGATCACCTCTCTGGCGCGAGCCATGTCATCATCAAAATACTCATTTTTCGGAAACCATCCCAGTGTGATGCTGTCTATAAATTCAGCGCGCATCGCAGAAACGCTCCGGAAACCCGCGTGATAATAAACCAGATACTGCCGCCCGTCCGTCACGCTTTCGCGGAGTTCAATGGGATAACAGAGGATTCTCTGGTATTGCAGATCGTCAGGCAGCGCACTCCGATATTCTATCACTGTCCACAGCTTGTTTTTCATGGCGAATAGCAGATCGATATTGTTATAGTCATTCAGCGCCCGCATAAGGTAATTGTGTTTATACCTTATATGATCCACGTGGTCTTCCGGGAACCGCTGCAGCAGATAGGTGCCGATCTCTCCCAGAGCGCCGGTCTGGGCAAAGAAGGAAACACAGTCCGCCAGACGGTTGCAGAGGTCTTCATTATCGCCCAACAGGCCGCACAGGAATCTGTCTGAAAGCGCATAAAAAATCCGATTCCCCCGTTTTTCGCATTTGACAATGCCCAGCCTGACCATCTCCTGCATTTTATTTCCAAACTGTTTTTCTCCCACTTGTTCATCGTCCGTGTCAAGCTGCTTCATAATGCTGTACAAGACACTCTTTTCCACATACCCCGATTCATCGTTCGCCAGCGAAAACCTTCCATCCTGAAATACGATTCGCTGCCGGTTCGCCGCCATATGATCGTAGATTTCCTCCATCTCATCGTGATCTCTGGCAAATCGCTCGATCGCCTTTGACGCATACTCCCGCTTTTCCTCATCCGTAAAGGTTCTCCATGCTTTTGGGGCGCGGCTGTTCACTTCTCCTCTTATGATCTCCGCCAGCACCTGAAGGTACTCATTCAGTTCCTCCTCCTGTCCGTGGGTGAGCGGCACACTGGCCGTCCGTTTTACGCGCTTTCCAAGCTGAAAATACACCAGCAGGATGTAAACGAAGGAAAAATATGTGCTGGACACGCGCGTCCCTTCACTGCAGAGCTGATATACCGAAAAGAACGGATTTCCCGCGATCTCCCGCGAATCCACCGTGATACATTCCACGCGTTTATTCTTTCTTTTGACATCAATCCTGTTCTTTTTGATGTCCGCATAGTCGCCCTTGTTCCAGCTCACGCCGGCGGACTGCTCCAGCGCGTACTGCAGCCTTTTTGCATCGGAATAAAACGTCCTGTCCACAATGTCTTTATTGAACAGATCTTTCGAAAGAAGTTCGTTTTCGCCGGCGTCCTCTTTTTCCGCCCGTTCTTTTATCCCCTTTGCCTTAAAGTCTCTGCCTCTCTCCTTAAATTGATAAACATAAAAATCCCTGAGATAGTTTTTAAATTTTAGATTGAAACTCTCGGAACTGATCAGTTCCGCATCGACTGCCATCTTTTTCCTCCCGTCCTCTCCGAAAAAAATCTTTTCAGACATTTCCCTTTTTCTTTTGATATGCCTTTTTATACGATATCCCGCCCAATTATACAATGTTTTTCCATTGATGCTCTCCTTGTTATTGTATCATCTCGACTGCGTCTCGGTGGAGATGCTCGTCAAGTGCCGATCGGTGCAAGCACCATCAGTATTTTCCTCGCTATTGTACCAAGCTATCATCCGCCGACAGATAAAAAAATCCCGCACCCGACTGTTGAAAGTCAGGTGCGGGATCCGTGGGTGCTCTTTAGCAGCATACTGCCGCATACAGCAGGCCCGCCGCCGCCCATGTGCCAAGGCAGCTGATAGCAGAACCCCAAAGAGAACCGGTAGCTTCTGTTCTGGACACTTCCCTGATCTCAAACATGTTTTTCTCCCCCTTTCTTTTTGATAGCCTTATTATAATTGGCTTTCCCACTCTTTTGGAGTGCACCGGAGGAAATCAAAGTTACAAATTTTGAGCCCTTTCTCATTTGTCAAAACTGTCCCGCGCTGCCTCTAAAGTAAGATCTGATTGACCGCCGTCTCAGCATCCCCACACGATCCGCCTGTAATTTTCCCGATCCGTGTCCCCCTCAGTGGAGAAACAAAGGATGCGGGACTTTTCATCCAGCCGCAGTTTTTCTTTTAACCGCGCATGCGCCGGATCTGTGAGTATTTCGATGGCCAGCCCGAAGGCGGCCGCGCCGCTCTCCCCGGAGACAATTCTCGCGTCCCCGCCCAGAGGATTGCCCAGGATGCGCATCCCCCGCGCGGCCACCGCGTCCGGCATGGAGATAAAACAGTCTGCGCAGTCCCGCAGGATCTCCCACGCGAGCGGGCTGGGCTCGCCGCAGCAAAGCCCTGCCATGATGGAGCGCATCTCCCCGGTCACCGCGTGGATCTTTCCATCGTTCGCAGCCGCCGTGCGGTAAAAGCAGTCCGCCTGATCTGGCTCCACGATTACAATGACCGGGCGGTCTTCCCCGCCAACTGCCGCAAAATACGCGGCAACAGCCGCCGCCATGGAACCCACTCCCGCCTGCAAAAACACGTGGGTGGGCAGTGTGCCGCCCAGCTGCTCCAGGGCTTCCGCCGCCATGGTGGTGTATCCTTCCATGATGTATCCAGGGATTTCTTCATAGCCCGGCCACGCGGTGTCCTGCACCAGGACCCATCCGTTTTTCTCACTGTCGGCCTTTGCGAGCCGCACCGTGTCATCGTAATTCAACTCTGTGATCGAGGCATCCGCCCCAAGCGCCCGGATATTCGCCAGCCGCTCCGCCGCGCTTCCCTTCGGCATATAGACCACGCTTTTCTGTCCCAGGCGGTTTGCCGTCCACGCAATCCCCCGCCCGTGGTTTCCGTCTGTCGCCGTGGCGAAGGTGAGGCTCCCCAGCTTCTCGCGCACATCCGCGCCTGTCAGCTTCTCAAAGGGCATTTTGGCAAGGTCTGTTCTCAGTTTTTTGGCAATGCAGTTCCCGATGGCGTAGCTTCCGCCCAGCACTTTAAACGCGTTCAGCCCGAAGCGTCGGCTCTCGTCCTTCACATGGATGGATGTCACTTTTGCCCACTTTGCCAGCTCATCCAGCGCGGCCAGCGGCGTTGGCTGATATTCCGGGAAGCTCTCGTGAAAACGCCGCGCCCGTTTTGCCGTCTCCGGCCCGAACCGTTCCACCCGGCCGGATGGTTTCCCGTTTCCGTCTTGCTTGTATACCGCCTGAATCTTCATATTTTATACCATGCCTTTTCCCGGCTTTTCCTTTCTTATGGATCTAATGTCTTTCCCTCTGTTTTCTCAATCATCCTGTTCTTTTATGGCCTGCCGTCTATGCGGCCATCACTGATGTGCACCGTGCGCATGGCCCGCTCGGCCAGCGCCTGGTCGTGTGTGATCATAATGACCGTAATCCCATAGTCGCGGTTCAGCATATCCAGAAGCTGCATCACGTTCTCCCCGGAAGATCGGTCCAGATTTCCGGTGGGCTCATCGCACAGCAGTATTTCGGGACGATTGATAAGCGCCCGCGCGATGGCAGTTCTCTGCTGCTGCCCGCCGGAAAGCTGCGCGGGCAGATGGTCCAGGCGATCGGAAAGATCCAGTGTCTCAACAATCCTGGAAAACTGCTGCTCATCCGGCTTCTCCCCCGCAATGTCTTTCGGGAGTAAAATATTTTCCCGCACAGACAATTCCGCCACCAGATTGTAAGACTGAAACACAAATCCGATCGTTTTCAGGCGAAACATAGACAGCGCCGTATCGTCCATCTCAAAAATGTTTTTCCCATCGTAGAGCACTTTTCCTTCTGTGGGGCGATCCAGTCCGCCCAACAGATTCAGGAGCGTTGATTTTCCGCTTCCGGACGCGCCCATCACCGCCAAAAACTCTCCTTTTTCCACTGCAAGGTTCGCGTGATCCAGCGCGGTCACCTCCGCCTCGCCCTTCCCGTATTTTTTCGTCAGGTTTTCCGTGATCAAAAATGACATCTTCGATTTCCTTTCCGTATCTGAAAACTTTTCTTCAAATTCTGTACTTCTCAGAAATCATCCTTTCGCATCCCGTCCACAATGCTCATCGCGCGCATCCGGCGAAGGGGCACAAGCCCAGCCAGAATGTTGATGACGGCCAGGCAGAGAAACGCCGCCGCAATGATGGCCGCCACCGGCTGTTTCCACACCTCAATGTAATACGGGAACCGCAGCTGCCAGCACTCTGCCACCCAGCGGCCGGTCGCCTCCTCATAGAAGTACTGGTTATGTGCCTGCTCCTGCCCGAACACATACCATTGCGCATACCGCCTCACCATCTCAAAGACCGCGAGGGGCACCGTGGAGGTCAGCGCAGCGAGCAGCGGCCACCGGAACATTCCCCGAATGTAAGATACCGTCAGCTTTCTCCGACTCATGCCTACCGCCCGCAGGATCTGCAGGTTGTGCAGATTCCGATTGACCGCGAACTGATAGGAATTGGCCATTCCAAAGCACCCCACCACCAGGATCAGCCCGATCATCGATGCAAACACTGTCAGGCTGGACAGATCTTTCATCTTTATCTGACGCTGGATGTCGCTGCGCGAGAGGCTCTCC
The DNA here is from genome assembly GCA_947631355.1 of uncultured Marvinbryantia sp. Lineage (GTDB taxonomy): Bacteria > Bacillota > Clostridia > Lachnospirales > Lachnospiraceae > Marvinbryantia. The sequence continues at coordinate 11,704 of CANRKY010000003.1, forward strand.
ACGTCTCCGCTCCTGCCGATGATGGTGTACCACAGGGTTTCAAAGCGATCCTGGCTGGCGTTTTCTTTTAAGTTCACCCGGACATCCGTGTAGCACCGGTCCGGCAGGCCCCAGACAGGTGCGGCGTCCATGCTGCAGAGAATGTTGCATCCCGGCGAAACATACGGTCCCGTCCCGTTCTTGTGCACGAAACTCTCCGCATACAAAAGATTCTGCAGGCCAGGGTCATCGATGTATAAAACTGCGCAGACTTCCGCCGTAAATTCTACCTTTTCGCCGAAGGTGTACCCCGCCTGGTGCGTCAGTGTGCCATCCGAAAAATCATAGTAGAAACTCGGCTTATATCCTTTTGGCATATCGTTGTGTGAAAAATCGTGATTCTCCGCGACCGGATCCGAGATCACCACATCCGTCATGGTGATGGTATCCCCCGCGGCATAAGGATTTGCCACCTGCACATCCGGATATTCCACGATCACCACCTTCGAGCCGTTCAAAAGCCCGGCCTCATCCAGCCGGCCCTCCACCACATAAGGCGCGAGATCTTCCAGCAGACCGGCGTCCACCGCCACGCAGGGAAGCTGATACAAAAGGTCGTCCTTCGCGTAGCCCAGCGCCTCGCGGCTCTTTTCGTTCAGTTCCGCCAGATAATCTTCCGTAGGCGCCTCATTGAGATTGATCCAGAGGCTGCCGAGGGCATCGCGCAGTTCCTGCGGAATGGTTTTCTCCTGATAGAGCAGCTTCACGCCGGGCATTTTCATCACACCTTCGGCAAAGGCAACGTCCGGGCTTGCCTGCAGGGCAGCCATATCCTCCCGCGAAATTCCCTCCCCGTGCCGGTTAAAGCACACATTTCCGCACAGGGCGTTGTACAGATTTCTTTCTGCCATATAATCCACATCCGCGCTTCCGGCCTCCTGCAGCTGTTGAAGGGCCACCTGATTGTCGCCGTCCGATTTTCCCAGCATAAACGCCGCGCCGAACACAAAGGTCCAGCCGGTGAGTACGATCAGGAACACCACGCCCCGGTCGCGGTTCAAAAACTTTCCCGTGACTTTCTGCGCGATCCGGGCAGGTCGGGTATGCTTTCGCTTTTTGCGCTGTTTTTGGATCATTTTGGTCTTTTCCGGAAACAGCATCTCATTGGGCGAAAGACCAATGGCGCGCAGTGCAGGCAGCGCGGCGGCCAGCGCCGAAAAACACAGTCCCAGCACCCACGGGTACAGATACGGATCCAGACTCATCGCACACGCCACCGGATGCGCCCCAAACGCACTGTAAACATGCGCGCTGCCAAAGGTGTTCACCGCCTGCAGATAAAGTGCATAGAGCAAAATGCCGGACGCGTAGCCAGCCGCCACACCGGTCGCGGCGAAAAAAAGCGCCTCGCCAAACAACATGCGGCGCACGCGTTTCAAAGACATCCCCATACTGCGGAACAGGCCGAACTGCCGCTGCCGATCCAGCATTGCGCCGGACATCACGCCGTACACCGACACAAAAGAGACTGCCAGCACGACCGCCAGAAAAATAGGGATCAGTATGGAGGAATAAAAATCGCGGTATCCCAGGCCCGCATGGGAATTTAAGTCGTCCTCGGAATGGCCGTTTACTTCCCACCCCCAGCTCACCAGGTTTCCCAGCATGGAAAGATTGTATCCCTCACAGACCACTGCGCCCAGTTCTTCCTCCAGCTCCACTGCCACCTCATGGGGTTTTCGGGCACTATCGCACTTCAAGAGCGCGGTCATTGACGTCTTTTCCGGAAGGTCTTCTTTGGAGACAAAAAGTTCCGGGAAATCAATGTCATCTGTGGTGTAGCTTGTGCTCGTAAGAGCGTTTTCCATGGAACGGAAGGGCTCGTTGTACCAGTTGCTGCGCGTATTGTCCAGGATCCCCGTGATGGTAAATTCTCTGATACCGATGGGAGCACCGTCCAGATCCGTGAGCTCCAGCTCAAACGTTGTGCCTGTCACCGGCGCAACGCCTATGGAAGTAAAAGAGCTGCGGTAACCGCAGATCTCCCCGGCGCTTTGCGGATAGCGGCCGCCCTGTTCCGGCTCGTAATAAAAGATCTCCTCCGCGCGTTTGCCATCCAGCGCGCCAAAGCGCACATTCTCGCTGTAGGCTGTCTTTCCGAAGCCCCCATTGTACAGAAGCTCACATTCCGCGATCTCCGGGCAGTTATCCAGAGTATGCAAAATATCCCCCGTTGTCAGGGGGATATATAGCTCATAATTGCCCTCGGCGCGCAGGACACTCTCCACCTGTTCCTGACTCGCCGAGCGCGCAAGAAACATACCAATGGTCATCGCCATCGTGCTGACTGCAACTGCGCCAAGCAGCGCCGCTGCGCGGCCTTTGTGATGTTTCCAGTATTTTTGTGATAAATTCATTCTTGTATCCTCTGATGTCAAGACAAACAACTGGCGGGCAAGCCCAGCGGCCCTGCGCGGTCTTTTCCGCTATGCCTGCCGGAATCTGCTCAGAAAGTCTTTTGTCATTTCGTTGGTCGGATGATCGAAGATCTGCTGGGGCGTGCCTTCTTCCTGGATCACGCCGTCCCTCATAAAGATCACCCGCCGGGACACATCCTTTGCGAACGCCATCTCATGGGTGACAATGATCATGGTCAGGCCCTCTTTTACAAGCTGGCGCATAACCTCCAGCACTTCCCCCACCATCTGCGGATCCAGCGCGGATGTGGGCTCGTCAAACAGCAGCACCTCCGGCTCCATGGCCAGCGCTCTGGCTATGGCCACACGCTGTTTCTGTCCGCCGGAGATCTGGCGCGGCTTGGCGTTGATATACTCCGCCATTCCCACCTTTTCCAGGTAGAACATGGCTTTCTTCCGCGCTTCTTCCCTGCTCTTTTTCAATACCTTGATCTGCCCCACCATACAGTTTCCCAGCACCGTATGGTTGTTGAACAGATTGAAATTCTGAAATACCATTCCCACCTTGGAGCGGTAGCCGGGCACGTCCACTTTGCGGTCCGTGATGTCTGTGCCGTGGTAAAGGATGGCTCCCCCGGTGGGTTCCTCCAGCAGATTGATGCAGCGCAGCAGCGTGGACTTTCCGGAACCGGACGGCCCGATGATGCTGGTCACATCCTGGGGGTGCACCTCAAAATCGATATCTTTTAAAACCGTGTTTTTTCCAAACACCTTGCTCAAATGATTTACCTGTATGATCGCTTCACTCATTTTCGGCCTCCCTCTTTTTAAAAGGATACATCCCGCTGGTGTGCGTGAGGGTATCCGTGGTGGCCAGATCGTAATTGTCCGGGCCGTCCATCTTGTTTTCCAGAAGGCGCAGCAGCCTTGAGCACGCAAACGTCATCACAAAGTAAATGACCATGGCGATGGAAAACGCCTCAAAATAAGTATACAGCGCGCCTGCCACGCTCTTTGTGGCGTAGAACAGTTCCACCACACCGATGGTGGAGAGCACGCAGGTATCCTTGATATTGATGATCAGGTTGTTGCCGATCTGGGGCATGATGTTGCGCAGCGCCTGAGGCATGATCACGCTGATCATGGTCTGGTAGTGCGTCATGCCAATGGCTTTTGCCCCCTCTGTCTGGCCCGGATCGATGGAGATGATTCCGCCTCGCACCGTCTCCGCCATATAGGCGCCGGTGTTGATGGACACAATGAAAAAGGCCGCGAACCACATGGACATGTTAAAATTGAACAGCGCAGCCGCCCCGTAATAGATCAGCATGGCCTGGGCCATCATGGGCGTCCCGCGGAAGATCTCCACATACGCGCTTAATATGGCTTTCACCACAGCCAGAAATACCCGTTTCGCCGTGGAGTCTTTTTTGCTCACCGGAATGGTTTTGATGATCCCCACGATCAGGCCGATCACGCAGCCGATAAAGGTGCCTACAATGGCTATCACTAAGCTGTACCAGGCCCCGCGTAAAAACGAGGGGCCATACAGTTCGATCAGGTATGCAATTCTGCCAAAAAATGTGGAAGGCATGATTTCCTCCTGTTATCGTTTTGCTTATTCAGACAAAGGCTGTACGGAAATCGCCTCGTCCATCATTGCCGTATAATCATCCACGGTCATCTCCGCGAGCACGCTGTCGATCGCCTCTTTCAGCTCTGTGTTGCCTTTCTTCATGGAAATACCGATGTTGATCTCCTCCTCGGATACCTCGAAATCGTCATCGCTTCCTGTGAAGTCCAGGAGCTTGAAATCCGGGTATGCCACACACGCCGCCATACCGGTAGGCATATCGGTCACCACCAGATCGCACGCGTTGTTGTTCAAAGCCACCAGCATAGCCGGTGCGGATTCCTGTGCCGGAAGGATATTGGCATCCGGGATCTGCGGCAGGCAGACATCATACCACACCGTGTTCAGCTGAGATGTGCAGGTTGCGCCGGCAAGATCGGCCACGCCCGCCGCATCCGCGTAGTCTCCGTCCGCTTTCACCAGCGAGATGATGGATGCGTAATAGTACGGCTCTGAGAAATCTACCATTTCCAGGCGCTCCGATGTGATAGACTGGCCCGCGATCACGCAGTCCACTGTGCCGGACTGTACCGCCGGTACCAGGGAATCCCAGTCGAGCTTCACGATCTCCAGCTCATAGCCCAGTTCCTCACAGATATGCTTTGCCATCATAACATCGTAGCCATACGCATAGTCCGGGCTGTCCGCAATGGGCACCGCGCCGTTGGAATCATCCGGCTGTGTCCAGTTGTAGGGCGCATATCCGCACTCCATAGCCACGCGCAGAACTTTGCCTTCCTCCGCGTTGGCCATCGACATCATGCCAAGCGCCGCCGCCATTGTCATTGCCCCTGTGAGCATTGCTTTTACGATTGTTCTCTTTTTCATGTTCTTCCTCCTCTGCTTTTCCTTCCCGCATCTGCGATATGCCCGCATTTGCGGCTCTTTGCGAACATTATACCTATTTCCGGAAAAGAAATCAATGGACAAACCGCATTTGCCTTATAGAAAAAATGGAGTGTATAATTCATGATCTGCATCATCTGCGGGGTAATCCCGCGGTTATCTGCATAAATGAATCTATTTTTCAAAATATTATAAACGAGAAATTGTTGATTTTTCTGCCACACCGTATATAATAATATTAAGCAGCGATGCTTGCCGCTCATTACGGTTAGAATATAATGAACGTGTATGTTTAACTTCCGCGGGTGACGGGGTGCCTGTGCGCAGAATATCACTCACTTGTCAGGGGCCTGCCATTCGGCGGGCCCTATCTCGTATGAAAGGACTTTAACAGTGAAACTCGTATCCATTCACCCTAATTTACTCGATATGTATTCCATAGATTCAGAAATCTTATTGAAAACCGGGCGGCCATGTGTCTTGATTGTTCGGTTGGTCTATAAAGAGAAACGATATGATTTTGCCGTTCCATTGCGCTCAAATATACCTGCTGGATCGCCCAAAAGCCATTATTTTCCATTACCTCCAAGACCATCCACCAAACCTCACAATCGGCATGGGCTACATTACATAAAAATGTTCCCAGTCACTAAAAATTACCTGGTCCGATACCGGATAGAGGGAAATGCTTCTGCAACCCTATATAAAGCGATTATTGATAAAAACACAAAGCGAATTGTTAATGAATGTCAGACGTATCTGGACAACTATGCAAATGGCGTTCGACCCCCATATTCCACTAACATTGATCAGCTTTTATCAATATTGTTTTCTGGTACATAATCATCATTGTTTCTGCATAAATTCCAGCACCAGACGGATCGCCTCCGTGCGCTTATCCGGCCGGAACCCGTGATCCTCGCCCGGATACACCACAAGCTGCGCATTCCTGTAGACTTCTTTTGCGCGCTCCGAGTATGCCAGCGGCACAACGCTGTCCTGATCGCCGTGTATGATCAGCACCCGCCCGGAGTACGCGCCGATCGTTCCAAAAACATCCATCCCGTATACAGACTGGAAGAACCCTCTGCCCAGGGTGTTCCCCCAAAGCTCCAGTTCCTCCGGGATGTCATTTTTATCCAGAAATTTCCCAGTCCAGTCATCGGGGATGCACAGCGCCGGATAATACATGGCAAGCCCGCTTATTTCCTCCGGCCGCACAGCTGCTGCCAGCGCGCTCACAAAACCGCCCTGGCTCGCGCCCATCAAAAAGATGTGCTCCCTGTCCACCTTTTCCATAGACTTCACATAATCCAGCACTGCCAGCAGATCTTCCCGCTCACTGTCGATCGTCATTTCTGTAGTCTTTCCGCTGCTTTTGGAGCGCACCGTGCCGCCGCAGAAATCAAAAGCAATGGCCAGGAATCCGTGGGAGGCAAAGGTCATGCCCTCCTCCACATAATCTTTGTGAGAGCCATTGTATCCGTGGCTCATGATCACCGCAGGGCATTTTCCCTCCGTGCCGGGCAGGTACACCTCCCCGTAAATTTTTCTGTTCCCGCAGGGGATGGTCACTCCCACCACGGTTACCGCCTGATCGCTCATGTTCGTCCCTCCTTATTTTTGTATATGCCTATTCATCCATGGCAAAAGTTCACCCTGCCGCCCGCCCTCATGTAGCCGGCTGTCCCCACTTCTTTAAGCGGCTCCGAAAATATATGATAAACAGCAGCGCCGTGCAGATCCAGGAAATCGGGTAGTTCAGCACAATGGTCTGCAGCGACGGCCGCACGGGCACCATCAGGAAGATCCACAGGATACGGAACAGGCACACTCCAAACATGGTAAGAAGCATGGGAATCATCACGTCTCCCGTGGCGCGCAGTGCCCCGGAAAAAATCTCAATAAAACTGAACACAAAATAGCACGGTGCGATAACCCTCATCAGGCTTGCGCCGATGCGCACCACATCCGCATCCTGCGTGAAGATGCCAAACAGCGGCGTGCAGAAGGTCACCAGCGTGATGCTGATCAGCACCGAAAACGCCTGATGCATCAGCAGGCAGATCCATGTGCCCTTTTTCATCCGGTCATATCGGCCCGCGCCGTAGTTCTGCCCGATAAAGGTAGTGATGGAAATTCCAAAAGCGCCGTTGATCATCCAGAAAACAGAATCCAGTTTGCCCTCCGCGGCCCAGGCCGCCGTGGCATCCGTGCCGAACCCATTGATCGCCGTCTGGATGATAATATTGGAAAGACTGTACATGACCGACTGAATCCCTCCGGGAAGCCCGATCAGAAGCTGCGACTTTAAGATCCTGCTCTGAAAAGCGATCTGCTTTAAATCCAGGCGGTAAATATCCTCCGATCGCGTCAGGGCGCGCGTCACAAGAACGGCGCTGAAAACCTGAGAGATGGCCGTGGCGATCGCCACACCGCCCACGCCCAGGCGCAGTCCAGCTACCATCACAAGATCCAGCACGATATTCAAGAGACAGCAGGCGATCAGATAATACAGCGGGCGTTTGGAATCTCCCAGCGCTCGCAGGATCCCGGAGCCAATATTATAGATAAACACAAAGGTGATGCTGGAAAAATAAATGCGCAGATAAAGCGCGGAGGTTTTCATCAGCTCTGCGGGCGTATTCATCAGGCGCAGCATAACCGGCGCCAGCCAGACGCCCAGCACGGTAAACACCAGTCCGCCCACCAGGGAGAACGCGTAGGCGGTATGTAAAGAATCGTTCAGGTTTTTAGCGTCATTCGCGCCGTAAAACTGAGAGACGATCACGCCTGCTCCGGCGGAAAGCCCGGTAAAAAAGCCCACCACCAGATTGACCGTCTGCCCGGAAGAACCGCCCACACTGGCCAGTGCCACTTTGCCCACAAAGCGGCCCACGATCACCATATCCACCGTGTTGTATAATTGCTGAAAAAAAGTACCTAACAAAATGGGAAAGAAAAAAGCAAGAAGCTGTTTCCAGATCACGCCTTCCGTAATGGAACGCCCTGCGCTTTTTGCTTTTGGCATGGATTATTCCTCCTTTGGAATCCGGCTGGTATTTATTGAAAATCATGTCTCACTGTCTAAAGAGCATACTACACTTTGGAAAGATATGCAACGGATTTTTCATTCCTGCATTGACATTCCTGCATTGACATTGTAACGGGCAACCGATATAATAAAAATAACAGAGGTGATAGAAAATGATCCGGGAAATCATGCAGGAAAAAAACATCACAGAATATCGGCTGTCTAAAATCAGCAAAATCCCATATACTACAATCCACGATATCTGCAGCGGCAAAGCCAAACTGGAAAACTGCAGTGCCAGAACCGTCTTTCGGCTCTCAAAAGCATTGGATGTTCCCATGGATGTTTTGCTGGAACCATATATGTACAAGCGCACCAGTTTTGATGTATTTAAAAGCACTGTATGTCACAGGCTGAAAGAACTTGGCGATCTGGATTTTATGATCGAAGTATTGGAGCAGGATAACATACGTGTTTTTTATGAGCGAAAATGGTTCCCCGAAAGCCTGTATCTTCTGGCTATGCTGGATTATTTAGCTCGTCTGAACAATATTTCCCTGTGCGATAAATACGATGACCTGCGGCGTTGTAAATTAGAGAAAACCGTCTATCCTGCAGGCATTTTGTGCCTTGCGGCCGCATCCGGCAATGAAAAGATTAAAGAGGACGCCAAAAAATCAGCTATTCCGGAATTTATTCGGTTTAATATCGTAGAAAGCGAGATCCGAAATGTTGTCTGAAACTCAGGTTTTTACTAAAGAAAATCTGATTCCCACTTGCTCTTTTCCTTTTATTGGTTATAATTATATCTAACAGCTCTCTGCTGTTAAATATTCCCAGAAAAGAGGTCCTGTTTATGAGAAAGAAACTGAATATCACGGAAGGTATTTTCCCCATGCCGGTGCTGATGATCGCCACTTACAACGAAGACGGCAGCGTGAACGTTATGAACGCCGCCTGGGGAACTATGCAGGAGCGGGACACGGTTGTCCTCAATCTGTCGGAAAACCACAAGACGGTGAAAAACATAAAGAAAAGAGGCGCGTTTACGGTGAGCATCGCCGATGCCTCCCATGTAATAGAGGCAGACTATTTCGGCATCGCGTCCGGCAATCAAGTTGCGGACAAACTGCAAAAATCCGGTCTCACCGCCAGCAAGGCCGAGATGGTGGACGCCCCTGTGATCAATGAATTTCCCCTTTGCCTGGAGTGTGAATACATTGAATTTCAAACGAACGAATATGGCTGCGGTGTGATCGGAAAGGTGGTCAATGTCACCGCAGATGAACGTGTGATGCCGGACGGAAAGCTGGATATGTCCCTGGTGAACGCCATTGCCTTCGATCCCTACACCCACGGCTATTATAAAGTAGCGGAGCGCGTCGGCGAAGCGTTCCACGATGGGCTGCAGCGAAAATAAAGCCTGCCCCGTATACTCTCAAACCGTCTATTATTCTCACGGCTTTGTGTCGTCCTCTGCCAAAGAGCAGCGAACACCGGAGCCGTGAGAATTTCTATTGCCATCTCAAACACGGCTCTCATCTTTCACATGCATTTTTATCCCCATCTTAACACAATTTTAATGTCACGCAAATGACGCTTACGCATATTTCACGCGCCATGTGCGATGATAAATATAACAAAAACACGAATGGGAGGATGCCATGAGCCGAATTGTCAAACAACTATCTTCCTCACAGATCATCATTCTCGGTTTTGCCGCCGTGATCATGCTGGGCTGCTTTCTCCTGATGCTGCCATTTTCCGTACAGCACGGCGCAGGAACCAGTTTTACAGATGCGCTGTTCACGGCCACATCCGCGGTCTGTGTCACCGGGCTGATCGTGCAGGACACTGCCACATACTGGAGTCCCTTCGGCCAGGCCGTGATCCTGGCGCTGATCCAGATCGGCGGCATGGGCGTTGTCACGATTGCCATCGCCGTATATACCTTTTCCGGCCGGCAGATCAGCTTAAAGCAGCGCAGCACCATGCAGGAGGGTATCTCCGCGCATCAGGTGGGCGGCATTGTGCGTCTGACCAGTTTCATTATTAAAATGACCGTTCTCTTTGAGCTCACCGGCGCGCTGCTTATGGCCCCGACGTTCTGCAGAACTGTCGGTCTCGGAAAGGGCATATGGTACGCGGTATTTCACTCGATTTCCGCGTTCTGCAACGCAGGGTTTGACCTGATGGGGATAAAAACTCCCTACTCCTCTCTCACCGCCTACGTCTGCAGCCCGATGATCAATCTGACTGTTATGGCTCTGATCATCATCGGCGGCATAGGTTTCCTGACATGGGATGATGTTTACAAGAACCGATTCCATATTCGAAAATATCGGATGCAGAGTAAAGTAATCTTGTCTGTCAGCGCTCTGCTGATCCTGTTTCCGGCACTGTATTTTTTCTTCTTCGAATTTGGGGACATGCCTCTGGCCAAGCGCATCTGGAGCTCCCTGTTTCAGGCGGTCACGCCGAGAACCGCCGGATTTAACACCGCCGACTTGACAAAAATCAGCGAAACCGGCATTGCCCTGATCATCCTGCTGATGCTTACAGGCGGCTCTCCCGGCTCCACCGCGGGCGGCATGAAAACAACAACCTTTGCTGTGCTTCTCTCAACAACGTTCTCCGTTTTCCGTCGCAAAGATTTTACCCACTTTTTCGGGCGGAGAATTGACAATGATACCGTTCGGAACACTGCCGCTATCCTGGTGATGTATACGGTTCTGTTTCTGGCCGGCGGATGCGTGATCAGCCGGGCAGAAGGGCTTCCCCTCCAGACCTGTCTGTTTGAGACAGCGTCCGCCATCGGAACCGTGGGACTGACACTGGGGATCACCCCCGGTCTGGGACTTCTGTCGCAGATCATTCTGATCCTGTTAATGTACATCGGCAGGGTGGGCGGACTGACACTGATCTTCTCAGCATTTTCCGGCAGTCAGAAAAGCATGGCAAAACTGCCGCAGGAAAAAATAACCGTAGGATAAGGAGGAAATTATGAAATCTATATTACTGATCGGACTTGGGCGTTTTGGCAGACACATTGCCATGAAACTCAACAGCATGAACCACCAGATCATGGCCATCGACCGCAGCGAAGAACGGGTAAACGAGGTGCTGCCTTTTGTGACAAACGCGCAGATAGGCGACAGCACCAGCGAGGAATTTCTGTCTTCCCTGGGTATCCGCAATTTTGACACCTGTATCGTTGCCATCGGCGACAATTTCCAGAACTCCCTGGAAACCGCCTCGCTGCTGAAAGAACTTGGCGCGAAAAAAGTGATCGCGAGGGCAGCCAGCGGCGTACAGGAAAAGTTTCTGCTGCGAAACGGCGCGGATGAGGTGGTCTACCCGGAGAAACAGCTGGCCGCCTGGGTCGCGATCCGCTGTACATCGGAGCACATTCTGGACTATATCGAACTGGACGAAGATTACTCCATCATAGAACTGACTGTCCCAGCGGAGTGGAACGGCAAAACCGTTGGCCAGCTGGATATACGCAGAAAATACGGCATTAACATTCTCGGCGTGCGAAAGAACCGGGCGCTCGATATGAATATCTCGCACGATACCGTTCTCGGTATGGAAAATTCCATACTTGTCCTGGGTCAGCAAAAGGCGGTTCAAAAATGTTTTCATATTTAATAACGATCTGATGTCCCGGCAGAAACGGAGGTGGCACAAATGAAAGAAATCGCACTGGTAATGGTAACATGTCTCGCATTTATTTCCAACTACTACATGATCAAGGCGACAATGGATTTTCTGTCTGAGATTCATCGTCCGCCCTCCTCTGAGAGCAGGCTCAAAAAGGGAATCTGATTGACCAATTTCCCATTCCGCGCTAAAATAAACAGGGATGTGAGCACAATGAAACAGTCAAAAAAAGATCATCTGAATATGTTCTTCCGCGGCACGAAAAGCACAGGCGAAGCGCCGTCCGGGCAGAGGGCGGCAAACGCACAGGGCGGTGATGCGGCGCATAATACAGAATTTCTGGCGCAAAAACCTGAGCACATCCTCGCCTGCCTTTCCTCCGCCCCCTCCAACACAAAGATCATACGGACGGCGGCGCGCATGGCAGTGGCCTTTAACAGCCAGTTTACCGCGCTGTTTGTAGAGACGCCGGAATTTGCGTCTGAGACTCCGGAAAATAAGAAGCGCCTGATGGAAAACCAGAAGCTGGCGGAACAGCTGGGCGCAAATGTTGAGACGGTCTACGGGGAGGACGTTCCCTATCAGATCGCGGAGTATGCCCGCATTTCAAGTGTCACAAAGATCGTGTTGGGCCGCAGCGTTCTCACCCGCAGGCATATTTTCAGCAGGCCCCCGCTCACGGAACAGCTTCTCGCCTACGCCCCGGGAATGGATATCCATATCATCCCGGACCAAAGCGCGGATACGCCCTACCGGTTTCAGAACGTGAGGATCTCTCCCAAAAGCGTGATCCTGAAAAACAGTATCAAAAGCGGGGCGATCCTCCTTGGCACCACACTGCTCAGTATGCTGTTCCAGCATCTGGGCTTTACCGATGCCAATATCATCATGGTGTATATTCTGGGTGTGCTGCTGACCTCCATCGCCACCTCTCACCCAATCTACAGCCTGGTTTCATCCATCACCAGTGTTCTTCTGTTCAATTTCCTGTTCACCTCGCCGCGCTTCTCTTTCATGGCGTATGAGACAGGATACCCCGTAACCTTTGTGGTCATGTTTCTGACCGCGTACATCACGGGCACCTTCGCCAACCGCTATAAAGCCCAGGCTGGCCAGGCCGCAAAGATCGCGTACCGGACAAAGATCCTGTTTGATACCGACCAGATGCTCTCCAAGGCGGAAAATAAAGAGGAGATTCTGGCGGCGTCCGCGGAGCAGATACAGAAGCTGTTGGAACGGGATATTGTGATCTTTGAAAACGTAGACGGGCATCTGTCGGACCCGCATTTTTTCCGCAAGGACGATCCGGAACCTGCCGCATACAATCCGGAGCGCGAGCGCGCTGCCGCTGAATGGGTTTTCGCAAACAACCATATTGCAGGCGCCACTACCGATATTCATTCCGATACACATTATCTGTACCTTGCCCTTCGCGTCAACGACCGGGTTTACGGCGTGGTGGGCATCTATGCCAGAGAACTGCCGCTGGATGCTTCCGCTTACAGCATACTCCTCTCCATTCTCAGCGAGACAGCCCTTGCCCTAGAAAATGACAAAAATGCCAGAGAAAAAGAGGCGGCCGCCGTGCTCGCCGAAAGCGAGCAGCTCCGCGCAAATCTGCTGCGCACCATCTCTCACGATCTGCGCACGCCGCTCACCTCCATCTCCGGAAATGCCAGCAATCTGATGAGCAACGGCGATTGTTTTGACGAGGCGACAAAGCTGCAGATCTACACCGATATTTATAATGATTCCATGTGGCTGATCGAGCTGGTGGAAAATCTTCTGTATACCACCCGTATTGAGGAAGGGTATATGACACTGCGCACTTCCACCGAACTGCTCAGTGAGCTCGTGGAGGAGGCGGTGCAGCATGTCCGCCGCAAGACAGGCAATCATACACTCCGGGTGGTGCAGGAAGACGATCTTCTGCTGGTGAGGGCGGACGCAAAGCTGGTGGTGCAGGTCATCTCCAACATCCTTGACAATGCCGTAAAGTACACGCCGCCCGGCTCCTCCATCACGGTCACAACAGACCGGGAAGACAACATCGCCAGGATCCGGATCGCGGATACCGGAAACGGCATTTCTCCGGATGAAAAGGAACACATATTTGAAAAATTCTACTGCGGCAATCAAAAAATAGCGGATAACCGCCGCAGTCTGGGGCTTGGGCTGTATCTGTGCAAGGTGATCGTGGAGGCCCACGGCGGAACGATCTCTGTGTCTGACAATCAGCCCCACGGCGCCGTATTTTGTTTTACGCTTCCGCTTGAGGAGGTATCCTGTTATGAATAAATATCAGATTCTGGTAGTGGAGGACGATGCGCCCATCCGAAACCTGATCACCACCACATTAAAGGCCCACGACTACCGCTATCTGACATCCGGGACCGGGGAGGGAGCGGTGATGGAGGCCGCATCCCACAATCCGGACATCATCCTGCTGGATCTCGGACTGCCCGATATCGATGGTGTGGAAGTGATCGCGCGCATCCGGAGCTGGTCGAATATTCCCATTATTGTGATCAGCGCGCGCAGCGAGGACAGTGATAAAATTGACGCGCTGGATGCCGGTGCAGACGATTATTTAACAAAGCCTTTTTCTGTGGAGGAACTTCTGGCCCGTCTGCGTGTCACGCAGCGCCGCCTCGCGCTGATGCAGAGCAATACGGAGCAGGGATCCAGCTATACAAACGGCCTGCTGCACATCGATTACGCCACCCGCTGCGCCTATCTCGGCGAGGAGGAGCTGCGCCTGACGCCCATAGAATATAAGCTGCTCTGCCTGCTCGCCCAAAATACCGGGAAAGTGCTGACCCATAAATATATCCTGCAAAATGTGTGGGGAAGCAGCCTGGAAACCGATGTGGGCTCTCTGCGTGTCTTCATGGCTACCCTCCGCAAAAAACTGGAGAAAAACCCCGACTCCCCACAGTTTATTCAAACTCATATCGGCATTGGCTACCGGATGATGAAACAGGAGTAAATCAGGATCATAAATGAAAAAGGCGGCTCAACTGATAGAAACTATCAGAAAAGCCGCCTAAATCTAACCGCTTATTTTATTTATAATTCACGATCTGACCAAATTCCTCTTTCAGGGACGCACCGCCCACCAGGCCGCCGTCAATATCCGGCTGTGCAAACAGGTCTGCCGCGGTCTTCGCGTTCACAGAACCGCCGTACTGGATGCGGATCGCCGCTGCGGTATCGGTATCATAGAGCTCTGCGATGCAGTCGCGGATGCCCTTGCATACTTCCTGCGCCTGCTCTGTGGTAGCGGTCTTTCCGGTACCGATCGCCCAGATCGGCTCATATGCGATTACAGCCGTCTTTGCCTGCTCCGCGGTCACATTCAGGAAGCCAACCTTCACCTGCTGGCGGATCCAGTCCATGGTGATGCCCTGTTCTCTCTGCTCCAGAGATTCGCCGCAGCACATGATCGGGGTGATGCCGTGCTCAAACGCCTTGAGCATTTTCTTATTTACCGACTCGGAAGTCTCCGCAAAGTATTCCCTTCTCTCGGAATGTCCGAGAACCACATACTTCACGCCCGCATCGGTGAGCATGTTCGGGGAGATCTCGCCTGTGAAAGCGCCCTTCTCCTCAAAATACATATTCTCCGCGCCCACCTGGATGTTGGAGCCCTTTGCGGCCTCCACTACGGGGATGATGTCGATCGCCGGTACGCAGAACACTACGTCCACCTCATCATTTTTTACCAGCGGTTTTAAGGTTTCCACCAGCTTCACAGCCTCTGTCGGCGTCATGTTCATTTTCCAGTTGCCGGCGATGATTTTCTTTCTTGCCATAACTATCTTCTCCTTACTTTTATAGTATCCGTTACTTTTATAGTATCCGGACGCACTGCGCGTCTTTTGCCGGAACGCCCGCGCGAATAACGCAGGCAGATCCGGTCTTGTAAGCTCATACTTTATTTGTCGTTGGCCGCCGCCACGCCCGGCAGCTCCTTGCCTTCCAGGAATTCCAGGGAAGCGCCGCCGCCCGTGGAAATATGGCTCATCTTATCGCCAAAGCCCAGCTGGTTTACAGCCGCCGCGGAATCGCCGCCGCCGATAATGGTGGTAGCGTCTGTCTCTGCCAGAGATTTTGCCACCGCGATGGTGCCTTTTGCAAGGATCGGGTTCTCAAACACGCCCATGGGACCGTTCCACACAACGGTCTTCGCGCTTTTCACTGCGTCCGCGTAGAGCTCTGCGGTCTTTGTGCCGATATCCAGGCCCATCATATCTGCCGGGATCGCATCGGAGCCGACCACAGATACTTCAATCTGTGCATCGATCGGGTTCGGGAAGGACGCCGCAATGGTGGTGTCCACCGGAAGAAGCATCGTCTTGCCCAGCTTCTCCGCCTTGTCCATCATCTCTTTGCAGTAATCAATCTTCTCGTCATCCACAAGAGAGGTGCCCACCTCGTATCCTTTTGCCTTCAGGAAGGTATAAGCCATGCCGCCGCCGATGATCAGCGTGTCGCATTTCTCCAGCAGATTGGAGATCACGTTCAGCTTGTCCGCCACTTTCGCGCCGCCCAGGATAGCCACAAAGGGCCTTACCGGATTTTCCACCGCGTTGCCGAGGAAGTCGATCTCTTTCTGCATCAGATAACCTACCACAGAAGTCTTCACATAGGCTGTCACGCCCACGTTGGAGCAGTGCGCTCTGTGCGCCGTGCCGAAGGCATCGTTCACAAATACATCCGCCAGGGAAGCCAGCTCTTTGCTGAACGCCTCGCCGTTCTTTGTCTCCTCCGCGCGGTAGCGGGTGTTCTCCAGAAGGATCACATCGCCGTCTTTCATGGCCTCAACAGCCGCTTTCGCATTCGGGCCGACCACTTCCGGATCCGCCGCGAATTTCACTTCCTGGCCCAGCAGCTCGGAAAGACGGGCTGCAACCGGCGCCAGAGAAAGCTCCGGCTTCGGCTCTCCCTTCGGTTTGCCCAGATGTGAGCAGAGGATTACCTTTCCTCCGTCACTGATCAGTTTCTTGATGGTAGGCAGAGCCGCCACCAGACGGTTTTCGTCTGTGATCTTCCCATCTTTTAAAGGCACGTTAAAATCGCAGCGAACCAGCACTTTCTGGCCCTTTACGTTGATATCGTCTACCGATTTCTTATTCAATCCCATGATCTTTACCTCCTTTTTTTCATACAGGATCTTTCTTTGCGTTCATAAAAATGAGGTCCGGTCCAAAGACCGGACCTCTGACGGGTCTTAAATGATTCTCTTATTTCAGCTCGCTGAAATATTTGATGGTGCGAACCATCTGGCTCACATAAGAGTTCTCGTTGTCGTACCAGGAAACAACCTGTACCTGAGATGTGCCGTTCTCCAGATTTACTACCATGGTCTGTGTAGCATCGAACAGAGAACCAAATCTCATACCGATGATATCGCTGGAAACGATCTCGTCTGTGTTGTAGCCGAAGGACTCGGTAGCCTGAGCCTTCATAGCTGCGTTGATACCCTCAACGGTAGCCTGCCCCTTCACAACTGCGTTCAGGATCGTGGTGGAACCTGTGGGGGTCGGAACACGCTGTGCAGCGCCGATCAGTTTGCCGTTCAGTTCCGGGATAACCAGGCCGATCGCCTTTGCAGCGCCTGTGCTGTTGGGAACGATGTTGCAGGCACCCGCGCGGCTTCTTCTCAGATCGCCTTTTCTCTGCGGGCCGTCCAGGATCATCTGGTCGCCTGTGTAAGCGTGGATCGTGCACATAATACCGGATTCGATCGGCATATAGTCGTTCAGAGCCTTTGCCATCGGAGCCAGGCAGTTGGTTGTGCAGGAAGCTGCGGAAATAACGGTATCTTCCGGCTTCAGGGTTGTGTGGTTTACATTGTAAACGATGGTCGGAAGGTCATTTCCTGCCGGAGCAGAGATAACAACCTTGCGGGCGCCAGCTTTGATGTGCGCTTCCGCTTTTGCCTTGGAGGTGTAGAAACCTGTGCACTCCAGAACAACGTCAACGCCGATCTGTCCCCACGGAAGCTGGGAAGCGTCTGCCATTGCATAAATCTTGATCTCTTTGCCGTCCACTGTGATGGAATCTTCGCCTGCGCTCACCTTGTCAGCCAGCTCGTACTTGCCCTGTGAAGAATCATACTTCAACAGATGAGCAAGCATTTTCGGGCTTGTCAGATCGTTGATCGCTACTACTTCATAACCTTCAGCACCAAACATCTGTCTGAATGCCAGACGACCGATACGGCCAAAACCATTGATTGCAACTTTTACTGCCATAATCGCAATTCCTCCTAAAAAGTGTTTTATTATTGATCCGCAGGATCTGCGGACTGTTTCCGTTTCCAAAGTTTGTGAAAGAAACGTCAACCTCAAAAATCATTGTACCCAATTTATCCCAAAAATTCAAGATATATTTTATAAAATTTTAAAGAACCATGTTTCGCGTCTCCTTGTCCCGCCTGTTGGACTCTGCAGCATGCTTTACAGCTTCACGAACTCCGGCCTGCGCCCGCGAAAAACGGTATAATAGCGGAACCCGCAGTCCAGCAGGATCTGGCGCACACGGTCAAATTCATCCGCGATCCATTCCGGCGCGTGGGCATCCGATCCCACCGTCACGATCTCCCCGCCCATCTGCCGGTACGCGCGGATGATCTCCGGGCAGGGGTTCGTGTTATGGATCCCCCGCTTGAATCCCCCGGCGTTCACCTCCAGGCCGATCCCCTGTTCGATCAGGGTTTTTAAGATGGGATCGATCAGATCCTGATACTTTTCATAAGAGAAGTATTTGTTTTTGTTGGGGCCGTAGCGCACAACGTAGTCCAGGTGCCCGTAAACATCTATGTCATGGAAGGCCTCCAGATTCTCCGAGACGCTCTCAAAATAGCGCCGGTAGGCCTCCTCCTCGGTACGCCCCTGGTAATATTCCGGATAATACGGGTCGATCCCGTCCACAATGTGCGAGGAGCCGATCACAAACGCAAAATCATATGCCTTGACGTAGCGCTCCAGGAACTCCCGGTGCCGAGGCTCGATGCCCAGCTCGATCCCAAAGAGCAGCTCGATCTTATCCCGATATTTTTCCTGCAGGGCAAGGAACACTGCCCGATAGGCGTCCGTGTCCACCTCAAAGCTCATGTCCCCAACTTGCACGCCCCTGTCCATATGTTCCGTGAAGCACATGGTCTTCAGCCCCAGCGCAATTCCCTTTTGGACCATCTGTTCCATGGGCGCGCGGGAATCCCCGGAAAAGTCGGAGTGAAGATGGTAATCTGTCAAAATGCGCATCGGATGGTTCCTCCTCCCAATACATTTTCTCCATCGTAAAATACCAGAGCCTGCCCGGGTGTGGCAGCGCGCTGCGGCTCGTCAAACACACATTCCACGCGGTCCTGTCCCGCCATGTGTATCGTGGCCGGCGCTCCCCTGTGCTTGTAGCGCAGTTTCGCCGTCACGCGCACTTCGCCGTCGATCGCGGGCACAGACATAAAGTTCACCGCGTCGGCAAGCACGTTTCGCCGGAACAGTTCCTCGTTCTCTCCCACCACCACCTCGTTGGTGTCCGGGCGGATGTCCGTCACGAATACCCGGTGCCCCATGGGAAGCCCCAGGCCGCGGCGCTGCCCGATGGTGTAGTGGGTGATCCCGCTGTGTCGCCCCAGCTTTACGCCATCCTTTGTCACAAAGTCTCCCTCCGGCATCTTTTTCCCGGAATACGCTTCAATAAAGGATGCGTAGTCATCGTCCGGCACAAAGCAGATCTCCTGGCTGTCGGGCTTGTCCGCCACCCGCAGGCCGATCTCCTGCGCTATCCGGCGGATCTCATCCTTGCTGTACTCCCCCACCGGCATCAGGGTGTGGGCGAGCTGTTCCTGCGTGAGATTATAGAGTGCGTAGGTCTGGTCTTTTTCCGCCGTGACGGAATTGCAGATGGTATATCTGCCGTTCGGCAGCCTGCGCACCCTGGCATAATGGCCGGTGGCGATGTAGTCCGCCCCGATGTCCAGACTGCGCTTTAAGAGCGACTCCCACTTTACATAGCGGTTGCAGGCAATGCAGGGGTTCGGCGTTCTGCCGCACAGATATTCCGAGACAAAGTAATCCATTACTTTTTCCCGGAACGGCTGTTTGAAATTCATTACATAGTAGGGGATATCCAGTTTCTGGGCCACGCGCCGGGCGTCCTCCACGGCGCTCAAGCCGCAGCAGCCCCCGTTCTCCTGCTGGGTCGGTTCGTCCTCATCCTGCCAGATCTGCATGGTCACGCCGATCACATCGTACCCCTGTTCCTTCAGCAGCCATGCCGCGACAGAGGAATCCACTCCGCCGGACATGCCCACCACCACTTTCTTTTTCATCGCTTAATATTCTTCTTCCTCGTCCTCTTCCCCCTCGTGGATATCGGACTTCGGCTTCTTCAGGCCCTCGATCTTTATGCCGTTTTTCTGCGCGTAATCCCACAGCGCCGCGTGAATGGCCTCCTCCGCCAAAAGAGAACAGTGCACCTTCACCGGGGGCAGCCCGTCCAGCGCCTCCATCACAGCCTTGTTTGTCACCTGCTGTGCCTCCAGAATATACTAGCCCTTCACAAGCTCCGTTGCCATGCTGCTGGTGGCCACCGCCGCGCCGCAGCCGAATGTCTTGAATTTCACATCCTGAATGATCCCGTTCTCATCGATATCCAGGTACATGCGCATGATATCCCCGCACTTCGCGTTTCCCACGGTGCCTACGCCGCTCGCATTTTCAATCTCTCCCATGTTTCTGGGATTCTGAAAATGATCCATTACTTTTTCACTGTACATTTTCTATTCCTCCTGCCTGTCGGCCTTATTTTATACGGATGTTTGCTCTCTCTACAAATGCTGCGCGCCATGTCATGCTTTCTGTTTCTTCACAAAATCCTCATACAATGGGGACATGCTGCGCAGTTTCTCCACGATCTCTTTGATCGCCTCCACCACAAAATCCAGATCCTCCTTCGTGGTCTCCTCGCCCAGCGTAAGGCGCAGGGAACCGTGTGCGATCTCGTGGGGCAGGCCGATAGCCAGCAGCACGTGGGAGGGGTCCAGGCTGCCGGAGGTGCACGCGGATCCGCTGGAACCGCAGATGCCCTTCATGTCCAGCATGATCAGCAGAGATTCTCCCTCGATAAACTGGAAGCTGAAATTTGCGTTGTTCGGGAGCCGTTTCACGGCGTCCCCGTTCAGGCGGGCGTAGGGCACTTCCTTCAGCACGCGGCCGATCAGATAGTCCCGCAGCTCGGCCTCTTTCGCCGTGCGCTGCGGCATGGACTCCACCGCCAGTTTCGTGGCCACTCCCAGACCCACAATGCCGGGGATGTTCTCCGTGCCTGCGCGGCGCTTCCGCTCCTGCGCGCCGCCGTGGATAAAGGATCGTATCTTCACGCCCTTGCGGATATACAAAAACCCGATGCCCTTCGGCCCGTTCAGCTTGTGCCCGCTGGCGCTCAGCATATCGATGTGGCACTCGTCCACCTGGATGGGCAGCTGACCGAACGCCTGCACCGCGTCCGTGTGAAACAAGATGCCGTGTTCATGGGCGATCTCGCCGATCTCTTTAATGGGCTGCACCGTGCCGATCTCGTTGTTTGCGTACATCACGGAGATCAAAATGGTGGTGGGGCGGATGGCTTTTTTCAGCTCGTCGAGCTTGATCACGCCGTTTTCATCCACATCCACATAAGTCACTTCAAACCCGTTTTTTTCCAGATATTCGCAGGTGTGCAGCACCGCGTGATGCTCGATCTTGGAAGTGATAATGTGGTTTCCTTTTGCGCGGTACGCATCCGCAGTCGCCTTAAGGGCCCAGTTGTCCGACTCGGAACCCCCGGCGGTAAAATAAATCTCGCTGCCATCGGCGCCCAGCGCCCCCGCGATGATGTCTCTCGCCTCGTTCATCGCCTTTTTGCTCGTCGCGCCCAGATCGTAGATCGTGGACGCGTTCCCGTAATATTCTGTAAAATAGGGAAGCATTGCCTCCACAACCTTCGGCGATGTCCTGGTCGTGGCCGCATTGTCCAGATAAATCACTTTCTTCATATCTTCCACCTCAATTCTCACATTTTATCGCGCTGCATCCGCTTTTTTCCTGCGCTTTTTTGCTCTCGTCCACCAGCTGATCCAGCATGATCTCATCCACCGTGTGGGCAATGCTCTCATTGATTTTCTGCCACACATATTTCGTGACGCACAGGTCGGCTCCCTCGCAGCCCGCATCCTCGCGCAGCCCGGGACATTCCACCGCGTCCAGGTTTCCCTCCAGCGCGCGCAGGATGTCTCCCACAGAGATCTCGGACGCCGGGCGTGCCAGGCGGTAACCTCCCTGGGCGCCTCTGGCGCTGGCGATCAGGCCGGATTTTCGGAGTCTTCCGAATAATTGCTCCAGATAACTCTCGGAAATTCCCTGCCGGGCCGCCACGCTGCTGATGGGGATCGCTTCTGACTCGCTGTACAGCGCCAGATCGATCATGGCGCGCAGACCATATCTTCCCTTTGTGGACAGCTTCATTTCATCACCCCTGATCATCCGGTTTTTTAAATCCGACTATTTTAGTCGGATATCATTTAAGACTATAGCACGCAAAATAAGTTCTGTCAACCCTCCCCCGTGAATATATTTCACTAAATAATGAAATCTATTCCGGGAGCATTTTATGTCTCAAAAACATACCATTATCAGCGGCGCTTTCATCCTCACGGGAGCGGGATTTCTGGGCAGGATCATCGGCTTTTTTTATAGGATATTCCTTTCCCGCGCCATTGGTGCCGAAGGGATGGGGATCTATCAGCTTATCTTTCCCTTGTACGCCCTGGCGTTCTCCCTCGCGGCTTCCGGGATCCAGACCTCCATCTCTCACTTTGTCTCCGCCAAGACCGCCTCAGGGGATCGGGGCGGCGCGCGGAAGATCTTTCACATCGGGCTTTTCCTGTCCGTCTCGCTGTCCTTCGGCATCTCCGCGCTGTTGCTGCGCTGTCACGCGGAGCTGGCGGAAGTTTTTGTAAAAGAGCCCCGCAGCTCCGACCTGCTGCGGCTGCTGGCCTACGTGATCCCCTTCGGCTCCATCCACGCCTGCATCAACGGTTATTATTATGGCCTGAAACGGGTATCTGTACCCGCTTTTATTGAAGTGCTGGAACATGTGGTGCGTATGGGGAGCGTCCTGCTGTTGTACCGCATATGGACGCAGCGGGGCGTTCAGGTGACGCCTGCCCTGGCCGTGTACGGCATGATCGCAGAGGAATTTTGCGCCGCGCTGTTTTCCGCTACCGCCCTCACCCTCTATTTTTATGGGCAGCCGCCTCTCCCCAGGGCCATGCACCGCGCCGGGCATTATCTCGCCGAACTTTTGACGCTGTCCACGCCCCTCACTATGAACCGGGTGCTGATCAATATCCTGCAGAGCATAGAGGCCCTGCTGATCCCGCTGCAGCTTCGGCTGTACGGCATGACCGGCGCCGCCTCCCTGCGGGTTTACGGCGTGCTCACCGGCATGGCGCTGCCATTGATCATGTTTCCCACGGCGCTCACCTCCGCCCTGTGCACCATGCTGCTGCCCGTCATATCCGAGGCGCGGGCCACTCAGCGCCTGGCGGCCATCCGCCCCGCTGTGCGCAAGCTCTGCGCGGCCTGCCTGGCGCTCGGGCTTTCCTGCTTCTGTATCTGTTTCTTTTTTGGAAATGCCCTGGGAAATCTGCTCTTTCACAATACGCTCGCGGGCGCTTTTATCCGGGCGCTGGCGTGGATCTGCCCGCTTCTGTACCTCAACCCCGCGCTTTTCTCCATCCTGAACGGGCTGGAAAAAACGTCCCAGGTGTTCCTCAACAACCTGACCGCCGTGAGCATCCGCATAGGCTTTATCTTCTTTGCCATCCCGCAGATCGGCATCAGCGGATATTTTCTGGGAACTCTGGCAAACCAGCTTGTGCTGTTTGCCCTCACCCTGCGTGGCATACGGAAATACTTTCCCGCACAGGCAGGGTAAGCCGTCCGCCCTATGTCATCCGCCTGCAGTCATTCTGCGCACCCATTTTTCCTCAAAAAAATGCCGCGGGCAGCGATGTTCTCTTTGCTGTCCGCAGCATATGATATTTTATGATTTCTTTTTAGTATCTTTTTCCGCAGGTTCTTTATCCGCAGGAATCTCTGTCTGCAGTGCAAGTCCTTAATCCGCCTGCCCGTTTTTCCCCACATGGCGGGAGCCGACCCAGGTGTCCGTTGCCATGATCCCGTTGCTGTAGAAATAGTACCAGTGGTACTTTCCCTTTTTGTCCTTAATGCACACCCATTTTTTCTCCGCGTAGGTGCCGTCCGCCTGCATATACTTTGTGCCGTCTTTGGTCTTCTCAAATCCAGCTTTTGCCGCCGGATCGTATCCGGCCACCATGCTGCCGTCCGAGCCGTAATAAATGTCTCCGTGGTACCCGTTCACCAGCATCCGCCCATTTTTCTGCAGATAATGCCCGTTCTTTGTGCGGTTCTTGTACATCCGCCCGTTGGCGTCAAAGTAATACCAGTACCACTTGCCCTTTGCGGATTTTGTGGTGAGTTTCTGCCAGCCGGTGAGCATGTAGCCCTTCTCGTTGAAGCAGTATGTGTAAGTTTTTCCGTTCTTCCGGATATTTTTAAACACCCAGCGCTTATAGGCCGCTTTCTTGTTTGTTGTGGGCAGCCCTTTTATGTAATTGGTCTTGGATGTGTAATAGCGGTAATAGTAACGGACTCTGCCGTTCTCCTTCACTTTCACCTTGCGGAACCCCGCGTTCACTGTGACCGCCGGGATCATGGCCAGGAGCAGAAGAAGGAGCGCGAACATCCCGGCTTTCCTCATTTTTTTCATTCAAAACACCTCGGTTCAAAAACACTGACAAACCCTGTATCTGCAGTTTTAGTATGGCACATTTTTCCTTGCTTGGCAAGGGATATCTTGATCGCGTTTCAAAATATCTTCTTAATATTTTTGGAAGACTTCTGTTTTGGGAAAATTTCTGTTTTAGGAAAATTCGCCTGTGTTTTGGAGTGATTTTGAGACATGAAAAAATGGAGCGAGCGAAACCCCGATCTCGCCCGCTCCATGGCAACATCTTTGCCGATTGTTTTCGAAAAAACGGTAAATACCGCATTTTCTTCCCGCGCTCAGTCCCGGGTGGACTCTGTTCTAGCCCTGGGTGAGCACTGACCTCAGCCCTGCGTGAGCACTGACCTCACATGCGCCACTTCTTCCGCCGTCGCCTTCGCCGCCGGAACATAGTACTGTTTGCTCCGCGCGATCTGGTAGATCTCCTCCTGCGACATTTCACACTGGTTGCGGAACTGTTTCAAAAGCTGTTTCAGCTCTTTGTTCCCGGTCTGGGGGATCATCTCCCCGTAGCGCACCAGTTCCCCGTTGATCCCCGCCAGGGTATCGGATACCATTGTCTTCTCGTCCATGCCTGTCCCTCCTGTCCTACTGTAAAAATCTCATAAGCTGCTGTTTGGACTCCATCGCGCTCTGGGCAGATTTCTGGAAAAACTGCTTGACGGACGGGTCGGTTGCCTGTGACGCATACGCTGTCATCTTGCTCTGGGTGGTGGTGAACCCGCCGATCAGATGGCGCAGGTTCTGAAGATCCAGTTCTGAAATTTCTGCCATAAAAAAGCCCTCCTTATCGACATATCGTTACAGTGCTAGTATGCCGATCAGAAAGGCTTTTTATTCTCTAAAATTTATGTTTTTGATTCATCCAGTGCGCCAACCTACGCCAGCCAGTTGTACATCTCCGCGTATTTATCCGCAGACGCTTTCCAGGAGAAATCCATCGCCATGGCGCGGTCGATCATCTTGTTCCACTCCCGTTTCTTGTCCACATACACAGAGTGCGCATAGCGGATGGTGTTGTACATTTCATGGGCATTGTAGTTTGTGAAGCTGAAGCCGGTGCCCGTGCCCTCGTACTCATTGTACGGCATAACGGTATCTTTCAGGCCGCCCGTCTCGCGCACGATGGGCAGTGTGCCGTAGCGCAGGCTCATAAGCTGGCTCAGGCCGCACGGCTCGAACAGGGACGGCATCAGGAACGCATCGCACGCCGCGTAGATCTTGTGGGACATGGCCTCGGAATAGTAGATCTGCGCGGAAACTTTGTCCGGATACTTCCACGCGAAGTGGCGGAACATATTCTCGTAGCGCTCCTCGCCGGTGCCCAGCACCACGATCTGCCAATCCTGCTGGCACATCTCCTCCATCATGTAGCTGATCAGGTCAAAGCCCTTCTGGTCGGTCAGGCGGGACACAATGCCAATCATAAACATCTTTTCATTCTGGCGCAGCCCCAGCTCCTTCTGCAGAGCGATCTTGTTTTTGATCTTCTCCTTGCGGAATGTGCGGGCATTGTAGTTTTTCTCGATCATCGTGTCGGTCTCCGGGTTGTACTCATCGTAGTCGATCCCGTTCACGATGCCGCGCAGGTCATGAGCGCGCGCCACCATCAGGCCGTTGAGGTTCTCCCCGTAAAACGGCGTTTTGATCTCCTCCGCATAAGTTGGGCTCACGGTGGTGAGCGCGTCCGCGTACACCAGGCCGCCCTTCAGGTAGTTTGCGTCCCCGTATGCCTCCAGTTTATCCGGCGTGAAATAATAGTCCGGCAGGCCAGTGATGTTCTTCACCGTCTTTACATCCCACACGCCCTGGAATTTCAGGTTGTGAATGGTCATGATGGACTTCATGTTCGCGAAGAACGGACCCTCGTGGAATTTGTCCTTCAGGAACACGGGGATCAGGCCCGTCTGCCAGTCGTGACAGTGCACGATGTCCGGCTGGAAACCGATCACCGGCAGCGCCGACAGCGCCGCCTTTGAGAAAAACGCGAATTTTTCTATATCTTCGTAAATATTGCCGTAGGGCTTGAAACCGGCAAAATAATATTCGTTATCAATAAAATAGAACTGCACCCCATCGTAAACCGTTTCCAGAATACCTACATATTGGGTTCTCCAGCCCAGATCCATGTAAAAATGAGAGACATAGTTCAGCTGGTTCTTCAGGTCTTCGCGCATGCAAAGATATTTGGGAAGAATCACGCGCACATCAAATTCATCTTTACTCAGGTATTTCGGGAGCGAGCCTACTACATCTGCCAGTCCTCCTGTTTTGATAAACGGAACACCCTCTGATGCAACAAAAAGAATTTTTTTCATGTAAACCTCCCGTTTTGTTTGATACCTGTAGTATAACCTAATTTCTCCAAAAGCGCAACAAAAAACCGAAAATCTGCCAGGCAAATCTGCCGATCCGCGATGTCGGGAGGCATCGGATCAGCGAAATTGAACGTCTATAAAGCAGATTTCGGATTTTGTGCCCGCGCGCATGAAGGGTCCGAACGCGCCCAGGCCGGAGGTGACAATGTTGTGCATCTGACCTTTCTGCAGATATCCGCAGGAATTTTCCCACATCAGGCGCACCATCAGATTGACCGGAAAGCTCTGCCCATCGTGGGTGTGCCCGCAAAGATCCAGGTCCACCCCCGCATCCGCCAGCTCCTGCAGTTCCCGTGGCTCGTGGTCGATGACGATGATCGGCTTGTCCGTATCCAGATCCGCCGTAATCTCCTGCGGCGTCTTCCGCTTCTCTATCCCGCGGCCGGGGCGCTCGTAGTCTGGTCTTCCGTACACGTAAAACGCATCGTCTATCAATACCGCCTCATCGCGCAGCAGGCGGATATTTGCCTTTTCCAAAAGCGCGTCCATGCGTGGGTCGCTTTCTTTTTTCTTTGCGGAAGAAAACGTGAACCCGGCCAGGATCGGCTCCTCGATATCGTGGTTCCCGTAGCAGGCATACACGCCGTATCTGCTCTCCAGCCCGGAGAGGATGTGCGCCAGTTTCTCCGGATCCTCCAGCGCCTCATACTGATTGTCGAAAATATCCCCCGCGATCACCACCAGATCCGGCTGCCCGGCATTGATTTTTTCCACCATATCCCTCATACCGGCGTTGCCGATGTTGTAGCCCAGGTGCAGATCCGCCACCAGGGCAACGCGAAGCGGCCCCGCCGCGCAGGGCTTGTCCACCGTCACTTCATAATTTGTGGTGCGGATGATATGCGCGCTGACGATCCCCCACGCGCTGAAAGCGATCACCACAGCGGCGCACACCGCTCCCGCGATCGCCAGCCCCCTGTCGGAGAACAGCAATTCTTTCGGCCCAAAGGGCACCCTGCTCAGAATAAAATGCAAAATGAGCGCAATGCCGATGGCCATGGTCATATACAGCAGAACCCCCAGCCAGTAGTTGCCGATCAGTTTCATCACCCGCTGCAGCTTCGATGCGGGCAGGAAAAAAGCGATCAGCAGGCTGACCGCAAAAAACGTATAGCAAAGCACCACCGCTGTTCTGGCCCACACGGTCTGAAAAACGCCTGCGCACGCTCCCATCCAGCGCAGGATCCAGATCAGCTGCACAATATTCCAGGCTGCGTATAAAGGGGATAAATAGACTGCTATCATTCGTCTGTAAACTCCGTTCTCTTTCGTATTTTGTCCTTGCGCTTCTGCATTTACTGCTCGGTTTTTGCGAGCAAGCGCGCCTGCTGTTTCTGTGTTTTCCACAATCAGCCACACGACTCATTCCACAGTCAGCTGCACAGTCCGCATCGTCTGTTTTTGTACAGCCTTTGTTCATGCAGTAAATTGATCCGTCAGCGATTTTTGTATTCTAACCGCACCTTGTCTGCGATCAGCGCGATAAACTCTGAGTTGGTGGGCTTGCCCTTGCCCCCGTTTACCGTATAGCCGAACAGTTCATCGATCGTGTCCATTTTCCCGCGGCTCCAGGCCACCTCGATGGCGTGGCGTATGGCGCGCTCCACGCGGCTGGGCGTGGTCTGATGCTTTTTCGCGATCATGGGATACAGGATCTTTGTGATAGAATTGAGCATCTCCATATCGTTCACCGACATGATGATGGCGTCCCGCAGATATTGATAGCCCTTGATGTGCGCGGGCACGCCGATCTCGTGGATGATATTGGTCACATCCGTCTCCAGGTTCCGCTCGATATATTCGTTCTTGCTCTCATAGGCGTTCACTTTCCGCACTTCCGCAAAATTGCGCTCCCGCTCCCGCTGGCGCACGTGTTTGATGCGGTTGATGATCATTTCGTTGTCAAATGGCTTTAATATGTAATAGTCCGCTCCCAGATCAAACGCGTCCTCCGTGATCTTTTCCTGGCTGACCGCCGTGATCACAATAAACGCGGGATGTTTCCGTATCCCCGCATCCATGTTGATCCTGCGCATCACATTCAGCCCGTCCCCCTTTGGCATAATAATATCCAGAAGGACTACGTCCGGCTCCTTTTGCCGGATGATGTTTTCCAGTTCTTCCCCGTTTCCGGCCTTCCCCACCACTTCCAGCTCCTGATCGCTGCTCACAATGCTGTCCAGAAGCTGCAGCATCCTTTCATTATCATCTGCGATTGCCACATGTAATTTTTCCAAAAGTCTGTCCTCCGATTCCATCTGAACAGAAAAAGCGCCCGCAAAGACCGCGCTTTCCTGCGACCTGTATGCTTTCTGGTATATTATACCTTTATCCGTTCGGGAGAATCAAGAAATTTCCATCGTAATCATTCGACATTTTTCGGCAGGCGCTGGATAAGGCGCTCCCCCACCGGCCGTTCTTTTTCCAGATAATTTTCCCGGATCTGTGCATTTTCCGCCTGGATCTCCTCCAGAAGTCCCTGCGCGGAAAGCCGCTTTGCGCCCGCTCCCCAGATGATCATCTGCTCCAGAGCGTCCGAGGTGGCCACCGTCACGCGGTACTCCCCGGCCATTTTATGCACCGTCTTTTCAATGTACTGGTCTGCGGTCTCCGCCTCTTTTGTGTACACCACATAAATATTGTGATACTTCTGCACGGAGCCCGTGCTGCCCTCCACCTTGTAGGCGTCAAACACCAGGATCAGCGTGTTCTTTTTGGAACCCTGATAGTTGCACAGAATATCCATCAGCCGTCCCCGCGCGCCGCCGATATTTTCTTTTGCCAGTTCCCGCAGCTCATCCCACGCGAAGATGATATTGTAGCCGTCCACCAGAAGACATTCCTCTTTTAACGGCTCCGGCGCCTTTGGTTTCTTCGGCTCCCGGGACACAGGCGGCGTAAAGCGGCTTCTCCCCCAACCGCCGCGGTCTTCTTTTCCTGCCCGGTAGGTGCGGTTGAAAATTTCTTCCAGCTCTTTATCCATCGCGCCGAAAGTACCCAGTGCGTGCGCCGCAGGTTCTTTTGGCATCTCCGGCGAACCTTCTGTCTTCTCATTTTCCGGCGTGTACCCGCTTTCCACATGCATGTGATCCCGCACCTGGTCCCAGGGGACATAGTAGCCAGCGCCGTGCGCGCAGAACACCGAGCCGGACGGATTTTTCTCATCCCGGTCTGGATCGTACCCGGCCGCCTCTATCACTTCTTCCTCGTTGTGGCACGGCTCGTATCCAAGGAACGTGCAGGACAGGCGGCCATAGCCCTTTGTATAGGCTGCCACCTCTCTCTGATAATCTCCCAGGGAGGCCACGGGCACTGTTCCTGTGAGAACGGCCCGGCCATCCGCCAGCTCCGGATCCTGAAAATTTCCCTGCATCCGGGTGATGTCCGACATGGCGCGGCCGATATTCTCCGGCGGCACCTCCAGCCGGAAGGAGTACACCGGCTCCAACAGGATACTCTCCGTGCTCATCAGCCCCTGGCGCACCGCGCGGTACGCGGCCTGCCGGAAATCGCCTCCCTCTGTGTGCTTCAAATGCGCCCGACCTCCGATCACCGTGATCTTCATGTCTGTGATCTCCGAGCCGGTGAGGACGCCCACATGGCGCTTTTCCCCCAGATTGGTCAGGATCAGCCGCTGCCAGTTCCGGTCCAGCTTGTCCTCGCTGCAGGCCGTATCCAGCACGATCCCGCTGCCCCTCTCTCCCGGCTCCAGCAGCAAATGCACCTCCGCGTAATGGCGCAGAGGCTCGTAGTGGCCCACTCCTTCCGCGGGCCGTGTGATGGTCTCTTTGTATACAATGCTCCCGGCGCCAAACGAAACTTCCGTTCCAAAGCGCTCCAGGATGATATTTTTTAAGATCTCTGTCTGCACTTCCCCCATCACCTGCGCGTGGATCTCCCCCGCGTCCTCATCCCAGGTGATGCGAAGCAGAGGATCCTCCTCCGCAAGCTGCCGGAGCTTCGCCAGCATCCCGTGCACATCGCAGTCCGGAGGCAGCTGGATGCGATATTTTAAAACCGGTTCCAGCACAGGCTGCATGGCGCTCTTTTGCACGCCCAGCCCATCGCCGGGGAGCAGTTTTTCCAGACCGGTCACCGCGCACACCGTTCCCGCCGCTGCCTCCGGCACCGTGCGGTACCCTGCCCCGGAATATAGGCGGATCTGATCCACTTTTCCGGCCTCGAAAGCCGTTTTTACCTGCAGGCAGCCCCCGGTGATCTTTATATGCGTCAGGCGGTTTCCCTGCTCATCCCTGGAAACTTTGAACACCCGGGCCCCGAACGTTTCGGGATACTGCGGGCACGTGGTATATGCAGAGAACCCCCGCAGAAACTCCTCCACCCCGGTGTCTTTCAGGGCAGAGCCAAAATAGCAGGGAAACACCTGCCGTCTTGCGATCAGACTGCAGACGTCCTCTCTGCTGATATCTTCTGTTTCCAGATAACGCTCCAGCAGCGCCTCATCGCACATGGCCAGATTTTCCTGCAGCTTTGCCGGATCCTCCGTGAAATCCAGGCAGCGCCCGTCCAGCCGATGCTCCAGTTCCCCAAGCACTTTCTCCCGGTCCGCCCCCGCCTGATCCATCTTGTTGACAAACAAAAAAACAGGGATCTGATAGCGCTCCAGCAGTTTCCACACCGTGAGCACATGCCCCTGCACCCCGTCTGAAGCGCTGATCACCAGGATGGCGTAATCCAGCACCTGCAGCGTGCGCTCCATCTCCGCGGAAAAATCCACGTGCCCCGGCGTATCCAGCAGCGTCACCTCTTTTTCATCCAGCGTAAAAAGCGCCTGTTTGGAAAAAATGGTAATCCCCCTGGCGCGCTCCTGCCGGTCGTTATCCAAAAAGGTATCCCCGTGATCCACCCTGCCCAGCGTGCGGATGGCACCCTGACGGAACAGGATGTTTTCCGCCAGGGTAGTCTTCCCCGCGTCCACATGGGCCAAAATGCCCGCCACCAGCCTGTTATTCTTCATATCCGGCATCGTCCTTTTCTATGATTGCTCCGCCGTCCGCGAACACGCGCAGTAAAATATCCGCATAGCCGCCCAGCGTATTTTTCAGCCGCTCCATTCCCGTGATCCGCACCAGCACGGTCTCCGGCTGCTCCGTCAGCACATCGTACAGCGCGTCCAGATTTTTTCCCATCATATGATCCGGCTGCAGCTGTTCCCGCAAGATCCGGTACAAGTCTGCCCGGCAGTCTATCTTATTTCCATCCAGCAAAATTTTTTTCATGGTCATTCTTCTCCATACAGCAGTGTAAACGTCTCGTAATGATCATCTGTGTAATAAATCAGCCCATCATTAGAAAACACAATGCGCTTCGCCCCGCGCGCCTTTCCTTTGGTATCAATGTCACATTCTGTATAAGTGCGGTTCTTCTTTTCCGGCAGATTTCCCTCGTAATTTCCAAACCTGTCTCCGCCGATCGCCTTGCCCGGCGCATACGATTCCAGGGAGCCTCCCTCCCAGCCGAGCTCGCGCGCCTCGTCCTTTGTTATAAAATTATCCGGCAGCTTATCGTAGGTATGAATGTACAGCGCCACCTCATCTTTGGAATAATAGGCGCCGTCCTCATCTATCGCGCTCTGCGCGGCGGTTTCCTCCTCCGTCCTGCCCGCGCTCTCTGCGGCAGTTTCCTTCTCCGTCCTGCCCACACTCTCTGCGGCAGCTTTCTTCTCCGTCCTGCCCGCCTGCTCTGCGGCTGCTTCCTCCCCTGCCATGCCCGCTCCCTCCGGGGACATCTCGTAGGAGGTATACAAAAAAGCACATCCCGTCAGCTGGGTGAAGCACAGCAAAAATGCCAGCAGCAGCCCGATCATCTTACCTATTTTCTTTCCGGTCTTCCAACACATAGAATCGCTTCCTTTCCGCGCTTCGGGAACCGCGGAGCGAATTTCCAAAGCCTGTTTCTTTTCGCAAAATCTGCTTTTATGATACACGATAGAAAAATACAAGTCAAATAAAATGTAAATACCCGGCCGGGCAAAAAAACGGTCTGAAAATAAATTTACATCTTGCAACTTCGGCAGATTTGCGGTATACTAACAAAGAACGGCAGCCTTACGCAGATATAGTTCATTGGTAGAACACCAGCTTCCCAAGCTGGGGAGGCGGGTTCGATTCCCGTTATCTGCTTATAAAAAGCGGAGAAAACTTTCCAAAAGGTTTTCTCCGTTTTTTCTGCTTTTTCCATTTTTGCTTTTTTCTCTCGTCTTCACTTTTTAGGCTTTTCCCACTCTTTGGGCTTTTCCGCCTGCTGCACTTTTAATAGATCGTCCGGTTGCGCCCCTGATCCTTTCCGATGTAGAGTTTATCGTCCGCCCGGCGGATCAGCTCCGTCACGCTGCAGCTGAAATCATATTCTTCCACGCCAAACGTCATGGTGACCGAAAACATTTCTTTGGTGGTGGGGTCGGTGATCACCATGTTCTGAATCTTGGAGCGGAGCTGCTCGATGTTGAAATGGCAGTCGTCCCCATTTCCGGGAAAGACAAAGAAAAATTCTTCGCCGCCCCAGCGGCACACCACGCCCTTTTCATTCATATAATCCGAAAACAGCCTGCCCAGCTGCCGCAGCACTTCATCGCCGCAGTTGTGCCCTCTGGTATCGTTCACTTTTTTGAAGAAATCGATATCTCCGATGGCCACAGCGAAAAATTCCTCGGAACCAGCCTTGATATGGCTCTCCAGGTATTCCATCATGCTGCGGCGGTTCCACAGGCCGGTCAGCGCGTCCGTGCGGGCCTCCTGGTGCAGCCGCTTGTTGTAAAACGCCAGTTTTTCCTCCACTTCTTTTGTGGTCTGGCTGAGAGTCCAGCAATTATAAAACATAATGGTGTAGATGCACAACATATTAAAAATCTGAAAACAGGTTTCGATGTCTTTGCCCAAAGGATAGACAGGCTGCGCGGTCCTTGTGTACAAAAACATCGCCAGACGCATCAGGAACAGCAGCACCGTATAGACCAGTTTCCCCCGGAAATTGCTGTAAGTCGCAAAGAAGGACATCAGCAGGATGGGAAACAGAAAATGCTGTACGCCCACATTCCAGCCGAAATACCAGACCGTCACCGCTACCCACAAAAGATTGACGACGGAAAAAAGATGAAACGCGGTGCGCGTCCGAAGATAGTAAGTGCCTACCAGGCAGCCCGCGGAGAGGATGATCCACGGAACCGCCAGCAGCATCCAGGAGCCGGACCAGAAGATCAGGGAAGCCAGCTCAAAGAGCACAAAGTTCACCAGAAGGACCAGCTCAAAGACGCGGATTGTCACGCACACCTGCTTAGACTCGTCTTCATAGGGAATATCCTTGTTGATAAGCTGAACAGCTTTTTTTAAGTAACCAGATACAACATTCATAATACCAAAATCCTCTTACCGATCGGTGCGGCTATAAAATTTGCGGCGTTCTTCTTTGATGCGCGCCTGCAGACGGTGCCGGTCATCCGAGAGCCGCTTCTGAATGGCTGCAGTCCTGGCCTGCATATTCGGGTATGCGTCCAGGATCCTTCGATGCAGGAACGACTTCTGCGACAGGATCCGCCGGATCTCCTGGCTGATCTGCTCGGTATCATCGCCCTTGCTGGCCTCTCCCACGTGGCGCACCATGGATGTCACAATGTGGGAACACACATAATCCGCGATCATCAGCGCGGCAAAGAAAATGCACAGTCCCCGCAGCACAGCAAACGGGATGCGGGAAAACACACGGAACAAAACGGGCACGATCAGCTTTACGATCAACATACCGCCAATGCCGAACAGCATGCAGTTTCCGATCCAGATGCGCCCTTCCAGGTTCATGGGGCGCTCGCTGTAATCCCACCATCTTGCATGGAACACTTTTTCCATATACCAGCTCACAAAATACTCCAGCGCGCTGCAGAAAAAGAAGCTGATCAGGAAGGTGACAAGATATCCGTCGTTTCTGCTGAAAATATTGACTACCAGAGTCACCAGCACGGCGCCCGCGCCGTAGATGGGACACACCGGGCCGATCAGGAACCCCCGGTTTATAAAGCGATGGAACTGGATATATTTTAATGTGACTTCCATCAGCCAGCCCGCCGCGGAGAATACCATAAACATCATGATGTAAAACCATACGAGCTGTTCGGGCGTGTACTGCATGATATATGTTTCCATGTAAAACCTCCGGCCTGCGCACAGTATGATATGTATTGTAACACATTACAATGGAAAAAACCACAAATTTTATATTTTTCTTTATTTTTTCTGAAACAATGTATATTGCCGGAATTTTTAGGAATACTGGTTGATAGTACAAACAGGAGGTGTTAGCAATGGGAAATAGAGGATTCGATTATACAGCGCTCGTCATTGCGGTGATCGGCGCTATCAACTGGGGTCTGATCGGAATTTTCCGTCTGGATCTGGTGAGAATGATCTTCGGCGACATGACCTGGATCTCCAGAATCATCTATGTGCTGGTGGGCTTAAGCGGCCTGTATCTGCTGAGTTTCTTCGGCAGAGTAAGCAACAGCAGCGAAGCGCACGCATAAGCGCCGCGCGGCATACACAAAAGCAGTACCCCGCCCGGGCAGATTCATGTCCGGGCGGGATTTTTCTGCGTGTCTGCGCGTGTTCACACGCTGTTCTCACACCGTTTTTCGTGTGTTCGCGCGTTGTTTTTACACTATCTTCGCGTGTTCATGAGCTGATCTCACACCATTTTCCGCGTGTCTGCGAGCTGCGCGCTATCTTCTACATAATCTTCCACGTATCTGCGCACTTCCAGGAGCTGATACCGGTGTGCGTAAAATGTCGCCTTTTTCCGCACGGGGCCGATCCCGGTCCCATGGCCGCTCAGCTCTCCGTTTCCCATGTAGTATTCCACATGGCGCGGATCCTGATGGGACAGTCCCCAGAACACCAGATCTCCCTCGCGCATCTTCGCAAGATCCTCCGGCGCAAGGCTCTTTTTAGCAGGGTCCGTGTTTTGGAATACCTGCGTCCCCCGCTCTATCTGCTCCCCGGTCCAGGTGCCGATAAAAATGCCCAGGGCTTTCTCAAAACATTTCCAGACCAGGGAAGAACAGTCTGAATATCCCGCAAACACCTGCGTGCGCAGATTGCTCTGGGTATAGAAATTTTTTCCCTCGCGCGACCGGATCAAAGCCGAAACATCTGCTATACATGCCATGTCATCCCCTCCGTACTGACAGGATATGCCGGCACGCCGTTTCCGGTCACACGCCATCATAGGCAAGCAGCCCGTTTTTCCCTGGCTGATGTGCGCTGGTCTTTATCACTCAGATAAGCCAACCGGCCTTTTTTCTAAACTGATGTCCGCTGGTCTTCATCGCTCAGGCAAGCGCGGACGGCCCGTTCTGCATCCGGATCTGCTGCCCTTCGATCAGCGGATAGGAAACCAGGACGTCGCTGTCTAGATTTTCCGCGTGCATGTCCACGCCCGTGATCTGGCTGTTTTCGTAGGTTGTGTAGTAATAAATCCCTTTATCGGTATTGCAGCAGGCGCTGTAGATGGTGATCTCGTATTTTCCGCCGCCCATGTGCACGCAGCCTCTCTGCTGCGCCACAGAGCCCAGGATCTGGAAAAACTGGCTGATGCTCTCCGATTCGGAATCCCCGCACAGAGAGTTCATGCGGGTAAACGCCGCCTTTACAAACCGGGACGCGGAAGACAGATCCCCCGGAAGCCCCATGGCGCCCATTCCCCGGCTGTACGCGTTCAGCTGCAGCTTATCCGAAAAGCGGTTCTCGGCCGCCTCCGTGGAAAGGTTCATATAGTTCGTGAGGTAGAACATCTGCATATCAAAGGGCGGATTGTTCGTCAGCACATCCACCGGATCCTCATACACTTTCAGGCCATCCTTCACCGATTCCACCACAATAGAACTCTCCCGGTCGCTAATCATCCAGTGCAGGGGCGAATGGGGAAGCTGTTCGCTGAAATTGATATCCGCCAGATTCATGCGTTCCAGCAGCACGCGCGCCTCCGCCACTGTTGCGCACTGTCCGAGGATCCAGGGGATGAACTCAAACGGGGCGATATTGTCCTTGTCCGGCGCCTCCGGCTTGTAATCCGCCAGCCCCGGGAAATTCAGCCCCGCCATGCCTAGGCCCTTCTCATTCACCGCGTCATAATACAGCGGGTAATCCCCCACCACATAGGCCATGCCGATCATGGCATAGTGTTCTTCCATCGCCGCCACTTTGCGGAAATGGAACGGTTTCTTCCGCGGCGTGATGGTCACCGTCTCCTGGTAGGAAAATTCCAGATCCAGATTTCGCCCAAAATAATGATCCTTTGTCTTAAAAGAAACTGCTGTGCACATAACTGCCTCCTCTACTTTATGTTATTGATCTATTTTTGTAATATTTATGATGTTGGGGTCAAATGATGCCATACGGATTGTTTCGCGTTCATTTTCACCGGGCCACAGCGTCCACTTTCCCGGCGTCCTGCGCCTCCACGATAATGATCAGCTCATGCGGCAGGCAGGTAATGGTTTCTTTTGCATAGCGCTTCCTGCCCTCCCGCACACAGATCTTGTCCGGGCAGTCCGCCTCCTCCACAAACACATATCCATCTTCTGTCCGGATGCGGTTGTATCCCTGCCGCGCGTCCCCCACCGGGAGCACCGCGTCCTGGGAAAGAGGCATGCGGGCGATCTGCACGCCGTGGGACAAAACAACAGCGCTGGCGCCCTCGGTGCGCAAAAATACGCGCTGCACCAGAAAACACCCAAAGGCCACCGCCAGGATCGCGGCAGTCAAAAGAATTGTGTTCCGCTTTTTCTTCATACCGCCGCCCGCCTTTCGCAATGCCCGGAAATGTTTACTGCCGCATGGATTCGTCTGTGTAGACCAGTTCCCCGCTTTCCAGCACAAACACCGCCTCCGCGTCCTCTGTCCCGCGCAGCAGTTCCACGGCCGCGTCCAGCCCCATGACCAGACAGGCCGTGCTCAGAGCGTCCCCCTGCAGGGAGGAAGCGCAGAGAATGGTCACTCCGTCTATCTCATTGTCCGCCGGATAGCCGGTGTCTGGATCCAGGATATGATGATAAATCTTCCCGTCCTCCTCAAAATATCTCTCGTAGATACCGGAGGATACCACGCTTTGATCTTCCGCCTCCACAGCCGCGGCAAGCTCGCTGCGCGCGGCAAAGGGTTTCTGGATCCCGATCCTCCATTTTTTCCCGTCCGGGCGGCTGCCGATGGTCAGCACATTTCCGCCCAGATTGATCATGCCGCATGTCACGCCGCCTTCTGTCAGGCAGTCCTTGATCTGATCCGCCACATAGCCCTTCACCAAAGCTCCCAGATCGATCATGGTATCCCGCCGCTCAAACACCAGCGTGTTCCCCTCCACCCGCACGGCAGAGGCATCCACTTTTTCCAGCGCCTGTTCGATCTGCCCCGCATCCGGCACATGAGGGCTTTCACTCTTAAAATCCCACAGATCCGAGAGCGGAGCCACGGTGATGTCAAACTTTCCACCGGATTTTCTATAGTATTCCAGCCCCGTCTCCACAAGCTGCGCGAGCCCGTCCGACACCTCCACCCGATCCGCCTTGCGGTGGTTCACCGCGTACAGTTCGCTCTTTGTGTCGGTGCGGCTGAAGGTTTTCTGCGCTTCCTCGCAGATCTGCAGGCAGGCATCCATCAGCTCATTCCCGTTTTCCTGCGCATAAAACGTGAGCTGGATGACCGTGTCAAAATAAAGCGCAGTCTTCTCAAATTTTTCCGGCTCCTTCCCTGCGCCGCAGCCCGTCAAAAGGCAAAGGAGCGCAAAAAGAGCCGGAATCGCGACATATCGTCTCACCATGTCTGTTCATTCATTCCCATAAAATCGTTCACAGAACCCTTGCACAGAACTCCTTTCGTCCTGCTGTGTCCGGGCAGGATCTCACGATCCGCCCAAAAGATCTACCTCATCCGAATGATCTTAGATGGGCATTTCTCCGCGCATTTACCGCATGCCTGGCACTTCTCCTGGTCGATCACGGCCACGTTGCCGTTCATGGCGATGGCCCCAAACTCACACTGCTTCGTGCACGCGGTACAGCCGATGCAGCCCGCCGCGCAGGCTTCTTTCACCGCTTTGCCCTTATCCTGAGAATTGCACTGCACCACATACTTCGCGTCCTCCGGGATCATCACGATCAGGCCGTTGGGGCAGGTGGCGGCACATTTTCCGCAGCCCACGCACTTCTTCGGATCCACCACCGCGATGCCCTTTACCACATGGATCGCGTCAAACTGGCAGGCCGTCACACAGGAACCAAAGCCCTTGCAGCCCTTCACGCAGTGCTTCGCGCCCCTTCCGGGAACCACGGCCGCCGCGCGGCAGTCCTTGATCCCCACATAGTTGCACTTGTCCAGCGCGGTATCACAGTCTCCCGCGCAGCGCACAAAAGCCACTCTCTTTTTCGTCTCGGCGGCCTCCACGCCCATCACGGCGCTGATCTTTGCCGCCACAGCGGCGCCGCCCACCGGGCAGGCGTTCACCGGCGCCTCGCCCTTCGCGATAGCCGCCGCCAGCCCATCGCACCCCGGATAGCCGCAGCCGCCGCAGTTGTTGCCGGGAAGCTGCGCGCGCACAGCCACCTCTTTTTCGTCCACTTCCACTTTAAATTTTTCTCCGGCCGTAACCAGAAGGAAGCCCACCACGATCCCTACCACGCCCACAACAAGCGCCGTCAATAAAACCGATACGATACTCATGTCTCCTCCTCCTTAGATCAGCCCGGAAAACCCGTTAAACGCAATGGCCATCAGCGCCGCGGTAAACAGCACAATGGGCATGCCCTTTAAGGGCCCGATGATGTTGTTGTTTTCATTTCTCTCGCGGATACCCGCCATGATCACGATCGCGATGGTGAAGCCCACCGATGTGCCGATCCCGTTTACCACGCTGCTCGCGAAATCATATTCGTTCTGCACATTCTGCAGCGCCACGCCCAGAACCGCACAGTTTGTGGTGATCAGGGGAAGGTATACGCCCAGTGCCTGGTAGAGCGCCGGGCTGGATTTCTTCAAAAACATCTCCACAAACTGCACCAGCCCCGCAATGACCAGGATAAACACAATGGTCTGCAAAAACTGCAGATCCAGCGGGGTGAGCACAAAATCATAGATCAAACTCGCCACCGCAGACGCGATCGTAATTACAAAGATAACCGCCAGGCCCATGCTGGCCGCCGTTTTCACCTGTTTGGATACGCCGAGGAACGGGCACAGACCGTAGAACTGGCTGAGCACAACGTTATTCACCAGCGCCGCTCCTATCAATATCAATACCATTTCCGACATGTCTTTCCCTCCTTACCCTTCTGTCCTCTGTTCTTCTTTTCTGTCCGCACAGGCGGATTTTCCGCAGCTGCAGCAGTCTCCAGCGCAGCCCTCCACCTTTTTGTTTCCGTTGTTCTTAATATTCAGGCCGTTCAGCACCGCGATCAGCGCCCCCAGCACGATAAACGCCCCCGGCGCCCTCACGAAGATCGCCACCGGCTGATACGCCTCCGGCATGATATGCAGGCCGAAAAACGTGCCCGCGCCGATCAGTTCCCGGAAAATGCCGATCAGGGTAAGGGCCAGGGTAAAGCCGAGCCCCATGCCCAGGCCATCACAGGCCGCCAGCAGCGGCGTCGCCTTCGACGCATACGCCTCGGCGCGGCCCAGGATGATGCAGTTCACCACGATCAGCGGTATGTACAGGCCCAGCGCGTCATACAGCGCCGGGATATAGGCCCGCAGGATCAGCTCCACCACCGTAACCAGCGAAGCGATGACCACGATATATCCGGGGATGCGCACCTGATCCGGGATCGTGTTGCGCAGCAGCGAGATGATCAGATTGGAGAGGATCAGCACCGCGCAGGTGGAAAGCCCCATCCCGATGCCGTTGATGGCGGAGGTCGTCACCGCCAGAGTGGGACACATGCCCAGCACCAGGATAAAGGTGGGATTTTCTTTCAAAATACCATTTAAAATACGTTCTTTATATTGTCCGTTCATTCCCGGCACCTCCTTACTGTACCGCACTGTTCACAAGATACAGTGCTGCGTTTACGGCGTTGGTGACCGCCGTGGACGTAATGGTGGCGCCGCTCAGCGCCTGGATGTCGTTTTCATCCGCGGCATCGCCCTTTACCACCTCAAACTGTTCCACCGCATCGCCCACATACTGGTTCCGGAAATCCTCGCTTGTGGCGTTCATGCCAAGGCCTGCCGTCTCGTTGATCGTCAGAAATTCCATGCCGGTGATCCCGCCGTTCTGGTCGATGCCCAGGCTGACTGTGATCTCGCCGCCGAATCCCTCTTTCGAGGTGACGTTCACCACATAGCCCACCTGTTTTCCGTCCGCATCCAGTGCCGTATAGGC
>CANRKY010000004.1 GCA_947631355.1 uncultured Marvinbryantia sp.
TCAGATATCTATTTCGTATGAAATATATCTGGCATTTTTTGTTGCAAAAAACCCGGTTTTGAGACGGCCTGGGGGGGGGGAGTTGGAAACCGGTGTGGAGTTAGCATCTGCGGGGGAGACAGATCCTTCCACAACGGAAGCCGCGGGAGCGGCATTATCTGAAAATACGGAAGAACCGGGTGCGCCATCCGGAGAACCGGCCATGCCGGAAGCAGGCGAACCCGCTGGAGATATTACAGCGCCAGAGGGAAGTGAGCCGTCCGGAGATATCACAGCGCCGGAGGGAAACGAGCCGTCCGGAGATATCACTATGCCGGAAGGAAACGGATCATCGGAAGGCATTACAGCGCCGGAGGGAGACGAACCATCGGGTGACATCACAGCGCCGGAAGGAAATGACATCACCGGAGAGACCACAGCGCCGGAAGGAAATGAGCCATCCGGAGATATCACTATGCCGGAAGGGAATGGATCATCGGAAGACATTACAGTGCCGGAGGGAGACGAACCCGCCGGAGAGACCACTGCGCCGGAAACAGACGCAGTATCTGGAGATACAACTGCGACAGAAACAGACGGGCTGACGGAAGATACGGCATCGTCTGAGGAGATAGATCAGACAGGAGAAACCACGGAGGCAGGAACAGAGCCTCCCACGGAGGAGGAGATCATATTAGAGGCCGAGGGAGAGGCCGATGAAGATGAGGACAGTGATGCGGGCATCATGCTGATGAGCCTGGATGCGGAGATGGATGACGGGGAAGCCATTGCGATGGCGGAGCAGGATGGGTCATATGTGCAATGTGCCACTCTGGCAGATGCAATCGGAGCTGTTTCAGATAATGGGACGATTTATCTGCTACAAAACACAACGGAGAGTGTTTTAATCGAAAATTCAGAGAAATCATTTACGATAAATTTATATGGTTATCAGCTTTCCGCATCGAACGGAGAGTATGTATTAAAAATTTCTGGTGGAACAGGAACTGTAACGGTTCAAAACGGCAAGATCTTCGGCGGTGAGATATCAGGAAGCGCACTGGTATTGGACACCGCTGCTTTTGTTGGCGATATCCTGACAATCTGTGATACAACAAGTACGGGTGATTATGGTGGCGGAATTTATGCCAAGGAAAGTACACTGACGCTGAATGACTGTACAATCAGCGGGAATACCGCGGCGAAGCAAGGCGGCGGAGTTTATGCCAAGGGTGGTACGCTGACTATTTCTGGTACAACGCTAAGAGAAAACCAGATTACCTCAACAGCGACCGCTGATGGCGGTGGTGGAATTTATGCAACCCAGGGAAATGTAACGATAGAAAACAGCTGCACAATCAGTGAGAATGCAAGTGCTTCTCATGGTGGAGGCATCCGAATAGACAAGGCAAATTTATTAGAGATTTCTAATGTTGAGATAAGTGAGAACAGTGCCGACAAGAGAGGAGCCGGTCTTTATATAGCTACAACAAAGATTCAAGGCGATTCCTTGAATATTCAGGGTAATGAATCAAAAGATGATGGCGGTGGTGCGTATTTAAGCAGTGTGACAGGCAGTATAAGTAGCTCCGAAATTTTTAAAAATAACGCGAAAGCAGGTGCAGGCATACATGTTAGCAACATTAGTGGAGGCTTATTAGGCTTTCAAGATGTAAACATTTATGAAAACACTGTAACTAGTACATCCTCACTACAAGAAAAAGATGAGGCAGCACTTGTTCTTTCTGGCG
The DNA here is from genome assembly GCA_947631355.1 of uncultured Marvinbryantia sp. Classification (GTDB taxonomy): domain Bacteria; phylum Bacillota; class Clostridia; order Lachnospirales; family Lachnospiraceae; genus Marvinbryantia. Next base: position 1,731 of record CANRKY010000004.1, read on the forward strand.
GCCTTAGAGGTAACGAGTATGTGACGGAAGTTACTGCCAGCTATACTTACGAAGGCGGAAAAATTTATAATAATAATGGTGGAGACGCGATCATAAGTGTCTATCCTGTCGGCACGGTACTTTTTCAGGATGTGGATATATATAAGAATTCCAATACAAATCATACAGTCAGACTGGACAGTGGATCGACTGGCTTTAAGAATTGTAAATTGTATGAAAATATAGCTTCGGTGGTGGGAGGTATTTACTGCGAGGGCGATGGCACAGATATTGTATCTCTTTCACTGGAAGATACAGTGATCAAGGACAATAAAGCGATGTCTACAGATACAGGTGCAGGCGCATCCGGGGGCCTATCAATCCATTCCCCAAGAGGAATTACAGCTAATGGATTCACTTTCAAAAATTCAGCTATTTACAACAACACATCAAATAATGGTGAACAGGCGAATGATATTTTTATTGGTACAAATAACACGTTAACTATTCCAAGTGCGGATACTATGGTTGAAAATGAAAGACCGTTTACTGATTGGACATGGACAGACTTCAGAAATGGACAGGTGTGGAAAAATGACGGAAACGACCATATTGATCTTTCGGCTGCTTTATCTAAATGTAAGCCTGAGGATAATGGAATACCGCTTGCCGCGACCAACGATATACCGCGAGATGTTGCCAGCATAGGCGGGCAACCTTATGAATCACTTGCGGAAGCGATTAATGATGCAAGCCCTGGGGATATCATTGAACTTATCGCAGGGGAAGATGGTAATGATGTCCTTGGAAAGATGATCTTAAGCGAAACAGTTGAAATAGACGATGAACTAACAATTAAGTTTAATGGCCAGACTATTAACTGTGAAGAAGAAAATCTGTTTTCTATAAAAACAGGCGGAAAATTGACATTAACTGGTACAGGAAACATTGTCGGAAATGTCTATTCCGAGGGCGAACTGACGATAGATGGACAGGTGTCTGCCGACCGATATGACCATAATGGCACTTCCTTTAAAGTAGGGCGATCGCCGAACACACTTTCTGTGAAGCTTTATGGACTTAATGAGGAAAAATGGATTGAAGCAATGCCGGGCTTTGAGGCAGAAAATGTAGTCCTAAGCTTTGACGCAGGGACCTTTGCAAATGATTTTAATAACGAGAAACAGTCGGTACCAGATAAGAGAATCCTTATAAAAAATGTGGATGATCTTGATACATCTAAAATTACGATTAATGATCTGAAACCCCATCTGGCAAAAATTTCTGTGGAATCTAAAGACGGTATAAATCTGGCAAAAACTTCTATGGAATTTGAATACGGTACAAATAATGTCGTACTCCAGAGAAATTTGTGGAAAGGTGTATTTATCGATGGACAGCATGGGAATGATGAACACTCTGGACTGACATCTGTTGAGCCAGTAAAAACTATCGAAAAAGCTATCAAGATTTTGAATAGTGACTCGAGCTTGGATACCATATGGGTGCTTGATAAAGTGGTAATATCAACGGTGACCAACATTAACCTTGGCACCACTATATCTGGCACACCTCGTTCGATCAAGCGCTATCCCTCTTATGACGGGATTCTGTTTGATGTAGAGAGCACCCTGACGCTGAGCGATGTTATTGTGGACGGTGAGAGCGATCTTATGACCGGCCCGGCCCGTTCCTTGTTCCAGGGCCATGTGGGCAGTGAAATTATTGTCAGTGGAGGCGCTGTTCTTCAGAATAATGATGCAATCAAAAGTGACCCAGATTCGATTAATGAAAAAACTATAAACCGCTCAGAGATGGAGAAAGCAAAAGGCGGTGCTATCAATTCAAGCGGCACGGTGATCATGAACGGGGGAACAATCAAGAACTGTGCAGCGTATATGGGCGGCGGCATCTATATAAAAGACGGTGAGCTTCGGATGGAGCCTGAAAGCATTATTACGGACTGCACCGCAAGTGGAGCATTGAAGAGGGACGATGGTTTCGTACAGATGTCGGCGGGCGGCGGCGTTTGTTTGGAAACTGCCGGACAGATGCTTATGTCGGGCGGCACCATTGCGAATTGTGAGGCCGGCAATGGCGGCGGTATAAGTCTTGGCGCCGCAAGGAGTGCTAATTTTGAAGTAGACTTGAATTTTAAAGGAGTGGATTCGTTCGTGATGACGGGCGGCACGATCCAAGGCTGCATGTCGAAGGAGTCTGGCGGAGGACTTTACGTTCAGGCGACATATAGGGCGATCATTGGCGACCCAAATGGAAGCGATGAGATCTATATTAAGGGTAATAGATCCAACAGCGGAAGATTTGGCGGTGGTGGCATTTACGTAAACTACAGACGAGGTAGTGAAGAAAATGGACTGCTGCAGCTTTACAACGCAGCGATTCATGACAATACCTCTCTGTCATCATATGGCAGTGGCGGCGGCGGTGGCGGCCTTGCCGCGTGTGAAACGTCAAATACGAAAATATACCTGAATGATGGCGGCGTGTTTTATCAAAATTACGGTAATAATAAGCCGGATGATATCCTGCTGGGAGATGAGGCATTGATGGTCGCTCCAAGTAGTTATGTATCGGAATATATGCTCGGCGGCTATCCGTATTCCTGGAAGTATGTTAGGAATGGCGAGGACTACGGTGTGAACTACCTGCACAAGGAAAAATTGATCAAACACATCTATACCGAGGCGACAGAAGAAAGCGAGTCCATACAAAATGCGCTTAAAAAAGCAACGGTATTTATTGAAAACAATCGTGCGGAAGGCTATGGCGGCGGCATCGGCAGCAATGGCGATGTGATCCTTGGCACGGCCCCAACAGAGGAAACCATTGATATTTTTATTAAAAAGATATGGATTGATCAGACAGTTTTTGATTACGAGATCTCCAAACCAGAAGTTGTGCGTATCTATCTGTGGAGAGATGATGAAAAAGTAAGTTGCGTGGAAATCAAAGAGGAAGAAAAAGACGGCAGGCCAACGGGCAATTGGACTACGGTTTCCTTTGACAATCTGCAAAAGTATGGTGAAGACGGCCATGAATACATATACACAATCTCTGAAGATGAGGATATGAAACGCATTTACAAGTCTATCATAACGCCGGATGATCCGAACGCCATGATTTATACAGTGGAAAATGTTGTGAACAGCGGCAGGCTGGTGATCAAAAAAACAGTGGATGGTGCGCCGACCGGGGACGCGGAACAGAAATTTACTTTTACGATCACGCTGGAGGATGAGGTAACAAAAAATCCAGTGACCGGTAAATACGAGATAGAAATAGCAGACGAGACATCGCCGGGTACGAAAACAACAAAGTCCGTTCCGTTTAATGAAAGTGGAAAAGCGGAGATCGAACTGAAGGGCGGTCAGACTGCCACGGTTTATAATATTCCAGCGGGTACCGAATACACCGTGACGGAGATCAGAACGGATGGCTATATCACGTACTTAAAAAATGCAGAAGGCGACTGGATCGAAGAACGGACTGCAGGCGGGGAGATAAGTGCGCAGAAAAATTCCACAGCGGAGTTTAAGAACACATATAACAAAAACAGCGAGCTCGAGGTTATAAAGAATACCATAGGCACAGACAACGAACGATACAACATCACGCAGACTTTCTGGGTAGGTCTGTTTGATGATAAGGATTGCACGTGTCTGACAAAGGATGTTACTCCGAACGTACAGTCTCTCGTGTTTAATGGAACTTCTTCTGCTGAGGTAACGTTTACTGGCCTACTTTATGGAAAGACTTATTACGTAGCAGAGGTTGACCAGGCTGGAAACGTTATTCAAGGAACGGGAAACTATCTGTCTGATGGCAGTTCCTTTACTATAGAATTTCCGGATGGAAATGCGGTGACGGCGGGAATTAAAGATTTCAACACGAAGCCGGGCAACGTCAAGTTCAAAAATATCATCACACCGAACAATGTCAAAAGCTATCTGGATCTTGTGATCCAGAAAACGCTCACAGGCAGAGACATCCAGGAAGATGATGTCTATACTTTTGAGATTGTAGGGCTGGACGGCGCGCCGATACCGAAAAAAAATTCACAGGAAACCTTATCTTATGAGATGAAGATGACTTCAGCCACCACGGAAGCCACGTTTGCGGAAGCGTTTGGAACAATTCCGTTTACAGTTGATCCGAGTATCACATACCCGCATCAGTATCAGTATCTTATTAAAGAGCGTATCGGGACAAAAGGCGGGATCACCTATTCATCGGTTATTTATCGGATTACGATAGAGGTAAATAAATATTCGGCAATCGATAATCCATCCGCTCTGGTACCGGAACTGGCACTTGTGGAAAAGAGCGAGGATAATGGAGATACGTACACGGAAATCATAGATGGCGTGCAGAACGAAAAAGTGGAGTTCCTGAACGTTTATCAAGCTGCGCCTGCGGAATTTACGGCGAAGGTGAAAAAAACGATCATGGGCGATGTGCCAGAGGGTTATCCGAAGGACTTCAAATTTACAATTACCGAGTATGAGCCTTATACGGGGGCTGTCACTATGCCTGATGATACCTCACTCACGATAACTGGGATAACTGGGAAAGATGGCTCGAAAGAGGGCAGCTTTGGGAAAATTGAGTTTACCAAGGTAGGCACTTATCTTTTCCGGATAGAGGAGGAGCAGGGTAAGGAACCTGGGTATACTTACAGCGATGATTATTATATATTGCAAGTGAAGGTAGAAGACGATCTGGAAGGTAATCTATATATTAATAATGAACTTACTTATTATTCTTGGAGAGGTACCGGTACAAAAACGGATAAGGCGGAGTTCACAAACTATTACAAACCGGCAAATGTTTCCTACCAGCCGCAGGTGCAGAAGGTGATCACGGGCAGCCCAAGGCCGAAGGAGAAAGATTTTATATTTGAGCTGACTCCGTTGGGCAGCACGGACGGGTGCGAGCTACCGAGTGACACCACTGCAATCATCACCGGGGAAGGCAGTGAAAAGTTTAATGCAGTGAAATTCACAAAGGCTGGAACATACGAGTTCAGCATAACAGAAATAATAAGCGGAGAGCCGGGGTACACCTATGACTCGAACGAACACACCCTCACAGTTAATATTGTAGACAAAGACGGGCAGCTTGAGGTGGGTTCCGCTGTATATAAGAACGACGGTGTGACGGGGGAAGCTGCGGTATTCAAGAATCAGTATGCGGTTACCAGCACAGAGTTTGCAATACCGGTGGAGAAACAACTGACGGGTGATGATACGCCGGAAGATAAAGTTTTCTGGTTCTACCTGTCGGGAGATTCCAGCTCCGGGTATAAGATAGAAGATCATCTTCTGACGATTACCGGAGCAGGTACCGGAACATTTAAACCGATCACATTCACGGAGGCAGGAACATATACGTTCACAGTGTCCGAGGAGGATGGGCAGAACACAGGCTACACATATGACCACACAAAATACACCGTCATCATCACGGTTAAAGATGTGGATAGTCGGCTTGAGGCGAGCGCTGCTATATCTGTGAATGGTAAGGGAACAGACAATATCATCTTCACAAACAGCTATCAACCGGCAGAGACTACCTATCAGCCGCAGGTGCGGAAGGTGATCGAGGGCGCTCAGACGCCGGGTGACAAAACATTCAGATTTGAGTTGGCGGATCAGCTGGACAGCACGGCCGAACACCAGCCGAGCGTGGACGGGTATAAGCTCCCGGCGAACACCACTGTAACCATCACCGGGCAAGGCACTGCTAAGTTTGGCGCGATCACTTTCACAAAGGCCGGAACCTACGAGTTCAACATAACAGAGACAGAGGGCAGCGATCGGGGGTACACCTATGACGAGAGTATACACACCCTCACAGTTGAGGTGGTGGACAATGATGGGCAGCTTGAGGTGAAATCCCATGTATACGACAATGGCGTGGACGAGACCAGTAATGAAAGCGCTGCGGTAATCACAAACACCTATGCGGTTTCCAGCGCGGAGTGGGATCTGTCTGTCAAAAAAGAAGTGACGGGGCCGGTGCCAAGCGCCAGCACGTTCCAGTTTAAATTTAAAATAGAACGCGTGGGAGCGGAAACCGATGGCGTGATCATCAGCAATCCCATGGCTTCGGTGGAGGGCAGCGGCACTGCGACGTTCGAGGATATCACGTTCACCAAAGCCGGGAATTACACGTTCCAGGTATTTGAGGTGAAGGAGAATATACCGGCGGGGTACCACTTTGACGAGAGCGTATACGATGTGGAAGTGAAAGTGGAGGATCAGAACAGCCAGCTTGTGGTGACGTCCGAGACCTATAAAAAATATGGGCAGCAGGAAGCGGCGACCGAGATCCTGTTCACCAACACTTACACGGAAACGCCGGCCACCTATAGACCAGTGGTGAAAAAAGAGATCACGGGAGAAACGCCTCCGGATAACAGGCCATTTACGTTTGAGATCGCCTATGTAAGCGGGCCAGAGGATGGCTATGCACTGCCGGAGGACACAGTTACGATCAACGGCAGCGGAGAGGCTGCTTTCCAGCCCATCACCTTCAGCGAGGTCGGGACTTATAAGTTCCTCATCAAAGAGAGTAAAGGCAGTGATACGAATTATGACTATGATGACGCGGAGTACACCGTCACCATCAAAGTGGAGGATAAAGACAGCAAGCTGCAGACATCCGTGAGCTACACCGTGAAAGATGGAGAGGCGGATAAAGACGTTAATGGGATTATTTTCCAAAACCACTATCAGCCGGAAGGCGCTGTCTACCATCCGCACGTGCAGAAAGTGATCACGGGCGATCAGCCGCCGGTTGGCAAAGAAAAAGAATTTAAGTTTAATCTGGCGTATATATCCGGCCACCAGGACGGGTATAAGCTCCCGGCTGATACCACCGTAACCATCACCGGGGAAGGCACGGCCGACTTTGATGAGATCACATTCACAAAGGCCGGAATCTACGTGTTCGGCATCACAGAGACAGACGGCGGGGAGCCGGGGTACAAATATGACCAGGGTGAACACACCGTGACCGTGGTGGTAGAGGATCACCATGAAGAACTGAGAGTGATTTCCGCTTCGTACCAGAACAACGGCGTGTCCGCAGAGACGGCCATTTTCACGAACCCCTATGCGGTTTCCAGCGTAGACTGGGGTCTGGATGTCACAAAAGAAGTAACGGGGCCACAGCCGCCCAGTGCCAATACATTCCGCTTCACCATAGAACCTATGGGAGCGGGAACCGATGGCGTGACCATCAAAAATCCCACGGTTTCGGTGACGGGCAGCGGATCTGAGACATTCAATATCACGTTCACCAAAGCCGGAGATTATACGTTCCAGGTATTTGAGGTGAAAGAGGACATCCCGGGATACCACTTTGACGAGAGCGTATACGATGTGGAAGTGACAGTGGAAGATCAGGAGAGTAAGCTTGCGGTGACGTCCGTGACTCGCAAAAGACACGGACAGGTGGAACAGGCGATCCGATTCGTCAACATCTACACGGAAACGCCGACCACCTATAGCCCGGAGGTGAAAAAAGAGATCACGGGAGAAACGCCCCCGGATAACAGGCCCTTTACGTTTGAGATCACCTATGTAGATGGGCCAGAGGACGGCTATGCACTGCCGGAGGACAAAACAGTCACGATCAACGGCAACGGAAAGGCCACTTTCCAGCCCATCACCTTCAGCAAGGTCGGGACGTATCAGTTCCTCATCAAAGAGAGGAAAGGCAGTGATACGAATTATGACTATGATGACGCGGAGTACACCGTCACCATCATAGTGGGGGATAACGACAGCAAGCTTCAGATGACGTCCGTGAGATGCGCCGTGAAGGATGGAGAGACGATTCAAAGCACGAATGAAATTGTTTTCAAAAACCATTATCAGCCGGAAGGCGCTGTCTACCATCCGCACGTGCAGAAAGTGATCACGGGCGATCAGCCGCCGGTTGGCAAAGAAAAAGAATTTAAGTTTAATCTGGCGTATAAGTCCGGCAACCCAGACGGGTATAAGCTCCCGGATGACACTACCGTAACCATCACCGGGGAAGGCACAGCCGACTTTGATGAGATCACATTCACAAAGGCCGGAACTTACGTGTTCAACATCACAGAGACAGACGGCAAGGAACCGGGGTACCAATATGACCAGGGCGAACACACCGTGACCGTTTTGGTAGAGGATCACCATGAAGAACTGAGAGTGACTTCCGCTTCGTACCAGAACAACGGCGTGACCGCAGAGACAGCCATTTTCACGAACCCCTATGCGGTTTCCAGCGTAGACTGGGGTCTGGATGTCACAAAAGAAGTGACGGGGCCACAGCCGCCCAGCGCCAATACATTCCGCTTCACCATAGAACCCATGGGAGCGGGAACCGATGGCGTGACCATCAACAATCCTACGGTTTCGGTGACGGGCAGCGGTACCGCGAAATTTAATATCACGTTCACCAAAGTCGGAGATTACATGTTCCAGGTATTTGAGGTGAAAGAGGACATCCCGGGATACCACTTTGACGAGAGCGTATACGATGTGGAAGTGACAGTGGAAGATCGGGAGAGTAAGCTTGCGGTGACGTCTGTGACCCGCAAAAAACACGGGCAGGAGCAGCAGGCAATCCGATTCACCAACACCTACACGGAAACGCCGGTCACCTACAGTCCGGCGGTGGAAAAAGAGATTGCCGGGGAAAAGACTCCGGAAGACAAAACCTTTGAGTTTAAGATCGCCTATGAATCCGGGGCGGAGGACGGCTATGCGCTGGCGGCAGATACCGCCATGATCAGCGGCAGCGGAAAGGCTGCTTTCCAGCCCATCACCTTCAGCAAGGCCGGAACCTACCAGTTCCGCATCACGGAGACACAAGGCAGCGAGGCGGGCTACACCTACGATCCTTCGGTGTGGAAAGTTTCCATTACCGTGGGGAGAAACGGCAGCCAGCTTACCATAGCGGATGTGAAATACGCGAAGGACGGGGAAGCAGGCAGCGGGGAGACAGACCAGCCGACGGCGGCGAAGTTTGTAAACACCTATGCGCAGGGCAGCCTGGTGGTGACGAAAAATCTGGTTCACAGGGGATACCCGCTCTTTGCGGACAATCAGATATTTTATGTGGCTCTGTATGAAGACAGGGCGTGCACGAAGCGCGTGTCGGATGTGAAACCGCTGGTTTACGACAACACATCTTCCGCGGAGGCCGTCTTTGACGGGCTGGCCATAGGCAAGATGCTGTATATCAGTGAATGTCAGGAGGACGGCACGGCGTTCACATCGGGCACACTGCCGGACGGCACGCTGTACGAGGCAGTGTTTGCGGACGGAAACGGCGTTATCGTGGGAGCGGCCCGGGAGAGGGTGGCAAGGAGTTTCTCGAATGAATTTTACAGCGTCCCGGATGACTACTATCACGAGGGAGAGCTGATCATTGTTAAGAACCTCCTGGACGAATACGGCGACCCGAAAGACAGCCAGGAAGTATTCTACGCAGGGCTCTTTGAGGACGCCGAACACACAAAGCTGACGGACAGAGTAAGCCCGAATATTGTGGAGCTGGCGATGAACGGCTCGTCCTCCGTGAGCGTGGAAGTGACCGCGGAGATGCCGCAGGACGACAAGCTGACGCTGTATGTGGCGGAGGTAGATAAAAACGGCACACTGGTGGAGGAGCTGGAAGACTTTGCCTACGAAGTGAGCATAGATCAGAAGGCTTCGCATATGTCGCTGGATCAGAACAGCGCGTCCGTGACGATCACCAACCAGGAAAAGGAGACGGAAAGCACGGAGCTGCATACGGAGCATGAATCGGAGATCCACACCGAGCCGGAGTCACAGACCGAGACAAACCGGCTATCCGGAACCAGCCCGTCGGGAGGACAGACTGGAGGCACCACTACATCCCAGGCGGCAAGCACAGGCGATGAGACAGACCTTGGATGCTATCTGGCGCTGCTGCTTCTGTCGGCAGCCATGGCGGCAGCTGCGATCCGAAAGAAACGCAGAACATCATAGAAAAATAAGGGAAACCACAAAAGGAGCTGTTGCATAAAAGCGGCAGCTTCTTTTGCCGCGGAGGCCGCGATCTGGAAAAACGCCGTCCATCCATATCTTGACATTTAAAAATGCGTATATTATACTTGGGAATGTGCAGCAGAAAACGCGGATTATATCAAAGGTGTGTGTAAGTATGAGAAATTGGAAAAAGTGCCGTTTTGCGCTTGCCTGCCTGCTGTTTACGCTGTGTCTGGGGCTCTTGGGGATTCCCGCGGGAAGAACGGGCGCATCGGTGAAGGCGGCTTCCCAAAAGACGGTGCGCAGCGGGTGGTATCCGTCATCCGCAAACAAACAGTATTATTACAAAAACGGAAAAAAACTGACCGGGTTTCAGGTGATCGATGGAGAAACCTATTATTTTGCGACAAATACCGGCCTGATGAAAACCGGCAAGAAACTGATCAACGGAAAGCGCTACTATTTTTATCCGTCCGGGCAAAAGAAGGGTCAGATGCAGACCGGCTGGATAAAACTGGACGGCTATCAGTATTATTTTGTGGAGAGCGGAAAACGGTACGGCCAGATGGTTGCCGGATGGCTCACATTAAATAAGAAGAAATATTATTTTGACAAGAGTGCTGCGAACATAGGCCATATGGTCACCGGGCTGAAGAAGATCGGAAAATATACCTATTATCTTTATCCGTCCGGGAAGAAGAAGGGCCAGATGCAGACGGGTTGGCAGAGCATCAAGTCCGGCGGCGCCACCTATAAATACTACTTCGGCACGGACGGAAAAATGGTGACCGGCTCTCAGAAGATCAATAAGAAAACTTATTATTTTAATTCCAGCGGTCAGATGCAGACCGGCTGGGTGAAGCGGAGTGGAAAATGGTACTACTTTGATACCAAGACCGGTGTGCTGGACAAGACAAAGAAGAAGAAGCTGTCTGAACTGGAAACGCTCTGCAACAGCATTGTGAACAGGGTGGTAAAAAGCAGCGACAGCACAAATACGAAGCTGAGCAAGCTGTTCCAGTATGTTACTTATAATTACAGCTATGTGAGGATCATAGGCGGCGTGGGCGCCTCGGGCTGGTCTAGGAACTTTGCCCTGAATATGCTGAAAAGCGGCGGAGGAAGCTGTTACAGTTATGCGTCGGCCTTTGGTTATCTGGTGAAAGCGGCCATGCCGGAGCTTTCCGTGCGCATAGGCTGGGGTTCCACCCCGGCGGCGGGCGGTGGACTGACGCCTCACGGATGGTGCGAGGTGAACATCGGCGGCACCTGGTATGTATTTGACCCGGACCTGTACCGCTATGTATATCCCGGGCAGTGCTACTACAGCACCATGGGTCAGGTGGGCGGATACTACTACAACCGGAACTACGAGACGGCTACATTTCTGTAACGGAACCGTACCGTAGGAATATCAGATCGCATTGCGGGAAACAGATTACATTTTGCAGGAACGCCCGACAGGATGAAGGAATCGGATCGCATTGCAGGAATATCCGACAGGACAAAGAAAACAGATTATATTTTGCAGGAGCACCCGGCAGGATGAAGGAAACAGATCGCATGGGAAATAACCGCAGGGCGAAGCAGCGCGCTGCGCGTATAAAACACATATAGAAAAAGAAAAAGCGGATCACAGGGAAAGGAAGGAAACGAACATGAAAAGAAGAATGTGGATGCTGTCTATGATCGCGGCACTGTCTGTGGGAATGGCAGGCACAACGTTTGCGGAGGAGACAGAGACGGAGACGGCTGCGCAGACAGAGGCAACTACAGAGGCGGCAGAGGACAGCGATGGCGAAGTGCTGGAGACAATCCTGATCCAGCCGGAAGGGAAAGACGCTATTGAAGTGAAAAATACGGCGAAGCTGGATGTGCGTTCGGCGGCTGTGGAGATCGATGAGGAGACTGATCTGGCGAAGATCACACTTGCAGGGAAAGACGGCAAGATGTATGAGTTTGAGGATGTAAATTACGAGGACATCACAGACGCGGAACTGGTGAAGGCCGGGGCGTTTGTGAAGATCCTGTATACTGGCAAGGCGTCCGGTGAGCTGCGCAGCGCAGGGCAGAGCGGAGAGCTGATCTACGATGAGTCCGCCAAACTGTTCGCAACGGACGATGTGTATATGAGAAGCGAACCCAACAGCGAAGCGGAGATCCTGGGCGTGATCAGCCGCGGGGACGAGATTGAGGTGCTGGGCGAGACAGCCAGCCATTACAAAGTGAAAAAAGACGATGTGACCGGCTATGCGGCGCGCAGCTGCATTAGCGAGGATGAGCAGGAAGCGATAGCGGCCGTGCAGGCGGAGGCAGCCGCACAGCAGGCGATCGCCGCAGAAGCAGCCGCGGCAGCACAGCCCGCAGCGGGCAACGGCGGCGGTGGCGGCGTATACGAAGTATCCCGCCAGAGATTCGATGACTGCGATGGCAGCGGACACGGCTATTTTGCGATCACATATTCAGACGGCAGCGTTGCCTACCAGGAATATTGATCTTTTGCCGGAACGTGGATTTTGCTGAGACGTAAGTTTTTGTCGAAAGCAGCTATTGGCAGCCGGATTAAAAAGGAAACCGGATCAGAGATAAAATCAGTTCTCAAAAGACTCAAAGAAAGGTTTATAAAAGACTGCCGCGGAACACAACGCCGGAATGAACCGGCGCCGTTCTGCGGCAGTCCTTTTCATGCTGGAGAAAATATGTTATACTGTTGAAAGAGAGCGCCGCAAAGCCCAAAGACTGCGGGTACTTTCGCTATTTTTCCATAAGGATCACAGACGATGAAAAAAACAATCTTCCCCGTAGGCGCGGGCATTTTTATCTGTATACTTCTGATGGCCGGCATGTGGGCCTACTACCGCGTAAGCACGCGGCAGATCGACCTGCGCGCCATCGGTTCCCAGGAAAATTATGACCGGCACTATGTGCTCATCGCGGACGACAGCGGCACCAGCCTGTGGACAAAGGTGTACGAGAGCGCCCGGCAGGAGGCGCAGAACACCGGCGTGTACCTGGAACTGCTGGACTCCGGCGCGATGTCGGACTATTCCGCGGAGGATTATCTGCGCATCAGCATCGCGTCCAAAGTGGACGGGATCATCATGCAGCCCGGAGGCAGCCCTCAGGTGCGGGAGCTGATCAGCGAGGCGGCACAGAACGGCATCCCGGTGGTGACGGCGCTGGAGGACGACCCGGAGAGTGAGCGCATCAGCTTCGTGGGGATCAACAGCTATCAGATGGGCACGGTCTATGCGGAGGAGATCCTGAAGCTCCTGCCGGAGGGGGAATCGGAAGTGCTCATCCTGCGCAACGCGAACGCCAGAGACACCGGCACGAACCTGGTGCTCTCGCAGATCGCCAGCCAGGTGCGGGAACAGGCGGGGCCCGGAAAGACGGTGGAGGTTTCCCCGTACGACATCGACATTTCCGAAAACTTCGACTCCGATGAGGCCATCCGCGATATCTTTGTGAACCGCGGGAAGATACCGGACGTGCTGGCCTGCCTGGACGAGGTGCTGGCCGAGTGCGCCTACCAGGCCGTGGTGGACTATAACCAAGTGGGAAATGTGGACGTGATCGGCTATTATACATCGGATACCATTTTAGACGCCATCCAGCGGGGCACCATTCCCGCCACGGTGACGTTCAGCACAGAGGAGATCGGCAGATACAGCGTGGACGCGCTGAACGAATATCATTCTTTGGGGCACGTGAGTAATTACTTCAACGTAGGCCTTCAAGTAGTAAACAGGGAAAACGCGGGCGCGTTCATGCAGCAGGAAGAAACGCAGGAGCATTGATGCAGCAGAAAGCAGCACAGAAGCACTCGTGCAGCAGGCAGCGGCACAGGGGCACACATGCACCAGAAAGCGGCACAGAAGCACTCGTGCAGCAGGCAGCGGCACAGGGGCACATATGCAGCAGGAAGCAGAACAGAAGCACTCATGCAGCAGGAAGAAACACAGGAGCACTAGGATGAAAAGCAACGGGAGATTTCGCAGCAAAAATTCCATACAGTCCAAGATCCGGTGGATGCAGGCGGTGATGATGGCGGTCATCCTGCTGATGAACCTGTTCATTTACCGGCAGATCAACCAGACGGTGCAGCGCATCGACGCGGTGTTTTCCAGCAACATCACGGTGAACGAGCTGGCGCAGACCCTGGAGCAGATCCAGCAGACGGTGTACGAATACCTCAGCACCAAAAGCTCCTCCGCCCTGGAGGACTACTACCGGTACGAGCAAGAATACCGCGGCATGATCGAGCTTTTGAACAACCGCAACGTGGACAGCGAGATCCGGATGCTGGAAAAAAATATCCGGAGCATGTCGGAGACCTATCTGGAGCGAATGAGCGAGACGGTCCAGGCAAAGCGCGGGCGGAACGTGGAGAGATACAAAACCCTCTACGAAAACGGGACGCAGCTGTTCACCTACATCGAGACATACATGTACAACCTGAACAACTTGCGGTTCCGCCTCAACGGGGAGAACTACCAGGGGCTGCTGCGGATCATGGGGATCCTGGAGTCGATGAGTATCCTGGTGATCGTGGGCGTATGCCTGATCTGCCTGTTTGCGGCGGTATACATCACCCGGAAAATGATCGGGCCATTAACCGGGCTTTCCGTGGCGGCCAACCGGGTGGCGGATGGAAATTTTGATGTGGAGTTCCCGGAGGTGGTGGCGAACGATGAGGTGGGCATTGTGACCAACGCGTTTCACCAGATGGTGGACAGTATACAGGAATACATCGAGAAGCAGCGGGTCAGCATGGAAAACGAGGCCATGATGAAAGAGCGCCAGCTTTCCATGGAGACGCATCTGAAAGACGCCCAGCTGAAATACCTGCAGGCCCAGATCAATCCCCACTTTCTGTTCAACTGCCTGAACGCGGGCTCCCAACTCGCGGCCATGGAGGACGCGGAGCGCACGGAGTTGTTCGTGTCAAAGATGGCGGACTTCTTCCGCTACAATGTGCAGAAGATGCAGGAGGACGCCAACCTCTTTGAGGAGATCGAAGTGGTGGACAATTACATTTATATATTAAACGTGCGGTTCGCCGGCGACATTCTGTATGAAAAAGAGATCGCGCCGGATGTGGAGAACATCCGCGTGCCCAGCATGATCCTGCAGCCGGTGGTGGAAAACGCCGTTACACACGGCATACGCGACCACATGGAGGACGCACGGATCTATCTGCGGGCAATGCGGGAACAGGATCAGATCCGCATTACCGTGACAGACAATGGAAAAGGCATGACCCAGGATCAGATCCAGGCGGTGATGTCCGGCAGCCCGGGACCTGCCAGGGAGGAAAAAGATTCCACCGGCATCGGCCTGGACAACGTGATGAGCCGCCTGCGGCTGTACTACAACAGGGAGGATCTTTTCCACATACACAGCGATGGGCCGGACAGGGGCACGGAAGTGACCATCCTGCTGCCCCTTGGAGCGGGAGGTGAAACGTATGTATCGGATACTGCTGGCGGATGACGAAGGCATTATGCTGGAGTCCCTGAAAAATACTATATCCAGAAATTTCGGGAATCAGTGCGAGGTGATCACGGCGAAGTCCGGCCGGATTGTCATTGAGCAGGCGGAGATCTATCACCCGGACATTATCTTCATGGATATCCAGATGCCCGGCATCAACGGCATCCAGGCCATCCGCGAGATACGCAAATTCAACACATCCGCGCTTTTTTATGTGATCTCCGCATATGATAAATTTGACTATGCGAAAGAAGCGCTGAACCTTGGCGTGGAAAAATATCTCACAAAGCCGGTCACAAAAAGCACGGTGATCGCCGTGGTGCAGGAAGCCATGGAAAAAGTGGATCGGATACGCCAGAGCCGCAGCAGGCAGCTGGAGATCCAGGAGAAGCTGGAGATCATCGTCCCGGTGGTGGAGAGCGGGTTCATCAATAACATCATGTTCCAGAACGACGCGTCAGATCTGAACTATTATAAGCTGCTGCTGGACATCCGCGAGGACTACGGCTATGTGATGGTGATCGAGTTCGGCACGGACTACGAGAACGACAAACTGGTGAGTCCGGTGGGCATGAGCGTGAAGGCCCAGGAATTTTATCCGGAGATGTGCGCCATCGTGAAATCCTATTTCCCGTGCATCACGGGGCCCATCATGGCCAACCGCATGGTGGTGGCGGTGCCGTATGCACAGGAAAACATCGCGTTTGAGGAGCGCACCCGCATCATCGAGGCGGTGCAGGAGATGATCGGCCGGCTGCAGGACAGGCTGCAGGCAAAGTTCCGGGCCGGCATCGGAAAGATCCGGAAGATGGAGGAACTGAGCGGATCGTTCCAGGAGGCCATGCGGGCCCTGAGCGACCACATCAGCAACGTGGTTCACGCGGATGACCTGCGCATGGAGGGAAATTACGAGGAATCCTTCCCGGCGGAGACAGAGAAAAAACTGTTCCACATGCTTCTGCACGGGAACCTGAACGGCATGGTGGCGGAGGCCAACCAGTTTTTCGACTGGATGGTGCAGCACTACCCGGACGAAAAAAACAACATCCGGCTGAAAGTGCTGGAATTTGTTACCTGGGGCGAGCGGGAGGCCTTCCATGTGGGGGCCGTGAACTATGGGTTCAGCTCGCGGCGCGACTATCTGGACACTATCATGTCACTGGATGATTATGAGGACATCCGAAACTGGTTCCTGGAAAAAATGATGCAGGTGTGCTGCAGCATACGCGACAAAAACGAGGAGCACTCCGAGTCTGTGGTGGAAAAGGCGAAAGCCTATATACAGGAAAACTTCAACCGGGAAATATCGCTGGACGATGTATCCAAAGAGGTGAACATCAGCCCCTACTACTTCAGCAAGATCTTCAAGGAGGAATCTGGGGAGAACTTCACCGAGTATCTTACCAACATCCGCATCCGCAAGGCCCGGGAGCTGCTGGAAAACGCGGACATGAGCATCAAAGAGATCGGCGTGATGAGCGGCTACAGCGACCCCAACTATTTCAGCAGGATCTTCAAGAAACATCAGGGCGTGACGCCGCGGGAGTACAGAGAGAGGTACTACAAATAATGAAGAAAAGAGAAAGACACTGTTTGGCGGAGTGGCATCTGGCGACATTGAGCGAGGCACGTTTGAAAATACGGCATCTGGCACGCTATCTTGCGATATTCGGCATGGCCTGCCTGATGTTGTGCGGCTGCGGGAACCGACAGCCGGAGGTGCAGGAGCCTCAGCCGCAGGATGAAAAAATGGAGATCGGACTGAGCTTCGACTCCTTTGTGATCGAGCGCTGGACTCGCGACCGGGATATGTTCGTGTCCACGGCTCAGAGTCTGGGCGCGGAGGTGAACGTGCAGGTGGCCAACGGCGATGTGGATGAACAGATTTCCCAGATTGAATACTTTATCAAGAAAGACATGGACGTCATCGTGATCATCGCCATCGATGGGAATGCCCTGACGGATGTGGTGAAAAAGGCGCAGGACGCGGGCATCCGGGTGATCAGCTACGACCGGCTGATCAACGGTGCGGGCACGGATCTGTATATTTCCTTCGACAATACCATGGTGGGGCAGTTCATGGGGGAGGCGCTGAAGGAGGCATGCCCCGAGGGCGGAAAAATCTTTACGATCAACGGCTCGCCCACAGACAACAACGTGAACATGGTGGTGAGCGGATTCGAGGCCGCCATTCAGGACAGCGGCCTGGAGATCGTGTATACAGAATACTGTGACAACTGGCTGGCAGAACTGGCGTTTGACGCGGTGAACCGGGGGCTCTCCGAGACGCGCGACATCGTGGGCGTGATGTGCGGGAACGATGACCTGGCAAGCCAGGCGATCCGCGCGTTGTCCGAGAACCGGCTGGCGGGGAAAGTGGCTGTGGTGGCGCAGGACGCGGAGCTCTCCGCGTGCCAGAGGATCGTGGAAGGCACCCAGACCATGACCGTGTATAAATCCGTGGAAGAACTGGCCAGGACGGCGGCCCAGATGGCGGTGGCGCTGGGAAATGGCGAGGAGATAGAGACATCGGAGACCATCTTCGATGGATCCGTGGATGTGCCCTGCTACTACATTGACCCCGTTGCCGTCACCGCGGAAAACATGGATGAGGTGATCATAGACAGCGGGTTCCATCAGAAAGAAGACGTATATCTGAATATCGGGTATGTAGATTAATATGAGAAGAGCGCAGGAAAAAATGGGAGATGAAGCGGGAATCAGGGTTGCGAAATTATACAAAATGTTTTATGATGACATAGAGATTTGACTTTCGGGAATGGAGGTAACATATGATTTCAGGACAGGTAATTCAGACATCTATCGAAGATCTCCGCAAGATTACAAGAATTGATCTGTGCGTGACGGATCTGGAGGGAAATATCGTGGCGTCCGCCATGAAAGAAGAAGATGTGAATAAAGATGCCATTTTATTCTTTGTGGAGTCCGCGGCGGAGAGCCAGGTAATGCAGGGCTACCACTTTTTCAAAATATTGGACGATGGCGCGCCCGCGTACATCTTGATCTCCAGGGGCAGCGGGGACGATGCGTACATGATCGGCAAGATCGCGGTGAGCCAGATCCAGAATCTGATCATAGCGTATAAAGAGCGGTTCGACAAAAACAATTTTATCCAGAACCTGCTTTTAGATAACCTGCTTTTGGTGGACATTTATAACCGGGCAAAAAAACTGCGCATTGATATCGAGGCGAAGCGCATTGTATACCTGATCGAGACGCGCCAGGAAAAAGACACCGGGGCGCGGGAGATCGTGAAGACCATGTTTGGCGCCAGCGCAAAAGACTTTATCACCGCGGTGGACGAAAAGAGCATCATCCTGGTGAAAGAGCTGGAGCCGGAGGAGGACTATGAGGACGCGGACCGCATTGCGCGGACGCTGCTGGACATGCTGAATAGCGAGGCCATGTCGCAGGTGCGGGTGGCGTACGGCACCATCATTCATGAGATCCGCTCCATTTCCAAATCCTACAAAGAGGCGAAAATGGCGCTGGACGTGGGAAAGATCTTTTACGGGGACAAAAAGGTGATCGCCTACAACACATTAGGGATCGGGCGGCTGATCTACCAGCTTCCCCTGCCGCTGTGCGAGATGTTCATGGACGAGGTGTTCGGCGGGCGGCATCTGCCGGAATCCCTGGACGATGAAACCCTGACCACCATCAATAAGTTCTTTGAGAACAGCCTGAACGTGTCGGAGACTTCCCGGCAGCTGTACATCCACCGCAACACATTGGTTTACCGGCTGGAAAAACTGCAAAAAAGCACCGGGCTGGATGTGCGCGTATTTGAGGATGCGCTGACATTCCGGATCGCGCTGATGGTCTCAAATTATATGAAATACATGGAGCAGCAGGAATATTAAAATGTGACATTACATAAGAACCCTGAACAGAAAATGAGAATGTTACATGGGAACATCGAACAGGAAACAGGAATGTTACACAGAAATGAGGAACAGGAAACAGGAACGTTACACAGAAATACAAATTAAGTTACCAGGAGGAAACGAGAAATGATTCAATTAATGGATGGCGGCGCATACTTGCTGCACGGACAGGAGATTGTGGCGGACAACGCGGATGCGCAGGCGGTTTTGAAAAATAAGCTGGGACAGGTTCCGGCGAAGGAGAAAGCCGCGGAGAACACCATTGCATACAACATTTTGAAGGAGCACAATGTCTCCGGAAACATGGAAAAGTTACAGATTAAATTTGATAAACTCACTTCCCACGACATCACGTTTGTGGGGATCATTCAGACGGCGCGGGCGTCCGGGCTGGAGAAATTCCCGGTGCCCTACGTGCTCACCAACTGCCACAACAGCCTATGCGCCGTGGGCGGAACCATCAATGAGGATGACCATATGTTTGGTCTGACCTGCGCGAAAAAGTACGGCGGCGTTTATGTGCCGCCTCATCAGGCGGTTATCCACCAGTTTGCCAGGGAGATGCTGGCGGGCGGCGGAAAAATGATACTGGGTTCTGACTCCCACACCCGCTACGGCGCTCTGGGCACCATGGCCGTGGGCGAGGGCGGGCCGGAGCTGGTGAAGCAGCTCCTCTCCAAGACGTACGACATCAATATGCCGGGCGTGGTTGGCGTGTACCTGACAGGCAGCCCCATCGCGGGCGTGGGCCCGCAGGACGTGGCGCTGGCCATCATCGGCGCGGTGTTCGCCAACGGATATGTGAACAACAAAGTGATGGAGTTTGTGGGGCCGGGCGTTGCCAATCTGAGCGCGGATTTCCGCATCGGCATCGATGTGATGACCACGGAGACCACCTGCCTGTCTTCCATCTGGGAGACGGACGATGTGATCCGCGAGTTTTACGAGATTCACGGCAGAACAGAAGATTATAAGGAACTGAAACCGGGTGATGTCACATATTATGACGGCATGATCCAGGTGGATCTGTCTCAGATCCGCCCGATGATCGCCATGCCTTTCCACCCCAGCAACACCTATACCATAGAGGAACTGAACGAAAACCTGGACGACATTCTGGCGGATGTGGAAAAGCGCGCGCTGGTGAGCCTGGACGGCGCGGTGGATTTTACCCTGCGGGATAAGGTGCGGGACGGCAGGCTGTATGTGGACCAGGGAATCATTGCGGGCTGCGCGGGCGGCGGCTTTGAGAACATCTGCGCGGCGGCGGATATCCTGAAAGGAAAATCCATCGGCTCCGATGCGTTTACATTGAGCATTTATCCGGCCAGCACGCCCATCTATATGGAACTGGCAAGAAACGGCAGGCTGGCGGATCTGATGGCCACCGGCGCGATCGTGAAGACGGCTTTCTGCGGCCCCTGCTTCGGCGCGGGGGACACACCGGCCAACAATGCGTTCTCCATCCGCCATTCCACTCGGAACTTCCCGAACCGGGAGGGCAGCAAACTGCAGAGCGGGCAGATTTCTTCGGTGGCGCTGATGGATGCGCGCTCCATTGCGGCCACGGCGGCGAACAAGGGCTATCTGACGGCGACCACAGAGGTAGACGCAAACTTCACGAACCCGAAATATTTCTTCGACAGCACCATTTACGCGAACCGCGTGTTCGACAGCAAGGGCGTGGCGGATCCGTCTGTGGAGATCAAGTTTGGCCCCAACATCAAAGACTGGCCGGCCATGCCGGAACTGACGCAGAACCTGATGCTGCGGGTGGTTTCAGAGATTCACGACCCCGTGACCACCACGGACGAGCTGATCCCCTCCGGCGAGACATCGTCCTACCGGTCCAATCCGCTGGGGCTGGCGGAGTTTACGCTGTCCAGGAAAGACCCGGCTTATGTGGGCCGCGCGAAAGAAGTGCAGAAGGCGGAGAAGGCCAGAGAGGCCGGCGAGTGCATGGGCAAGGCGCTGCCGGAGCTCCGCACGGCGATGCACAAAGTAAAAGAGACCTATCCGGATGTGTGCGGGAAAAATACGGGCGTGGGAAGCACCATTTTTGCGGTAAAACCGGGAGACGGCTCCGCCAGAGAGCAGGCGGCTTCCTGCCAGAAAGTGCTGGGCGGCTGGGCGAACATCGCAAACAACTACGCCACCAAGCGCTACCGCTCCAACCTGATCAACTGGGGGATGCTGCCCTTCCTGATCGAGGAGGGAGAACTGCCCTTTAAAAACGGGGACTTTATCTTCATCCCGGACATCCGCGGCGCCATCGAGAAAAAGGCGAGCGAGATCAAAGCCTTTGTGGTAAAAGAAGAATTGAAAGAATTTACCCTGAAACTGGGTGAACTGACAGATGACGAGCGAACCATTATATTGGATGGCTGTCTGATCAACTATTATCGGAGGTAGCGTGTCCGAGCCGCATTTGAAAATCTTCATAGCCAAAGTCAGTTAAGCGAACAAGGTGTCCATCCGGGCACCTTTTCCATATATTGGGGAGCGGCATCCCGTTAAAGGTGTTGTTTTTACAGGTGGTGTAAATGGCCATGTCTCCAAATAAAAGGAGGTCGCCATTTTGCAGCTCGTTGGGGAAAATATAATCCCCGATCACATCCCCGGCCAGACAGGTGGGACCGGCCAGACGATACGGGTAGGATGGGCCGGAAAAATGGCAGCCGCCGCGGCCGACGGATTCCCGGTCGATCGCCCCGTACAGAGGGGGCGTGTAGGGCATCTCGATCACATCGGGCATGTGGCAGGCGGCGCTGGCGTCCAGAATGGCGATCTTTGTATCCATGTTCTGCACAATGTCCAGCACGCGGCACGCCAGATAGCCGGCGTTTAAAGCGCAGGCTTCCCCCGGTTCCAGATAGATTTCCAAATGCCGCTTTTTAGATATGTTCTGGATGCACTGTTCCAGCTTCTGTATGTTGTATCCGGGGCGGGTAATATGATGCCCGCCGCCCAGATTCAGCCATTTCATGCCCGGTAGAACGTCTCCGAATTTTTCTTCCACCGCCTGCAGCGTGATCTCCAGCGCGTCTGCGTCCTGTTCACACAATGTGTGAAAATGCAGCCCGTCCAACAGCTCTCGAAGGTCACTTGTAATTTGTGTGTCAAACTGCGCGCGCGTGGTTCCCAGGCGGCTCCCGGGAGCGCAGGGGTCATAGATCGCGTGGCCCTCCTGCGTGGAACATTCCGGATTGATGCGAAGCCCCAGGCTTTTTCCCACTTTTTTTGCCGCCGGGCCAAATTTTTTTAACTGGCTGGGAGAATTGAACACGATGTGATCTGCATACTGCAAAATGTTGGCAAACTCATCTTCCCGGTATGCCGCGCAGAAAACGTGAACTTCTTTTCCCGGCATTTTCTCCGCGCCAAGCCGCGCCTCAAAAAGACCGCTGGCCTCCGTGCCCGCCAGATACGGCGCCAGCGCGGGGTACAGATCATAATTGGAAAACGCTTTCTGCGCCAGCAGGACTTTGCAGCCCGTGCGGGCACTCACCGAGGCAAGAACTTCGCCGTTTTTTTTCAGCGCGGCTTCGTCTATGATATAGCATGGCGTGGGCAAACTGGAAAACAGTATTTCCGGGGTCTGCCGGCAAAGAGAGGCAAACGCGGGCCGGGTTTCGGCGTACATTTGTAATTTTTGGGAATGGTTCATAGAGCATCTGCCTCCTGAAATGTTTTGCGTTGTCGCAGCGTGTGTAACGATCGCAGGATTACGGCACCAGCACGGGATCGTGGCTTTCCCTGCGGGGGAGTCCGTAGGTTTCCAGCGCGTCCAGAAACGGATCCGGGTCAAATTCTTCCACGGTATGTACGCCTTTGGCGTTCCACTTTCCGGTGAGCAGCATCAGCGCGCCACACATAGCGGGAACGCCAGTGGTGTAGCTGATAGCCTGGCTTTGCACTTCACGGTAGCATTCCTGATGGTCACATACGTTATAAATATAGTAAGACTTTTCTTTGCCGTCCTTTTTTCCGGTAAAAATACAGCCGATATTTGTCTTGCCATGTGTGCGCGGCCCAAGGCTCGCGGGGTCGGGCAGCAGGGCCTTTAAAAATTTGATAGGAACGATCTCGTGTCCCTCAAATAGTATGGGCACAGTGGAGAGCATCCCCACATTTTCCAGACATTTCATGTGGGTGAGGTAGCTCTGCCCGAAGGTCATGAAGAAACGGATCCGCTGCACTTCCGGGATATTCAGGGCCAGGGATTCGATTTCTTCGTGGTGCAGAAGATACATATCTTTTTGTCCCACATCGTCAAAATCATATTCCCGCTTGATGCTCATGGCAGGGATCTCCACCCAGTGCCCGTCTTCCCAATAACTGCCGGGAGCGGATACTTCCCGGAGATTCACTTCCGGGTTGAAGTTGGTGGAAAAGGGATAGCCGTGGTCGCCGCCGTTGCAGTCCAGGATATCTATGGTGTCGATTGTGTCAAATTCATGCTTTTTTGCGTAGGCGCAGTACGCCTGCGTCACGCCGGGATCGAAGCCGCAGCCGAGCAGAGCGGTGAGACCGGCCTTTTCAAACTTTTCCCGGTACGCCCACTGCCAGCTGTAATCAAAATAGGCGGAAAAGCCCTGTTCTTTGCAGCGCTTTTCATAGATAGCTCGCCACTGGGGGTCGCTGGTGTCCTCCGGCTCATAATTTGCCGTGTCCATATAATTGACGCCGCAGGCAAGACACGCATCCATGATGGAAAGATCCTGATAAGGCAGCGCAATATTCATCACAAGTTCAGGCTGATAGGAACGGATCAGATCGATCACCTGCTGCACACCATCCGCATCCACTGAGGCGGTGGTAATTTTTGTGGCAGTCGTGCCGGATAACTCCGCAGCCAGTTTGTCACATCTTGCTTTTGTTCTGCTGGCAATACAGATCTCGGAAAAGACATCGCTTGCCTGACAACATTTTTTGATGGCCACTGTGGCAACGCCGCCACAGCCGATAATTAAAACTCTGCTCATTTCATGTACTCCTTTTATTTTAAATTAATAACTGGGGAAATATCCTGTTTCACACAGCACTGTGTGACAAGTGTGGTATCGGTTCTCACAGTACTTTGTGACAATGCCGGTATCAGTGCACACAGTACTGTGTGACAAGTGCGGTATCAGTTCTCACAGTACTTTGTGACAATGCCGGTATCAGTGCACACAGTACTGTGTGACAAGTGCGGTATCAGTTCTCGCAGTATTTTGAGGACAGTGCCAGGATCAGCTCCCGCAGCACTTTGCACGCAGTGGCTGTGGAGACGCCGCTGGCATCCAGCATGGGGGCAAGTTCGTTGACATCCGCGGCAATTATGTTTGCCTTGCAGACACACTGTATGGCATCTAACAGCTGCAGAAACGTGACGCCGCCCGCTTCGGGCGTGCCGGTTCCGGGAAACGCAGCCGGGTCGAGACAATCCA
Organism: uncultured Marvinbryantia sp.; assembly: GCA_947631355.1. Lineage (GTDB taxonomy): Bacteria > Bacillota > Clostridia > Lachnospirales > Lachnospiraceae > Marvinbryantia. Next base: position 26,574 of record CANRKY010000004.1, read on the forward strand.
TGTCTATGGTAAGATACACAGGAATGTGTGACGCCTTTAACTGTTCCACAAGGATGTCCAGTCCATGAAACGTAAATGGGTGCATATCTGTGTGATCTTTTGCAAATATAAATTCCGTCCGGTCGCCGCTTCGGATACAAAATTGATGGATACGGCGACTGTCGGGCGCACAGCTAGTGAACTCGGACGAGCAGTTTGCGGACTCGAGTGCACAGCTAGCGAACTCGGACGAGCAGTTTGCGGACTCGAGTGCACAGTTAGCGGAACCGGGCGCACAGTTTGTGGATTCGATTGCTGCGGACTCAGGCGCATGGAGCAGTTCGTAAGCGCGGCGCATCACGCACGCGTGGCTGAGATGAGCTCCCAGATAATCGTCCCGCAGGTCTGCGTGCGCATCAAAATGGATAATATGCAGATCCGGATATTTTTTGTGAGCGGCCCGCAGCGCGCCCAGCGTGACCAGATGCTCTCCGCCAATCAGCAGGGGGAGTTTATTGTCACACAAAATTTGTGCTGCATGTTGCTCAATATCCCGGAGGGCGGTTTTCGCATCCCCGAAGCACAGCTCCAGATCGCCGCTGTCGAATACGCGGCAGTCGGTGAGATCGCTGTCCTGATAGGGACTGTAGGTTTCCAGCCCGAAACTCTCGTGGCGCATGGCGGCGGAGCCGAACCGGGCGCCCGGGCGAAAGCTGGTGGTGGAGTCGAAGGGCGCGCCGAAAAGAACGATATCCGCGTCTTCGTATGAACGGTCGCAGCCGATAAAGGTTTCAATGTTTGGCCCCATTTATTCTACCTCCTCAAGCATTTTTTCCAGAAAAGCCGGAAGATAAAAAGCGCCGATATGCAGCTTTGTGGTATAATACTGGGTTTCTAGATGCAGCGCGCGCCACCTTGCCACATCCAGGTCATCGATGGGATGGTACTTTTTGCTGGCAAATCCAAACAGCCAGTATCCGGCCGCATAGGTGGGAATGTGGGCCTGGTATACGCGGCTGATGGGGAATGTGCGGGCAATGCGCTGGTGGCTCCGCTGCATGGCTTCCGCATCGTGCTTATAAAAAGGGCTGCCCTGCTGATTTACCATGATGCCGTCTTCCTTCAGGGCGTTATAGCAGCTCCCGTAAAATTCCCGCGTAAAATAGCTCTCCAGCGGGCCGAAGGGATCGGTGGAATCCACAATGATCAGGTCGTACTGCTGGGTGCACCTGCGAATGAAACGCAGGGCATTGTTAAAATGAATATGTACGCGCGCATCGTCCAGCCGACAGGCATTTTCCGGAAGATAGGTGCGGCACGCTTCCAGAACCTGGGGATCCAGCTCCACCAGGTCGATCCGCTGCACGGTCTCGTAGCGGGTAAGTTCGCGCACCACGCCGCCGTCCCCGGCGCCGATCACCAGAATGTCCTGTATATGCGGGTGCACCGACATGGGCACGTGGGTGATCATTTCGTCATAGATAAATTCATCGCGCTCCGTGAGCATCACATTGTTGTCGAGGGCCAGCACGCGGCCAAACTCCGGCGTGTCAAAAATATCAATCTGTTGATAGTCACTCTTTGCAGAAAAGAGGTGCCGGTTGACCCGGATACTATGTTTCACATCCGGTGTGTGAAATTCACTGAACCATAATTCCATGTTCTGCTCTCCTTTATCATATTAAAATGCACCGCGCCGAGTGCGGTTCATCAGACAGCCAGCTCTGGCCAGCATAGTCAATCAGACAGTCAGTTCTGGCTAGCGGTGCTTATCAGGCAGCCAGCTCTGGAAGCGTGTTTTCATCAGGCAGCCAACTCTGGCCAGCGTAATTGATCAGACAGTCAGTTCTGGCTAGCGCTGCTTATCAAGCAGCCAGCTACGGAAGCGCGTTTTCATCAGACGATCAGCTCTGGCCAGCGCAGTTATCAGGTAGTCAGCACATTGATACGCAGGATATCCGGATCCTCCGGGCCGGTCATGGAGCAGCCCTTTGCTTTCGCGTATTCGATGTAATCCAGGATTTCTGCGGTGATGCGTTCTCCCGGCGCCAATATGGGGATCCCGGGAGGGTAGCACATCACAAATTCACTGCACACGCAGCCGATGCTTTCCTGCAGAAGAACACTTTTCTTTGGGGCGTAAAAGGCTTCCTGCGGACTGGTGACCACCTGCGGGTCGATGTATTCCTGGCTCAGCAGGCCGCTGCCATCGGTCTGATAGCGGCGGCGTATTTCCGCCAGCGCGCTTACCAGGCGCTCCAGTTCCTGGGGACGGTCGCCGATGGAAAGATACGCCAAGATGTTTCCGATATCCCCAAACTCGATCTGAATATCGTAGTCATCCCGCAGAATATCATACACTTCAATCCCGGCCAGCCCGATGTCCCGCGTGTGGATACTCAGCTTGGTGGGGTCGAAATCAAAGATGGAATTGCCGTTTATCAGCTCTTTTCCGAACGCGTAGTAGCCGCCGATGGCGTTGATCTCCTCACGGGCATATTCCGCCATACTGATCACTTTCTCAAACACTTCTTTTCCCCGCAGCACCAGGTTGCGGCGGCTGATATCCAGGCTGGACATCAGAAGATAGCTGCCGGAGGTGGTCTGCGTGAGGTTGATGATCTGGCGCACATGACCGGGATTTACATTCGGCCCCGTGAGCAGCAGGCTGGACTGGGTGAGGCTGCCGCCGCTTTTGTGCATGGATACCGCCGTCATATCGGCGCCTGCCTCCATGGCAGTGACCGGCATATGTTCTCCAAAGTAAAAATGCGTGCCGTGGGCTTCGTCCGCCAGACAGTACATACCCGCATCGTGGGCCATTTTTACAATGGCGCGGATATCGCTGCAAACGCCGTAGTAGGTGGGATTGTTTACCAGCACCGCCACCGCGTCCGGATTCTCCCGGATGGCTTTTGCCACCTGCTCCCGCTGCATGCCAAGGGATATCCCCAGACGCTGATCGACTTCGGGATTCACATACACGGGCACAGCGCCGCACAGCACCAGGGCGTTGATCACGCTCCGATGCACGTTACGCGGCAGGATGATCTTGTCGCCGCGCTTGCAGGCAGCCAGCACCATACTCTGCACAGAACTTGTGGTGCCGCCCACCATCAGGAACGCGTGCGCGGCGTGAAACGCGTCTGCGGCCAGACATTCCGCCTCCCGGATGATAGAAACAGGGTGGCACAGGTTGTCCAAGGGCTTCATGCTGTTTACATCAATGCTTACACAGCGCTCCCCGAGAAAAGCGGCCAGCTCGGGATTTCCCCGGCCCCGCTTGTGGCCCGGCACATCAAAAGGAACCACCCGCATTTGCCGGAAGGTCTGTAACGCCTCATAAATGGGCGCTCGGTTTTGATTGAGAGTGAAATTTTTCTGTTCCATGATCACACACTTCTTTTGATACATTTAATTTTTGCAACATCTGGTTTTTGCGACATCTGATTCTTGCAACATCTGATTTTTGATACATCTGGCTTTTGTCGCAGATATTTTTTGATACGTTTGCTTTTTAATCTTTTATAAAAAAGAAAAACGCAGGCTGTATTTACACAGCTTGCGTTATATCCGAAAGAAAATGGTGCCATGCCTCATCTCTGTGCAACACAGAGAAATGGAGATGGATATATTAGCGGAACCCTAGAGTCTATATAGCAATAATACTTTTACTACTCTTTATTGACCGTTTCACAAGTCTGCGCAGATACGCATTTCGGTTATAAAGTAACCAACTTATAAAATTTGAGCTTTTAACTCCATCAATAAGGCGGCTGACCCGCCGATCGGCAGTGGACCCGGCTGTCCGTATGGCCTTGACTCCCCGAAAGGAGTGGTCCGTAATAATTGCTCGGAAAGACTCCAAGTACAGTTATCATAAAAGAAAATCTAACGTTTGTCAACAAAAAGAGTAAAAGAGTTCCGCGCGGCCCTGCAAAGGAGTTCCGCGCGGCTGTTGCATATTACATATTACATGATTCGGGCGTCAAAAGCGATTACGGATTGTTACGCTGCTTCGCAGCTCCCACAATCCTACCCAACATTCGGAATCCATGGGGCCCCTGCCCCACTTCTTCCTCATGTTGGGGCGCGTCATAAAGCCTCTCATCCACCGGTATGCAAGCATACCGTGGATTCGGGCTTTTGACGCTGTAATCATTACATATTATAGAGCGGCTTTGTCCACAATTTTCAGGCGGTTCCGCTTTGCCTGATACAATTTTTCATCCGCCAGGGAAAGGGCATCTCCAAGGGAAGTTTTTTCCACGGGTCGGTTTACATAGACGCCAATGGAAACGGTCACGTTGTAGGGCTTGTCGCTCTGAGCGTTGTGGGTGCGGAATTTGGTCTGGATCTCCTCCGGGATGGTCCGGCAGTCGTCTTCCGAGTCCTGCATGATGACGCAGGCAAATTCATCGCCGCCGATCCGGCCTGTGATGCCGCTGTCATTCACCGTCTCTCTCAGGATCTGCCCGATCAGCTTCAGAGAATAATCGCCCTCCTCGTGGCCATACCGGTCGTTGATGATCTTCAGGTTGTCCATATCCACATAAATCGCGAGAGTGGTTTTGTTCTGTTTGCGCGCGTTGTCCAGAAACTCCTCGGCCGCCGCGTAAAATCCGCGCCGGTTCATAATGCCGGTGAGCATATCAGATTTGGAAAGGTTATCCAGCTCGATGTTGTTTTCCCGCAGCGTGATCAGGCTCTTTTCCAGCTGTTCCTGGATTTTTTCGTTTTCATTTAAAACATGGATCATCTTTACGGCGGAGCTTAACTGGTTGGATAAAAATTCGCCGTGCTCAAAAAGTTTATCTGTCATGTCACACAGTAATACGCCATATAAGGTCTCGTTGGAAAAAAGCGGCAAAAGCAGCATCGTATACTGATCCGGCGTGACCGCGCTGTTTGTGAACAGCTCCTGGATACGGGTTCTCTGCTGGTCCGTGGGGATACTTATTGCCTGGCCGTCTTTTACCATGGCCTTCATATATATGTGACGCGGAAGCGAAAAACGCTCTTTTTCCAGATGAATGATCGGCCGCTCAAAAATGTAAATATAGGCATTTTTGATATCCAGCCAGGACAGCCGATTCAGGATGGTGCGGTAGCTCTGGTCGTTGCCGGTGCGGAACTGCATGGTATCCTGCACGAACAGCTTGATGTCATAGCTCTCGGTCTGATCTTCTTTTTCCATGGCAAGAATACGGGTATCCATGGCGTTGGTCAATTTTTGATAAACAGCTGTGACAATGCCGTGGGAGCGGATGTACGCGGCCTGTGCCGGATTGTGCAGAGCGGTCATATCGTACAGCTGCTGCAGCAGGGCGGTCAGCGCTTCGCTGTCACCAAAATTCAGTGCGCCGCTGTTGAAAAATTCTTCCATCAAAGTGAGAAGTTCCTCATACTGGTGCTCGTCCGGCTGCGTGTCCTCTAAAAGAAATGCGACCTTTTCCATCATGGCCTGGAAAGGCGCCCGGATCTGCTGCATCTGCTCGCCGGAAAGCTCGTTTTTGCAGCGGTAGAAAATCTCATCAAAATATGTATCAATAGCGTGCGCGTCCAGATGGCCACTGTCTGCATCTCCCAAAACACTCTTTTCCGTGCCGAAGGAATCTCTTTTTACAAAACGCGCAGGCAGGATCTTGCTGGTCACCGTTTTTCCGGCAAGCATATCCAAAAGGAGCTGCACAGCCTGCACGCCCATTTCCGCGGAGTCCGCCCAGATGGAAGACAGGGAAGGCTTTGAGTTTGCGGCAAGGAGCAGATTATCATAACCGAAAACGTAGATATCTTTTCCCGGCACCAGGCCGCGGCGCTTCATTTCCTCGTAAAGAGCAATGGCGGTGACATCGTTCACGCAGAAGATGGCCTCCACATCCGGATTCTGATCCAGAAGCTGCCTGCAGGCGTCCTCCGACCATTTGGAAAGGTTCCCGGTGGTAAAATTGCGATCCTCCAGAACAATGCCGTTTTCTTCCAGCACCGATCGGAAAGCCTGTTTGCGCTCAGCCGCATCGGAATTGTCTTCCGGGCCGCCCACCATGGCGAACTTTGTGCAGTGCAGATGGTGCAGCAGATAGTCCAGACCCTCTTTGATACCGCTGAAATTATCGTAGGACACGCCCACGAAGCCCTCGATCCGGGAGGCGATCAGCACACAGGGAATGTTTGCATATTCGTCCAGCATGTCGAGGATCTTGTCTCTGGTGGTGTGGCATCCGATGCAGTCGGCCATCACGAGCACCGCGTCCAGATTGTCTTTCCGCGCATAGGAAACCATGGTGTTATATTGATATTCGTACATGATCTCCGGGTTTTGCGACAGATCCCTGTCCAGATATTTACAGGGAATGATAACGAGATTAATATGTACCTTTCTTGCGGCATGGATGACGCCCTGCGCCACCGATTGTGTAAAATCGTCTGCGATACCGCTCACCAAAAGGCCAACGGTGAAAGTTTTCTTTTCCTGATCCATACGTATACCTCTGAAATTTCTCAATGATTTTACCAGATATTGTTTTTCTCAAGTCAAGACATTATGCTATTAAAAATAGTATAGCATATTTTTTTATAAATGGTAGTTTAATTTATGAAATTTTAGATACATGATATGCATTTTCAGAGGCCGGATAAGAGAGATAAATCTAGATTGGAAACCAATCGGGAGCGAGTCAGAAACGGTTCAGGAATACACCAGGAGCGGGGCAGATACGGATCAAGCTCAGATTGGTTACAGGAAGTTATATTAAATATCATGTTTTGATATGCGACATATTAGATATGCAGCTCGGACATGAGAGCTGTGGGGCTGCAGGCGGCGCAGAAAGTAAGGCCGTCGAAGGTCTCTGTAAGGTTTTCCACAAGATGCTGCAGGGCAGAGGAAAATTCTGCTTCTTCCCGACTGGTGGCGGTCTCTTTCCAGCAGGGCTGCAGGAGTGCCACATGGTTTCCCATCACGGGGCCCACAATGGCCAGGGGAAAGTGTTCCCGCACGGTTTCCCGGAAACGGCGGTATTCTTTTTGCAGCCGGATGGAGGAACCGATCTGATTCTGCAGGCCGTCTGTTTCCGCGCCCTCCCCGAAGGTGAGCGTGACCACCTTTCCGTAAGTCTGGGGAATATTCAGAAACTGCCGGTACTGCTCCAGATGCTCTGCCGCGCCGTCGGAGAAAAACATCTGGCTGATCATCCCGTGCTCCAGCAGCGGGATCACCTGATCGAATTTTTCCTGAATGAGATGGTTCTGCTCGCTCATTTTCTGCGAATGGTTCACAATGGTTATGGCATCTTCCAGCACGGGCAGGATTTTTTCCCGGAAAAGGGGCTTGGTGAGATGACGCAGGATGTGCAGATTTTCCGCCTCCGTGCGGAAAAGGGATCTTTTTGCGGAGGAGAAGGTGATAAACACGCACTTCAGGTGATAGGAGCGAATTTCGCGCACCACATCAAACCCGTGCATACCGGGCATCTGTACGTTGATGATGGCGATATCGGGGATGAATTTGCGCGCCAGCACACGGGTGTACCGCGGCGTCTTGGCCACGCGTATATCGCAGGCTTCGCCGTAGCGCCCGTAGATCAGATGGATCAGGGAGTCCAGAACCACTCCTTCGTTATCTGCAAGTAAAATTTTATACATGGAATATCCCTTCCTGCATTGTATTGAAATTCCTGGCGTCCAAATTGGAAAGCACAGATAAACTCTGCACACTGCGCGCAACCACACACTGCTGAAAAACTGGCAAACTACGCATAGCCACACGTTGCCTAAAGTCCAGCACACTGCGCGCAGATACATGCTGCTGAAAAACTGGCAAATTACGCATAGTCACACACTGCCAAAAGTCCAGCAAATTGCGCACAGACACACGCTGCTGAAAGGCTGGCACACTGAGTCACATTTTGCTGCGTATATGCCGCGCAATGGCTACTGCATGATCCCGGCGGATTGCTGCGCTCCCGCGTTTGGATAGAGAAAACGGTTCCGTATCATGTATACGCCGCCCAGCAGAACAGACATATCCTGCAGAGCGGAGGGGATCAGGTGGCAATAACGTTTCATATTGTTGTGAAGCTCCGCTTCGATTTCTTCACATAAGCTGGCGTGATACATGGTGAGAAAGCTGTTCAGTATGATGATGTCGGGGTTAAAGGTATTTAACAGGTTGTTAATGCCAACCGCCATATACTTGATAAACTGCTTTATGGCTTCCATGACCTGTACATCTTTTTGCCGGTACAGTTCCCCGAAAATTTCCGGCGTTACCGTCATTCCCTTCCGATGCGAGAGATCTGCGAAAAAGGCCCGCTCGGAGGCGTATTGTTCCAGGCACCCCCGGTTTCCGCACGGGCAGGGGCGGCCATTCATTTCAATGATCGTGTGCCCAAACTCGCCCGCGTATCCGTTTTTGCCTTTTACCAGCTGATTTTTCATGATGATCCCCACGCCGATGCCGGAGTGGACGCTGATGTAAAGCATCTCATTGGTTGTGTGACAGTGGGCCCACTCTCCGAGAACCGACAGGTTCGCTTCGTTCTCCATGATGACCGGCACATGATAGCGTTCCCCGAGAATGGATAAAAAATCCGTTTCCTGAAAGGAGGCGTAGGGAAGAAACATAATTTTATTGTGATGTACCACGCCGTGGATACCCAGCGCGATCCCCAGCAGGCCGTACTGGCTGGGAGGCAGTTCCGCCACGGCGGCGTCCACATATTGTATGAGAAGTTTCAGCAGCAGGGCGTTGTCGCTTGGATTGGCAAACTGTTTCAGACGGCAATCCCCGCCCATAAGATTGGCCGTCACCAGAGTGATGACATCTGTTGCCAGATTGACAGAAATGATATGCCCACAGTTTTTATTGATCTGCAGCAGGATCGGTTTCCGCCCCTTACGTGTGTCGCCGCTTCCGGTTTCCAAAATGATGTTCCGGTCGATGAGAAGCTGCACAATGGCAGACACCGTGGCTTTGGTAAGCCCCAAATGAGATGCGATGGAGGCGCGGGAAATCGGGCCATCAGAGATGACCGTGCGGATGATGGATTGCGTATTAATATCACGTATTAATTCCTGATTTCCGGTAAGCATAAAGTTCCTCCGGGATTTTTCAGAAAGTTTTTCCAGTGTTTCCCAGTATTTCTTCAGAAAGCTTCCCAATATTTCTTCAGAAAGCTTCCCAGTATTTCTTCAGAAAGTTTCCCAGTATTTCTTCCGAATTCTCAAAGCATTTTTATTTTAAGTGATCATTTGGGAAATTCCTCTGGTATTCTTTTGAAAAATCCTTGCAAAAGTATGCGCTTCGTATTATGATAAGTATATCACAATTAGTTTAGATAGTAAACTAATAGTTGCATACATTTTTGGGAGGAGGTTTTACAAATGCAGGTAAAAAGCGTAACGGACAGTGCGTTCCGCAAGTATGGACGCGTGCTGAAGCTGGAGGTGCCGGATCTTCTGGAGCGCCTGGCGAAGACGCCGCTCCCGCAGGATGTTGCCTATGTGGCATCGGTGCCGGAGCTTGAGGCGTGCGCGGAGTACGACACGATCCGCGACAGCATCTACGGCGGTATGCCGATCCAGATCGGCTACTGCAACGGCAACAATCACAAGCTGAACGCCGTGGAATTTCACCGGGATTCAGAGATCAACATCGCGCTGGATGGGGCAATCCTGATCTTAGGGTCGCAGCAGGACATTGAGGACGACTTTACATATGATACGTCCAAAATGGAAGCGTTCGAGATCCCGGCGGGCGCGGTGATCGAGGTTTACGGCACTACTTTGCACTATGCGCCGTGCAATGTGGGAGACAAGGGCTTCCGTGTGGTGATCGTGCTGCCGCAGGGGACAAACACAGAGCCGCCGGTTCTCACAGGGAAATTGCCGGATGACAGGCTGCTGACCGCAAAGAACAAATGGCTGATCGCCCATGAAGAATCCGGGCTGGGAGCCGATGGGGCGTTCGTAGGTCTTAAGGGAGAAAATCTGGAAGTCTAAGCAATGTGTGAAATGTCGCAGAGTAATTTGCAGAATATCACGAAGTAACGTGTGAAGCATCGCAAAAAAACGCGCGGAATATCACAAAGTAACGTGTGAAGCACCACAGAACAACGTGCGGAATATCGCAGAGTAATATGCGAGATGCCACAGAGCAACGTGTGAAATGTCACAGAAGACATTAAGAAATTATATAAAACAAGGAGGACTTTTAAAAATGATGAACATGCCAGAAGTAAAAATCGGAATCGTTGCGGTGAGCCGTGACTGTTTCCCGGAGTCTCTGTCCGTAAACAGAAGAAAAGCACTTGTAGATGCATACAAGGCAAAATACGATGAGAAGAACATTTATGAGTGTCCCATCTGCATCGTGGAGAGCGAGATCCATATGGTACAGGCTCTGGAGGATGTGAAGAAGGCAGGCTGCAACGCGCTTGTGGTTTACCTGGGGAACTTTGGTCCGGAAATTTCCGAGACACTGCTTGCAAAACACTTTGATGGCCCGTCCATGTTTGTGGCGGCTGCAGAGGAATCTGGCAACAACCTGATCCAGGGCCGCGGCGATGCTTACTGCGGTATGCTGAACGCAAGCTACAACCTGAAGCTGCGCAACATTAAGGCGTACATTCCGGAATATCCGGTTGGCACGGCTGAGGAGTGCGCAGATATGATCGAGGAGTTCGTTCCCATCGCGCGCGCGATCGTTGCGTTAAAAGACCTGAAGATCATCAGCTTTGGTCCGCGTCCTCTGAACTTCCTTGCGTGCAACGCGCCGATCAAGCAGCTTTACAACCTGGGCGTGGAGATCGAGGAGAACTCCGAGCTGGATCTGTTCGAAGCGTTTAATAAACATGCGGGCGACCCGCGCATCCCGGATGTGGTGAAGGATATGGAAGCAGAGCTGGGCGAGGGCAACAAGAAGCCGGAGATCCTTTCGAAGCTGGCGCAGTACGAGCTGACACTGCTCGACTGGATCGAGGATCACAAGGGCTACCGCAAGTATGTGGCGATCGCGGGCAAATGCTGGCCGGCGTTCCAGACACAGTTCGGTTTCGTTCCCTGCTATGTAAACAGCCGTCTCACAGGCCGCGGCATCCCGGTATCCTGCGAAGTGGATATCTACGGTGCTCTGTCCGAGTTCATCGGCACCTGCGTGAGCAACGATATCGTTACGCTGCTGGATATCAACAACTCTGTTCCGGCGGATATCTATAAAGAGGATATCGAGGGCAAATTCAACTATACGCACAAGGATACCTTCATGGGCTTCCACTGCGGCAATACCTGCTCTAAGAAGCTGTCCTTCTGCAATATGAAGTATCAGCTGATTATGGCAAGATCGCTTCCGGAGGAGGTTACCCAGGGTACGCTGGAAGGCGACATTGTTCCGGGCGACATCACTTTCTTCCGTCTGCAGAGCACAGCGGACAACAAGCTGCGCGCTTACATCGCAAACGGCGAGGTGCTTCCGGTGGCAACACGTTCCTTCGGCGGCATCGGTATTTTCGCGATCCCGGAGATGGGCAGATTCTACCGCCATGTGCTGATCGAGGGCAACTTCCCGCATCACGGCGCGGTGGCGTTCGGCCATCACGGCAAAGCGCTGTACGAAGTGTTCAAATATATCGGCGTGGATGTAAACGAGATCGGTTACAACCGTCCGAAGAATGACCGTTATCCCACGGAGAATCCGTTCGCATAATGGAAAGACAGCGCGATAGATCATAACAACAGGGGGCTGCCGGTTTTTGTCACGCGGCGGCCCCTTTTTCAAAAAAGGAGGACGATATGTTATATATAGGTGTGGACCTTGGCACATCGGCGGTCAAACTGCTGTTGATGGACGCTCAGGGCAAGATTGAGAATGTGGTTTCCAAAGAGTATCCGCTGTATTTTCCGCATCCGGGCTGGTCGGAGCAGAAGCCGGAGGACTGGTGGAGCGCGGTGATGGAGGGCTTAAAAGAGCTGACGGCGCAATGCGACAAGAGCCAGATCGCGGGCATCAGCTTCGGCGGGCAGATGCACGGGCTGGTGGCTCTGGATGAGAACGATGATGTGATCCGCCCGGCCATTCTCTGGAACGATGGGCGTACCCAGAAGCAGACCGACTATCTGAACAACGTGATCGGCAAGGGCAAACTTTCCGAGTACACAGCGAATATCGCGTTCGCGGGCTTCACGGCGCCGAAGATCCTCTGGATGAAAGAGGAGGAGCCGGAGAATTTTGCGAAGATCAAAATGATCATGCTGCCGAAAGATTATATTGCTTTTAAACTTTCCGGCGTGTACTGCACGGATGTCTCCGATGCGTCCGGCATGCTGATCTTTGACGTGAAGAATAAATGCTGGTCGAAAGAAATGCTGGAGATCTGCGGCATTACAGAGAAACAGGTCCCGAAGATCTTTGAGAGCTACGAGGCAGTTGGGAATATTCTTCCGGAGATCGCGGACGAGCTGGGCTTCCCGAAGACGGTGAAGATCGTGGCGGGCGCGGGCGACAACGCGGCGGCAGCCGTGGGAACCGGAACCGTGGGCGATGCAATGTGCAACATTTCCCTGGGCACCAGCGGAACGATCTTTATTTCCAGCAAGAGCTTTGGCGTGGACGAAAACAACGCCCTGCATTCGTTTGCGCACGCGGACGGCCACTATCATCTTATGGGCTGCATGCTTTCCGCGGCGTCCTGCAATAAGTGGTGGATGGACGAGATCATCGGCACAAAAGATTACGCGGCGGAGCAGGCGAAGATTGAAAAGCTGGGCGAGAACCACGTGTTCTTCCTGCCCTATCTGATGGGCGAGCGCTCGCCCCACAACAACCCCAACGCCAGGGGAACTTTCATCGGCATGACCATGGACACAAGCCGTGCGGATATGACGCAGGCTGTGCTGGAAGGCGTGGCGTTTGCCATCCGCGATTCCTTTGAGGTGGCGAAATCTCTGGGGATCCGCATTGAGCGCACCAAGATCTGCGGCGGCGGCGCAAAGAGCCCCCTGTGGAAAAAGATTATTGCCAATGTGCTGGGCATCAAGGTGGATGTGATCGAGAGCGAGGAAGGGCCGGGGTACGGCGGCGCCATGCTGGCGGCGGTGGCCTGCGGCGAGTTTGCATCCGTGGAGGAAGCGGCTGCGAAGCTGGTGAAGGTGATCGATACCGTGGAGCCCGATCCGGAGCTGGTGGCAAAATACAACGATAAATATGCGAAGTTCGCGAAGATCTATCCCACGGTGAAAGAGCTTTTTGACACGGTGACGATCTAAGACAGATTTAGGGAACAGATAAAGAATTGCAATGCCTGCCTGGTACTTATGCCGGGCAGGCTTTTTTACCGCATTTTTACACCCTTCCCCCGCCTGTTCCACACCGGATTAGCACAGTTTCAACACAAAATAATGCTATTTTGGAAACCTTTTGTTGAATATCCATAAAAAATTTCTATTTTTTTTAAAATAATCTAGTGACAAGACGGGTAGTTTTGTGTTATAGTCAAAATACCGAAAACGGAAAAAATTTTTATGGAGGTAAAAGCAAAATGAACAAAAAAGTATTGACAGCTATTTTGGCAGCATCTGTATTGGCTGGTCTTGGGATCACAGCAAGCGCAGAAGGCGAAAAGATCGGTGTTGCAATGCCTACACAGGATCTTCAGAGATGGAATCAGGACGGCGAGAACATGAAGGCTCAGCTGGAGGAGAAAGGCTACGAAGTAGACCTTCAGTATGCGGGCAACGACGTTCAGACCCAGGTTTCCCAGATCGAGAACATGATCGCAAACGGCGACCAGCTCCTGGTTATCGCTTCCATCGAGGGCGATTCCCTTGGAACCGTTCTAGCAGCTGCCAAAGAAGCAGAGATCCCGGTTATCGCTTATGATCGTCTGATCATGAACACGGACGCGGTTTCTTACTATGCAACATTCGACAACTATCTGGTTGGTAAGACACAGGGCGAATACATCGTAGAAGCTCTGGATCTTGAGAACCAGGATGGCCCGTTCAATCTGGAAATGGTTACCGGCGACCCGGGCGACAACAACGTAAACTTCTTCTTCGGCGGTGCTATGGACGTTCTTCAGCCGTACATCGACGAGGGCAAACTGGTTGTTCCGTCTGGCCAGATGACCAAGGATGAAGTTGCGACCGCGGCATGGGATACCGCTACGGCGCAGTCCAGATTTGAGAACATTCTTTCTTCTTACTATGCAGATGGCACGAACCTTGACGCTGTTCTGGCTTCCAACGACTCCACAGCTCTCGGCGTTGTGAACGCTCTGGCTGCAAACTACACCGGCGAATATCCGGTTATCACTGGTCAGGACTGCGATATCGCAAACGTTCCGCACATTGTAGACGGCACACAGGCGATGTCCGTATTCAAGGATACACGTACTCTGGCAGCGAAGGTTGTTGAGATGGTTGACGCTATCATCACTGGCGCAGATGTTCCGGTTAACGATACCGAGACATATGACAACGGCACAGGCGTTATCCCGTCCTTCCTTTGCGAACCGGTTGCAGTTACGATCGACAACTACAAAGAAATGCTGATCGATTCCGGTTACTACACAGAGGATCAGATTCAGTAATAACAGCCCGAACGGTCCTGCTTCCGGGCAGGGCAGACGGCAAAACGGATCATAACAGCTTTTTACAGGCGGGCCCTTTCGCCCGCCTGTTATATATGATGCAGAGGCAAAGGGCAGCGCCGCACGGAAAAACGCGGCTCTTTGACTCAACATTATGAAAGAAAGTTTGGAGGGAGCAATTTTGGCAAAGATACTTCTGGAAATGAAAAATATTACCAAAACATTCCCTGGTGTGAAAGCACTCGACAACGTGAATCTTCAGGTGGAGGAGGGTGAGATCCACGCTCTGGTGGGCGAAAACGGAGCGGGGAAATCCACCCTGATGAACGTGCTCTCCGGCATTTATCCGTATGGCTCTTACGAGGGAGACATCATTTATGACGGCGAGGTATGCAAATTCCACCATATCAAGGAAAGCGAAGAAAAAGGGATTGTTATTATCCACCAGGAACTGGCGCTGGTTCCCTACATGACCATCGGTGAAAATATGTTCCTGGGCAATGAGCGCGGAAAGAAAGCCGCCATCAACTGGGATGAAACCTATGGCCTGGCGGCTGAATATATGAAGCAGGTTGGTCTGACAGAATCCTCCCGGACACTGATCAAGGACATCGGCGTGGGTAAGCAGCAGCTTGTGGAGATTGCCAAGGCACTGGCGAAACACGCAAAACTGCTGATCCTGGATGAGCCCACGTCCTCTCTGAACGAGTCGGATTCTCAGGCGCTTCTGGATCTGCTCCTGAAGTTTAAGAAAGAGGGAATGACCTGTATCATTATCTCCCACAAATTGAACGAGGTTTCTTATGTGGCAGATAAGATTACCGTTATTCGCGATGGGTCCACCATCGAGACGCTCACCAAAGGCGTGGACGACTTCTCGGAGGACCGCATCATTAAAGGTATGGTGGGACGTGAGATCGCGGACCGTTTCCCGAAACGTCCCGATGTGAAGATCGGCGACCTGAACATGGAAGTAGAAAACTGGACAGTGTACCACCCGCTCTACAGCGAGCGCAAGGTGGTGGACAACGTGTCCATCAAGGTACATAAAGGCGAAGTGGTGGGCATCTCCGGCCTGATGGGCGCGGGGCGCACCGAGCTGGCAAAGAGTATTTTCGGCAGGAGCTACGGAACCAACATCAGCGGAACCTTAAAGCTGAACGGGCAGCAGGTGGAGCTGAAGAACGAGCGGGAGGCCATTCACCACAAGCTGGCTTACGTGACAGAAGACCGCAAGGGCGACGGGCTGATCCTGAGCAATCCCATTAAGACAAACACCACGCTGGCGAACCTGGAAGGCGTCAGCAACGGCATGATCATTGATAAGGACAAAGAGTACGCGGTGGCCGTGGAGTACAAAGATAAGCTGCGCACGAAATGTCCCACGGTGGAACAGCATGTGGGGAACCTGAGCGGCGGCAACCAGCAGAAGGTGCTTCTGGCAAAATGGATGTTTGCGGATCCGGATATCCTGATTCTGGATGAACCCACCCGCGGCATCGATGTGGGCGCGAAGTACGAGATTTACTGTATCATCAACGACCTGGTGGCGGCGGGGAAATCGGTTATCATGATCTCATCGGAGCTGCCGGAGGTTCTTGGGATGTCAGACAGAATTTATGTGATGAACGAAGGCAAGATCGTTGGCGAGCTGACCCAGGCGGAGGCCACGCAGGAAAAGATCATGGCATGTATTCTGAAATCAAGCAAAGGAGAGTAAACAATGGATAGTGTAAAAGTGAAAGCGTTTATACAAAAATATACAATGGTCATTGTTCTGGTGCTGGTAATGCTGTTCTTTACCTGGGGCACACAGGGAAAGATCCTTTTCCCGCAGAACATTACAAACCTGATCTCACAAAACGCGTATGTGTTCGTGCTGGCAACCGGTATGCTGCTGTGTATCCTCACCGGCGGTAACATTGACCTTTCGGTGGGCTCGGTAGTCTGCTTTGTAGGCGCTGTGGGCGGCGTGCTGATGGAAAACATGAAACTGCCCATCGGCCTGGCGATCGTCCTGATGCTGCTTCTGGGCGCGGTGATCGGCGCATGGCAGGCGTTCTGGATCGCGTTCTTCCGCATTCCGCCGTTCATCACCACCCTTTCCGGTATGTTGGTGTTCCGCGGACTTTCCAACATCGTGCTGGGCGGCAAAACGCTTCCCATTAAATCAGAGACATTCACCGTGCTGTTCGGCGGCGGCGCAAACTGCTACGTTCCGGATTTCCTGGGCGGCGGCGATGGCCTGAACCGCGTGGCAGTTGCAGTGGGCGCTATCGCGTGTCTGATCTATATCTTTGTGACGGTGCGCGGCGACCTGGTGCGCAGGAAAAAAGGCTACGAGACCGGAAATATGCTGGCAATGTACCTGAAAATGATCATCATCTGCGCGGCCATTATGTTTGTATCTGTGAAACTGGCGCAGCACAAAGGAATCCCCACCTCTCTGGTGTGGGTGCTGATTGTGGTATTGATTTATGGCTATATCACCAGCAAAACCACGGTGGGCCGTTACTTCTACGCGGTGGGCGGCAACGAGAAGGCCACCAAACTATCCGGTATCAATACCGATATGGTGTACTTCATCGCGTACACCAATATGGGCTTCCTGGCGGCTCTGGCCGGTATGCTCACCATCGCGCGTATGACCAGCGCACAGCCCACATACGGGCAGAACTATGAAATGGACGCCATCGGCTCCTGCTTCATCGGCGGCGCTTCCGCATACGGCGGGATCGGTACGGTGCCCGGCGTTATCATCGGTGCGCTTCTGATGGGTATCATCAACCAAGGTATGTCCATCATGGGTACAGACCAGAATATGCAGAAGGTGGTTAAGGGCCTTGTGCTTCTGGCAGCCGTTATCTTCGATGTGGTATCCAAGAAGAAAAATGCGTAATGTTCTCTAGCGGGAGACATATCAATATGTGAGAAACACATTAATATGTGAGAAGCACGTTAATGTGGAAGCATATTGATATGTAAGAAACACATTGACATGGAAACATAGGAATGTGTGTAGAAAACAGTGTGTGAAAAGAATAGAGTTGCCGCAGAACGGCCTTCGTTTGAAAGAATGGGGCAGTCTGCGGCAGCTCTTTTATATTTTTAAAAATCCTGTCAGAATATGCGATATCTTTTTGTGCCGAAACTTAGATGTCTGTGGTATACTGAAGAAAGAAATATAGAAGAAAGGCAGGTGCGCTGCAAAGCGCTGTCCGGAAACATCCGAAAACGGGCGCTTTCGGAAAATGGAGGGAAGTATTGTGGAGGAACATCGTTTTCTGATTTCCGAGGCGGCCAGGATGGTTGCCGTGGAAGCCCATGTTCTCCGCTACTGGGAAGAAGAACTGGATATCCCCGTGGGAAGGACGGAACTGGGACACCGATACTACACCCGAGAAAACATTGAGACATTTCAAAAAGTGAAGAAACTGAAAGAGGAGGGCCTGCAGCTAAAGGCAATTCGCCTGGTGCTGAAAGGCGCAAAACGGCCTGGCATGCGGGACGCGGCATATGGCGCGGCGCATGACGCGCCAAGAAATGGCGCGGCGCATGGCGCGCTAAGAGATGGCGCGACGCATGGCGCGCTAAGAGATGGTGCGGCGCATGATAGCGTGTCAGGATGGGACACGCAAAATAGCATGGCAAATAATGGCGCGGCGTATGACGCGCCAAGAAATGGCACGACTTACGGCGCGCCACGAGATGTGACAGACGAATCTCAGGGCAGATGGAACACGCAGAATGACGCAACAGACAATGGAGCGCCAAAAAATGGCGCGCCAAAAAACGACGAAACCACAGATACCTCTGTGGCCGTAATCCCGGACAGCGGAGAAAAGCTCCGGCAGTTTATGGATCTGGTGGAGAGCATTGTAGAAAAAGTAGTAAAAGACAATAATGAGGATCTTCAGAAAAGGCTGGAGGAAGCCATGGCGCGGGAGACCGATTACATTTTGCATATGCAGGAAAAGCGGGAGGAAGAACATTTTCGGCGCCTGGACGAAGCGATAAGAGAACGGCAGAAAAACGGCCGCTACGTGGCGGCTTCCAGGGAAAAGAAGTCCTGGTGGGACAGGCTGTGGAGAAAGAAATAAAAAAAGAGGGCGTGCAAAGCACGCCCAGTCCTGTTTGTTATTATTCTGCGGAGATAGCGCCTGTGGGGCACTCGCTTTCGCATGTTCCACACTCAAGACAGACATCAGCGTCGATCACATATTTGCCATCGCCTTCGCTGATCGCTTCTGCCGGGCATGCTTCTGCGCATGTACCGCAAGCTACGCACTCATCGGAAATAACATATGCCATAATGACTCATCCTCCTTAAAAATTATTTTATGCCTACATTCTAATACATAAAGCATAAATATACAAGTGAAAAATTAAGGAAAGCGAGATTCAGAAGAAAAGTTACATAAGAAAAACGCGATCCAGAGAACGAGACACATAAGAAAAATGTGATCCAGAGGAAAGATTTATAAGAAAAACGTGACCCAGAAGAAAAGATACATAAAGAAAACGTGATCTTGAAGAAAAGTTACAAAGGAGTCGAAAAAATGCTGCAGGAATTGACGGCTTTTTTAAAGGGCAGAAAAAAGTGGAATCTTTTTATCGTAATACTGAATGTGGTGATATTCGGTGCAATGTACCTTATCGGACGGGGCGAGCCGGACGCCGGATATATGCTGGCGTGGGGCGCCATGCTCCCATCGGCGGTGGTGCAGGACGGGGAAACCTACCGCCTGTTTACCTCCATGTTTCTGCACTTTGGCGTGGAGCACCTGTTTTTTAATATGCTGCTTTTGATCTATGCCGGGGATATGCTGCAGTCCGCGGTGGGAGCGGTGCGCTATCTCCTGATCTACCTGGGCGGCGGCCTGATCGGAAACCTTTTATCGCTGGCAGTCAACTTATGGCAGCACGAAGAACCCGTGTCCGCAGGGGCTTCCGGGGCTGTCTTTGCTGTTATAGGCGCCTTGGTGTGGCTGGTCCTAAAAAGCAAAGACAGGAAAGAAACTCCATATGGACGCGGGCTGCTGTGGATGGCTGCCCTTTCCTTGATTCAAGGCTTTATGGACACAGGGGTGGATCACTTTGCGCATTTGGGCGGCTTCCTGGGCGGCTTTGTGCTGGCAGCATTATCTGAAATTCTGTGGGGTTTCCGCAGGAAGAACAGATAAGGCTGCCGCCGTGAGCCTGCACGATCTGCCGCGCAATAGCCAGACCAAGCCCCGTGCCGTCCGGCTTGTGCGTGACAAAGGGTTCGAACAGAGTGCCGAGGGTATCGTCTGGGATCCCGCAGCCGGTATCCCGCACGCGGAGACGCAAGAAGCCATCTGCACTGTCTGCATACAACGCAATCTGAAAGCAGCCAGTGGTACTACGCTCCGCACTGGTGGCACTATGGCCCGCGCCAGCCGCCTCCACCGCTTCCAGGGCGTTCCGCAGCAGGTTGTCCAAAACCTGCCGCAGCTTGCTCTGATCCACCCGGATACACGGCAGATCGGGCGCCGCATCGTATGTAAACGTTACATACGGCTTTTGTGACAGGACAGCGCCCACGGCGTCTGCGTATTCCCTGAGCCACATTCCCATATCAGTCTGTGCGGCGTTCAGCCGCGTCACATTTTGATAAACTGTCATGTCTCTCAAAATGCACTTCAAATGTGACATTTCGCGTAAAACGATTTCCCAGTAAGGGTCGTCACATATCTCCGGATGGTTTTTAGACAGAATCTGCAGGTAGCTGTTGATCAGCGTCACCGGATTCCGCACCTCGTGTGAGATGGCAGATAAAACGGCGTAAAAATCTTCGTTATTCTGCATAAAAAATCTCCTTTATGATATTGACAGATAATGAGAAAAATTTTAAGATAGAGCTATGATTATTTTTGCACTCATATAATAATACGTGAAAGGAGAACAAAATATGACGGATAATTGTATTTTCTGTAAGATTGCTGCAGGAGAGATCCCCTCGGCAACTCTTTATGAGGACCAAGATTTCCGTGTGATATTGGATGTCGCCCCGGCGTCAAAAGGTCACATGTTGATTTTACCGAAACAGCACTACGCCAATATATGCGAGATGCCGGAGGAGCTCACCGGAAAGGCGTTTATTCTGGCGAAGAAAATGGCGGGAAAGCTGGAGACAACATTAAAATGTGATGGGGTCAATATTGTTCAGAACAATCACGAGGCCGCCGGGCAGACGGTCTTTCACTTCCATATCCATCTGATCCCGCGCTACGCGGACGACCAGGTGGGGCTTGGCTGGAAGATGGGAAAACTGACAGACGCAGATAGGGACGAGATAGTAAAGAAAATTACAGAAGAATAATAATTCAGGGAATTACTAAAGATGAATAACGAGACATTTACAGAATTATATGAACGCTGTGGCGCATCGATCATGAAATCTGTGGTGGCTCAGACAAGAGATGAACAACTGGCGGAAGAAATCTGTCAGCAGACATTCTTAATCTATTATGAGAATATGGATCATGTGCGGCCCGATATGGAAAAGGCGTGGCTGTTTAAGGTAGCGCGGAATCTGCTGATCGATTATTGGAGAAAAGCCAGTACAAGAAATGAAGTTTTAGCTTTAGACGAGTGCGGAGAGATGTCTTCGGAAGGCAGCTCCGGCAATCCGGAAGAACTGACAGAGACGAGACTGTTTGTATGTGATCTGCTGGAGGATCTGAAGAAACGTAATGTGCGCTGGTATGAAATAGCGGTGCATGTCTATCTTCTGCAGGAAAGCTATGAAGAAGCGGCGGAGCTGCTGGGCACAAATGCCGCAGTGCTCCGCGCAAGATGGAACAGGGCAAAACGTTACATAATTAAAAAGTACGGAAAGGATTATCTGGATGAGTAGCCGGCCGCATCTTCGATCAGTGCGGTGATTTTTTCAATGGCGCTGCTCTGACTGCTTTTTTCCATGGCATGGATGTAATCCATCCGTGAGTTGTAAAGGTGGGAGATGGTTTTAAGCAGCACATCATCTGTGAGATTTTCTTCCAGCAGCATTTCCATGAAGCCCTGACGCTGGAACGATTCGGCGTTCAGGATCTGATCGCCCCGGCTTGCGTTGGAGCCCAGGGGGATTAAAAGGGACGGCTTGCGCAGTTCCAGAAGCTCGCAGATGGCGTTGGCGCCTGCCCGGGAGACCACAATGTCCGCCAGGGCGAACAGGTCTGCCAGCTCTTTTTCGATGTATTCGTACTGCACGTAACCCGGAGTGCCCGCAAACCCGGCATCCACCTTGCCTTTTCCGCACAGGTGGATCACCTGGAAGGTTTTCAGGAGCTCCGGCAGGATGCTGCGGATCGCGCTGTTTACGTTGGCGGAGCCGAGACTGCCCCCGATCACCAGAAGCACCGGCTTTTGTGCGGTAAATCCGCAGAACCGCAGGGCTGCGTCACGGTTTCCGCTCGTTAGCTCCTGGCGTATGGGAGAACCGGTGAGGACCGCTTTCTCTTTTGGCAGGCAGCTGAGCGTTTCCGGAAAGTTGCAGCAGACTTTGGTGGCGGAGGGGATGGCCAGCTTGTTGGCCAGGCCCGGCGTCATGTCCGACTCGTGGATGATAACGGGAATATGGCGCTGCTTTGCCGCGAGCACCACGGGAACAGCCACAAAACCGCCTTTGGAAAACACGACATCCGGCTTTAGTTCTTTCAGTAATTTGCGGGCCTGACTATGGCCCTTGATCACACGGAAGGGATCTGTGAAATTTTTCAGATCAAAATAACGTCTGAGCTTCCCGGAGGAGATCCCGTGATAGGGGATTTCCATTTCTTCAATGAGTTTTTTTTCGATACCGTCATAGGAACCTATGTACTGGATATCGTACCCGAGTTCCCGCAGTCTGGGAATGAGGGCAATGTTTGGGGTAACGTGACCGGCGGTTCCGCCGCCGGTCAGAACGATTCGCTTCATATGAAATCCTCCAAAAATTAAACTACTATTAGTTTATACGCTTGGAGAGAAAAGTCAAGAAGGGACTTGTCGTAGCAGCATGAAAAAGGAAAACAGCCGTCCGCTGACGGACGACCAAAAGACCGATGAATTTATATACAAGAAACTGGCGGAGGCCGCGGATAACTATGAGCAGCAGCTCAACGCGGATCCTTCGCTGGATCACGTGCGTCTGACGGATGAGATGCGGGAGGATATGATGCGCCGGATCGCCGCCCTCGAGGCCAGCAAGGCTGGGAAGGCGTCCGGCGAGGATGTCCTGCCGAAGAAGGACGTTTTGTCTGAGGAAGATGCTTTGCTAAAGAAGGATGTCCTGTCTGAGAGAGATGTTTTGTCTGAGAAGAATGTTCCGTCTGAAGAAAATGCTCTGCCGGAAAGCAATATCCTGTTCGGCGAGGATGCTCTGTCTGAGGAGGACAAACGTGCACTTGAAATTGGAAGAAAGGCCATGCATGTCCGCAGGCATGCAAAGCTGTTTCGCGGGATGGGGATTGCGGCAGTCCTATTATTGGGACTGTTTGGATTGAGCATGACCAGCCAAGCGAACAGGCTATGGCTTTTGAATTTGTGGAACCAGATGACGGGGAAAGAATCTGTATTAAAGACGCGGAATTGGGATGAAGTGCAAAACTATAATGCGGACATAGAGGAAGTGTACGCAGATATATTGGAAAGAACCGGTATCCGAACGGCTTATTTTCAGTATGTACCAGATGGATTGATATTTGATGACTATATGATAATAGAGGAAACTAATGCTGCAAAGGTATTTTATGAATATAATGATACGTCAGTAATGATTGATATGGCAAAACAGACAGATCAAATAGCTAGTGGAATGATATTTGATGGAAATGTGTTAGATACAATACCAGTGGAAACACGCTTTTATGAAACAGCCACAGTGATGGAAATACAGGGGCCGGAAAATGAGATGGATTATGTAGCTGAATTTACGCATGATAATTGTAAGTATACCGTCAGTGGGATATTGCCTCGAAAAGAATTTATAGAAATGATAGAAAATTTGCAAATTTATTAATTGTTGCGTCACAATAATTTCTCTGACACGTATTTATAAGTGTAATGTAAAATATACTGAGGAGAAAGGAGGGGGACTTATGAAAAGGAGAATGTTTGCCGCACTGCTATCTGCGTGTATGATGTTGGCTTTCGGAAGCACCGCACTGGCGGCTGACCAGGTAATCACCTTTGACAGCCGCCCACAACTGGAGTTGATGAAACTTCCGGATCCGGGAGACACGGCAAAGCCATTGGGAACTTATCTGTCATCTGGTACCAGCACAATCATTTTGATTAGTACAGGGCAGGTTCGTATAAGTGCAGACACAAACTGTTATCGGAAGTGTGCATCAGTATATGCCGGAGCATATCTATATCAGGTAAATGATGGTGCCTATACCTATATCACACAGAAAGATGGTTACGGAAGTGATACATACAGTGTTGTGGTTTACAAAGATCAGTATGTGGCCAGACAGCACTACTATCAGGTAAAAGGCTCTCACAGTGTGAAAGCTTATGACGGTACAGTAGAAACTGCCGGCAGCTGGACAGATATCGTGTACGTTCCATAACACCAATCTTCCCACAGCGCGTGACGCAGATAGTAATAGGAGTAGGACTTTCCTATGCGTTTTCTGCACAGAAGCCAGCCATCCTGTTGACAATCTGTGAGGAAAATCCTATATGCTTTGTGAGGAAAATCCTACATGCTTTGTGAGGAAAAATCCTACACGTTCAGTGAGGAAAATCCCACACGCCCTGTGAGGAAAAAAATCGAGCAGCTTATTGACAATTTGGCCATTTGACGAGCTTCGCGGCGGCTGCTTCTGCGGTGACCGAACTTCGACCACTTTACATTACCTCTCACCGTAAGCCAAAACAGGCAGAGCGAATGGACCAAAGCACAGATTCGGCGGGGAGCCGGAGAGGAATAGATAATGTATTCTGAATTGAAAAAGAAAATAAGGGGGACCAAAGAATGAACACAAAATATTATCGTTTTTTGTATTATCCTGTATATAATGGATTGTTGTTTGGAGCCAGTATAGACGCGACAAGCGGAAAGGATGGTACACAGATACTTTACCTTAGCAGCACAGATAACAGCAATAACAGGGGTGTGGATCCTTCCTTTGAGTCGGAGCACATCCACTGCATGATCATGGGGGATGTGCTGGCGCAGACGGTCGGCCGGGCGCAGAAGATCATGGACACCAATCAGGTGGACATGCTGTTCGTGCCGGCGGCTGGTGATGCGCAGCCGATAGCGCAGGGAGCAACAGAACTGCGCACGGTGGAAAATACGATGGAGGTTAGCCTTCCGGGTTTTGTGCTGAAACTATTTTGCAACGGTGAGAGGCTGATCGCATACATGGGAGGCACAGGTCGCACGCCCGATGCCTGGGAGTGTGTGATGAACGTGAAGCCCCATACACCGGCTCACGCCTGCCGCCTGGCGGTAGACGCAGGGAATTTAAGCTGCGAGATGAAATGTCTGCTGAATCAGGATGTGACATACTGCAAAAAGCAGAATCAGAGAAATGAGAAGTATTTTGTTGATGGACATCTTCTGCTGGGAACGGCGGACATTGCGTGTCTGCCGAAGCTGAGAGATTATCTGGCAGAGGATTGGGAAAAGATCCGCTTTATCGGGCTGCCGAAGGGCGGCAGCGAGGAGGGCTGGGACGATGCCCTGCTCACGGCCGGCACCGATGGCCACCGCCGGTATTTTATCGGCACGGCGGAAAGTTCGCCGAAGGTGGTGAAGACTGTGTCAGCCCACGACGCGTACAGTTCTTTTGCACTCACAGGAGCAGACGCCGGACTTTGCATTTCCGGATGTT
>CANRKY010000005.1 GCA_947631355.1 uncultured Marvinbryantia sp.
CTGCATCAACATCCCCGTGGGTGTGAAGCACTGGCACGGAGCCGCGCCGGACAGCTGGTTTTCGCATCTGGCCGTTGAGGTGCCGGGAGAAAACAGTTCCAACGAGTGGCTGGAGGAAGTTAGCGATGAGGTTTATTCAACTCTGAAATAAATGATGGGTATCTTTTGGGATACTGCTTTTGAAATGGAGGAGCGAAAGGATATGAGTAAAACATTAGTAGCATATTTTTCTGCAAGCGGAACAACGGCGGGAGTCGCCAAAAAACTTGCCAGCGCAGCAGGGGCAGATCTGTATGAGATCAGACCTGCCATACCTTATACCCAGGCGGATTTAAATTGGATGGATAAAAAATCCCGCAGCTCTGTGGAGATGAACGACAGATCCAGCCGCCCCGCACTGGCGGACAAAAACGCCAACATCAGCGCATACGATACCATTCTGCTTGGGTTCCCCATCTGGTGGTATACGGCACCCCGCATTATCCACACCTTTCTGGAGAGTTATGATTTCTTTGGAAAGAAAATTGTGCTGTTTGCTACCTCCGGCGGCAGCGGATTCGGCAAGACGGCGGGAGATCTGGCGCCGGTCTGTCCCGGAGCGGCAGTTCTTGAAGGCAAAGTTCTAAACGGCAGTCCTTCTGATGACGCCTTGAAAAAGTGGGTGGAAACACTATGAAAAAACATTTTTTACACTTGATACCTGGTATTCTCGCGGCGTCCCTGTTTTCTCTCGCATGTGGACTGAACGCCGCGGCGGAAGCGGACACAGACGGAAGTCAGTCAGCGGAAGACACGTCGTCGGATTCTCCTGTGGTGTTCTTTACGTCCGACATCAGCGCGGAGGGAATGATGGCGGTTTATGAGGCGCTTGGCTGGAAACCGGACGGCAATGTGGCAGTAAAACTGTCCACCGGCGAGCCCCCTGCCAGCAATTATCTGGATCCGCAGCTCATCAAAGATGTGGTGAAAGCTGTGGACGGTACGATCGTAGAGTGCAACACCGCTTACGGCGGTTCCCGCTCTGAGACGGCCATGCACTATCAGGTGGCAGAAGATCACGGCTTTACTGAGATCGCGGATGTTCAGATTCTCGATGAAAACGGTTCCATGACTTTGCCCGTGGAGGGAGGCAGCGTTCTTACGGAAAACTATGTGGGAGCAGCGTTTGCCGACTACGATTCTTATCTTGTCCTTTCGCATTTTAAGGGTCACGCCATGGCGGGTTACGGCGGAGCGATCAAGAATATCTCCATTGGGCTTGGCTCCAGCGAGGGAAAGGCGTGGATCCACAGCGGCGGTACAGGAGGCAGCATGTGGGGCGGCGAACAGGACGCTTTTTTGGAGGCTATGGCAGAAGCCGGGAAATCCGTGTCGGACTACCTTGGAAATGGGGAGCATATCGCATATATTAACGTGATGAACCGCCTGTCTATCGACTGCGACTGTGACGGAAATCCCGCTGAGCCGGACATGCACGACATTGGGATTTTAGCGTCCACCGATCCCGTGGCACTGGATCAAGCCTGTATTGATCTTGTCTATGCGCAGAAAGACGGCGACGGGGCGTCTCTGGTAGAGCGCATTGAATCCCGGAACGGCCTGCATACGCTGGAACACGCCGAGGAAATCGGCCTTGGCAGCCGCACATACGATCTGGTGAGCATAGATGAATGAGATATAAGAGATGCTCAAAACGTGGACACATTACAGAATAGATCGCGAAGCTTGCTTCCTATCAAAAAGGAGCTGTCAGAAAATAGACAGCTCCCGTTTTTATTTCCCGAACAGATCACTGTGAGTCCCGGTGCGGGTCAGCGTCAGCACCAGCACATCGTCCTCAATGCGGTAGACCAGTAACCAAGCTTGACGGTGTACTTTGTTTTTCTCATTTTTTCAAGTCAGCAAACAACTCATCGAGATTGGTGTAGCCTTTCACAGACGGGTCTTTTGCAATCCTTTCCGCTTCTAACATGGCGTCAATCGTTTCCTTGTTAGGCGTATTCAGGGAGATATCAAACGGAATCCGGCCTTCACGGAGCGACTGACGGACAAAAATGTTAAAAGCAGTGGACAGGTTCATGCCCAGCTCTGCAAAAAGGGCATCGGCCTGTGCCTTCAGGTCGGCATCCATACGGATACTGATATTCGTTGTAGTGCCAGCCATACAATCATCTCCTTCCCGCTGGTGGTTATAGTATATTCCAGCTGCACGAAAAAAGCAATACTTTGCACGAATGAATCATATCCCAAGATTGCAACAGGGTAAATTGCAGGACGAGAGTCGCAACAGAAAATATTATTCTTGACATATCTATTATTGAGACTTATACTTTTGAATAGTTCAAATTTGAATAATTCGCAACTGTTCCGAACCTTCCTCGCTATGATGCATGGAGAACGCTCTGCGGCGGCATTTTTGCACTCCTTGGATGGTATCGGCTCCAAACAGTTGCAATGATTTACGCAGAAAGGGGATGGGTATGTGGGGAAAAAGAGCAATATCGCCATATTCCACCATATCACAAGGGCATACGAGCATTACTGCAGGCCGCTCTGCAATGAGCTTGACATGCCGCAGATGGCGTTCGACATTCTGATGTTTCTGGCGAGCAACCCGGAAGCGTGCACGGCAAAGGATATCAGCCGCGGCAGGGGCTACCGGGAAAATATTCTGTCGGTCAATATCAACAAGCTGGTGAGCGAGGGGTATCTGGAGCGCGCCGCGGTGGAGGGCGACAGGCGGAAGGTTCGGCTTGTCTGCACGGAGAAAGCGCAGTCGATCATCGAACGCGGGCAAAAGGCGCTGAAGGAATTTAACCGCCTGATGAAAGAGGGCCTGTCCACAGAGGATATGGAAGTCTGCCAGCGCTGCCTGGAGGTTGTGGGCAAAAATGCGGAGCGCATTGAGAAAATGGAAAGAACCGAGGAAAGACAAAAACAGGGATAAAGCGGAGGAACAGCGATGAAGCATATCTTTCAATTTTTAGTGAAGGCAAAAGCGCAGGTGGCGTTTATCATCGTTTTGCTTATCATACAGGCGTACTGCGATCTGGCGCTGCCGACTTATACCAGTGACCTTTTAAACGTTGGGCTCCAGCAAAACGGGATTGAGGATGCCGTGCCGGAGACGGTGCGCGAGGAGAGCCTGGAAACGCTGGAACTTTTTTTGGACGACGCGCAGATCCAAACGCTGGAAGCCGCGTATGGAGAAGCGGACAATGGCGTGCGTGCGCTCAAAGAGCTGTCAAAGGATGAGCGGGAAACGTTAAACGACCTGCTGCGCCTGCCGGAGAGCGTGGTGTTCCAGATGGAAAACAGCGATGAGGGCCGGGTAAGCCTGCAGCTGCTCAAGGGAGCCATAGCGGCGGGCATCATGACAAAAGAGAATCTGCAAAAGCAGATGGGCGATCGGATCTCGGCAATGGACGCGTCCGCGGATCTTATGATGGATCAGGTTGCGGTCGCCTATGTGTCCGCGGAGTACGAGGCGCAGGAAAAGAATCTGAACGATATCCGAAACGCGTATTTATTCAAGGTGGGCGCAAAAATGCTGCTGATGGCGCTGGGCATGGCGGCGGTCGCCATCATGACGGGATATATCGCGTCGAAGGTGTCGGCAGGGATCGGACGCGACCTGCGCGAGCAGCTCTATACAAAGGTTATGGGATTTACGAGCGCGGAGATTGAAAAATTTTCCACGGCGTCGCTGATCACGCGCTGTACCAACGATATCCAGCAGGTGCAGATGCTCACGGTCATGCTCCTTCGCATGGTGACGTATGCGCCGATCCTGGCGGTCGCGGGCGTGATCAAGGTGATCCAGACAGGCTCCCAGATGAGCTGGATCATTGTCGTGGCGGTGATCGCCCTGGCGCTGTGCATCGCGGTGCTCTTTGTCATCGCGTACCCGAAATTTCAGATCATGCAAAGCCTGGTGGATCGTCTGAACCTGGTATCCAGAGAGCTTTTGACCGGCGTTATGCCGATCCGCGCCTTCGGGCGGCAGGATTATGAGGAGAAACGGTTTGCGCAGGCGAATACCGACCTCTTTAAGACGCAGCTTTTTACGAACCGCACCATGACCTTTATGATGCCGGTTATGATGCTGATCATGAACGGCGTTTCCGTGCTGATCGTCTGGGTGGGGGCGCAGGGCGTGGATACGGGAGCCGTGCAGGTGGGCGACCTGACGGCGTTTATCACATATTCCATGGTTATCATCATGTCGTTTCTGATGCTTTCCATGATCTCCATTATGCTGCCGCGTGCGAGCATTGCGGCCGACCGGATCGAGGAAGTGCTGGAAACGCCCATCTCCTTAACCGACGCCGCGCAGACAAGGGATGCCGAGCTGGAAAACAGGCAGGGCGTACTGACTTTTTCGGATGTTTCCTTTTCCTATCCGGGTGCGCAGTCGCCGGTGCTGGAACATATCTCGTTTACGGCGGAGCCGGGAAAAACGACCGCGATCATCGGCTCGACCGGCTGCGGAAAGTCAACGCTGATCCACTTGATCCCGCGCTTTTACGACGTTACGGAGGGCAGCATTTCCATTGACGGGATTGATATCCGCGAGATCAGCCAGAAGGCGCTCCGCGACAGGATCGGATATGTGCCGCAAAAAGGCGTGCTGTTTTCCGGCACGGTGGAGAGCAATCTCAAGTACGGCGGAGAGCAGATCACAGACAGCGAAATGAAGCTCGCTGCCGAAATCGCGCAGGCGACGGAATTTATTGAATCCAAGGAAACGGGGTATCAGTCTCCGATCGCGCAGAACGGCTCGAATGTGTCGGGCGGCCAGAGGCAGCGCCTGTCGATCGCGCGGGCCATCGCGAAGCAGCCGCAGATATTCCTCTTTGACGACGCGTTTTCCGCGCTGGATTATAAGACGGACGCCAATCTGCGGGCGGAGCTTGCGAAGCACACGAAAAACGCGACGGTGCTGATCGTTGCGCAGCGGATCTCCACCATTATGCACGCCGAGCAGATCCTTGTGATGGAGGACGGCTGCATTGTGGGCAGGGGAACGCACAGGGAGCTGCTTGAAAATTGTGAGACCTATCTGGAAATTGCAAGAGGGCAGCTTTCGGAGGAGGAGATCCAAAGCGCGCTGAAAGGAGGAGACTGATATGGCGAGAGGACGCAGGCGGATGCCGGGCGAAAAAGCCAAAGATTTTAAGGGAACCATAAGGCAGCTGCTCCATTATATGGGAGCGTATAAGATCGCGCTGGCGATCGTTGCAGTTTTTGCCGTGGCATCTACCGTTTTAAATGTCGTGGGTCCAAAGATCCTGGGCAACGCGACCACGGAGCTTTTTAACGGGCTGATCGCAAAGCTGTCCGGAACCGGGAGCATTGACTTCGGAAAGATCGGAAGGATCCTGCTGTTTTTGATGGGCATTTATCTGGTCTGCGGAATTTTTTCCTTTGTGCAGGGGCTTTTGATGACGGAAATGTCACAGAAAATGTGCTTTCGGATGCGCAGAGATATCAGCGAAAAGATCGATCGGATGCCGCTCTCTTACTTTGAAAAAAACGCCGTCGGCGATATCTTATCGCGCATTACCAACGATGTGGATACCCTCGGACAGACGTTTAACCAGTCAATCACGCAGCTGATCACATCGGTCTGCACGCTGGTCGGGACCATTGTGATGATGCTCACGATCTCGCCGCTGATGACGCTTTTTACGATCCTGATCCTGCCGGTTTCCATGACGTTTGTGATGAAGATCGTGAAAAAATCGCAGAAATATTTTATCGCGCAGCAAAATTACCTCGGAAAAATAGACGGTCAGATCGAGGAGACGTTTTCCGGGCACGACGTGGTAAAGGCGTTTAACCGCGAGGAGGCGGAGCTGGCGGAGTTTCGGAAGACAAACGGGGTTTTGTATGAATCCGCGTGGAAAAGCCAGTTTTTGTCCGGGCTTATGATGCCGATCATGAATTTTGTCAGCAACCTGGGCTATGTGGCGGTGGCGGTTTCGGGCGCGATGCTCGCGGCGGCGGGAACGATCGAGATCGGCGACATTGTGGCGTTTGTCCAGTACGTCAAGCGGTTTACGCAGCCGATCACGCAGATGGCGCAGGTTTCCAATCTGCTGCAGTCCATGGCCGCGGCGGCCGAGCGCATTTTTACCTTTTTAAACGAGGAGGAAGAAGTGCAGGCGGTGGAAAATCCCGTTTCCGCGGATGAGATAAAAGGGGAGGTCTCCTTCGAGCATGTGCAGTTTGGCTATACGCCGGATAAGGTGATCATTCACGATTTTAACAGCGAGATCAAGGCGGGGCAGATGGTGGCGATCGTGGGGCCGACCGGCGCGGGCAAGACAACGATGGTCAAGCTGTTGATGCGCTTTTATGATGTGAACGCGGGCTGCATCCGCTTAAATGGCCATCCGGTCGGTGCGTTTGACCGAAACGACCTGCGGCGGGGCTTTGGCATGGTCTTACAGGATACCTGGCTGTTTAAGGGGACGATCATGGAAAATATCCGCTACGGGCGGCTGGACGCTACGGACGAGGAGGTTATCCGGGCCGCAAAGCTGGCGCGGGCGGATAAGTTTATCCGGTCTCTGCCGGGCGGCTATCAGATGGAGATCAATGAGGAGGCATCGAATATCTCGCAGGGGCAGAAGCAGCTTCTGACGATCGCCAGGGCGATCCTTGCGGATAACCCGATCATGATCTTAGATGAGGCGACTTCCTCCGTGGATACCCGCACCGAGCACCTGATCCAGGCGGCGATGGACACGCTGCTGAAAGGGCGTACCTCCTTTGTGATCGCGCACCGGCTCTCAACGATCCGAAACGCGGATCTGATCCTGGTCATGAAGGACGGCGATATTGTGGAGCAGGGCACGCACAGACAGCTGCTGGAACAGGGCGGCTTTTATGCGGGGCTTTATAATGCGCAGTTTGCGCGGTAAGGTTTGTAAGAGAATCCGTGTCGTATGGAGGATACGGTAAAAATCAACCAACAGGAGACACCAAAATGGCTAATTTTACAAAGAGAGCGATTCAGAAATCCTTTCTGAAATTATTGACGGAACGGCCTCTGTCCAAGATCACGATCAAAGATATTGCGGCGGAGTGCGGCATCAACCGCAACACCTTTTACTATTATTTTGATGATATGCCCAAACTGATTGAAAGCATTGTGGAGGATAACGCCGAAAAGATGATCCAGTCCTATCCGAACATAGAAAAATTTGAGGATTGTCTGGATGCGGCCGTTGACCTTGCGCTTGCGAACAAGCGCGCGGTATTGCATATCTATCACTCGGCGAACCGGGAGATCTATGAGATGTACCTTTGGAAAGTCTGTGATCATACGATAAATTCCTATGTTAGCTCTGTCCTGCGCGGCAAAAGCGTTCGGGACAGTGACCTCGCCATCGTCAAAGAATATCTGTCCAGCCTTGCCTTTGGCATTTTTTCCAGATGGCTGAAAAACGATATGAACGATGATATCCGAGATATACTTTCCCGCCTGGTGGAGATCAAAAAGGGAATGATCGAGGAGATGATCCTGTGCTGTGTAAAAGAATAAATTTAGGCAAATAGAAGCGTTTGCCTAAAAATCGGTCATTTTGCGTCCCGTGTCTGATTATCGGACACGGGACTTTTGGTGTCTGTATGCAGGGCAAAAAAGCGCGATTACAATAAATGGAAGCTGATCGGATGTGCAAGATCTGAATCGCCATATCTGAATTGCTATATTGAATCGCCATATCTGCAAAACAGTTTGGCGTCAAAAAAATGCATTTGAAGCTTACGGAAAGGAAATGATGTGAACCATGAAATTTTCAAAAGCGGTGGTAAAGTACCGGATACCCATCCTGATGATAGCCCTGATCCTCCTGATCCCCTCGGTTTGGGGAATCCTGGGGACACGCATCAACTATGATATGCTTACCTATCTGCCGGAGGATATGGAAACGGTCATCGGGCAGAACGAGCTGATGGAGGACTTTGACAAGGGCGCCTTCGCGTTCCTCATTGTGGAGGATATGCCAGATAAGGATGTGGCGGCGCTGAAAGAGCAGATGGAGCAGGTCGATCATGTGGATACCGTCCTGTGGTACGATTCTTTTGCGGACCTTTCGATTCCCATGGAACTGCTGCCCGACAAACTTTACAACGAATTTAACACAGAAAATGCCACCATGATGGCCGTGTTCTTCGACAGCTCCACCTCCTCCGATGTCACTATGGACGCGGTTCGGGAGATTCGGCAGCTTGCCGGAAAACAGTGTTTTCTGTCAGGACTTACGGCCATGGTGGTAGATCTGAAGGATCTGTGCGAACGGGAAGAACCCATCTATGTGGGGATCGCGGTTGCGCTGGCGCTGTTTGTAATGCTGCTTCTGCTGGACAACTGGCTGACGCCGTTTGTTTTTCTTTTGAGCATCGGCATGATGATCCTCATAAACCTTGGGAGCAATTATTTCCTCGGAGAGATTTCCTATATCACAAAAGCGCTTTCCGCGGTTTTGCAGCTGGCTGTGACCATGGATTACTCCATCTTCCTCTGGCACAGCTACAATGAGCAGCTGACGAAAAATGACGACCGCAGGGAGGCGATGGCTGTCGCCATTCGGGAGACGTTTGCCGCCATCGTTGGCAGCTCTGTCACGACCGTTGCCGGATTTATCGCGCTTTGCTTTATGTCCTTTACCCTCGGTCGTGACCTTGGACTTGTGATGGCGAAAGGCGTTATTTTAGGCGTGATCGGCTGTGTGACTGTGCTGCCGGCCCTGATCCTTGTGCTGGATAAGCCGCTGCAAAAGGCAAAACACCGGTCGCTGATCCCGGATATGCGCCGGTTTGCCAATGGTACGATAAAAATTTTCCCGGTTTTTCTCTGCCTGTTTGTTCTGTTGATCCCGCCTGCTCTCTACGGATACAACCGGACCAACAATGAGACGTACTACAATCTGGCAAAGTCTCTGCCGGATGACATGGAATATGTGATCGCAAACAGCAAACTGTCGGAGGATTTTGACATCGCCTCAACCCATATGCTCCTGATCGACAAAAATCTTTCGCCCAGATCTGTTCGGGCCATGATGAAGGAAATGGAACAGGTGGACGGTGTGAAATATATGCTGGGACTGGAATCGGTGATCGGCCCCCGCGTGCCGGAGGAAGTGCTGCCGGAATCCGTTACCGGTCTTTTGAAGAGCGACAAGTGGGAGCTGCTGCTCCTCAACTCCGAATATCCGGTGGCCAGCGACGAGGTAGGCGCGCAGATTGAATCGCTGAATACCATCCTGAAAAAATATGATCCGACTGGGATGCTCATCGGGGAAGCGCCCTGCATGAAAGATATGATCGACGTCACTTCCCACGATTTTGAGGTGGTAAACATCGTTTCCATTGCGGCGATCTTCCTCATCATCGCATTGGTGGAGCGCAGTATTTCTCTGCCGTTTATTTTGATCGCGGTCATAGAACTGGCAATTTTTATCAACCTTGGTCTGCCGCATTATTTAGGGCAGAGCCTGCCGTTTATCGCACCGATCTGCATCAGCACCATCCAGCTTGGCGCAACCGTGGATTACGCTATTTTGATGACGACACGGTATAAGACCGAGCGGATTGGCGGGAGCGGGAAAAAGGACGCGGTAAGGACGGCTTTGGCCACATCGATCCCGTCCATCCTGGTTTCAGGATTTGGATTGTTTGCCGCCACCTTCGGCGTGGCGCTCTACTCAAAGATCGATATGATCAGCTCTATTTGTATGCTGCTTGCCCGCGGCGCTGTCGTCAGTATGTTCTGCGTTATCTTGATCCTTCCGGCGATTCTTCTTTTGCTGGATAAGGTCATTTGCGCAACCACGCTGGGAATGAAAAAGAGAAACAAAACCGAATAGGAGGTATTTCTGAAATGAAAAAAAACATAACAAAAATGACTGCGCTTTGCCTTTGCGCCCTTCTCACAGTGAGCGGGAGCGCGATGAACGCTTTCGCCCTGAACTCCGACGGGAACGAGACGAAAGAGCAGGAGGAAACGCAAACTGTGGCGGATGCCGATGACGCCGATGTATCCGCGAATGAAACGGAATCCGACGCCAGTGCATCCGCGGATGAAACAGAATCCGACGCCGATGTATCCGCGAATGAAACGGAATCCGACGCCGGTGTATCCGCGGATGAAACAGAATCCACCGCCGATGACGCCGATGTATCCAAGGATGAGACCGTGTACATCCTTGCCGGAGCAGATGGTTCCGCGCAGAAGATCATTGTCAGTGATTGGATCAAGAATGTTCCCGGCCGCGCGGAGGTGAAAGATCGGTCTGAACTGACAGAGGTAGAAAACGTCAAAGGCGAGGAAACCTATACCATGAGTGATGACAATATGCTGGTATGGGACGCCCAGGGCAATGATATTTACTATCAGGGCAGCATCGAAAAAGAACTTCCGGTTGACCTGTCGGTTACTTATAAGCTGGATGGAGAGCCCATCTCGGCGGAAGATCTGGCCGGAAAGAGCGGCAGAGTGACCATTCGTTTTGAATATCAAAACAAGCAGTATGAAACCGTGGATATAGACGGGGAAAACGAAAAAATCTATGTCCCGTTTGCCATGCTGACCGGCGTTCTTCTGGATGACGACGTGTTTACGAATGTGGATGTTACAAACGGCAAAGTGATCGATGACGGCAGCCGCACCGCGGTGATGGGGATTGCCTTTCCGGGCCTTCAGGAGGACCTTGCGATCTCCAAAGATAAACTGGAAATTCCCGACTATGTGGAGATTACGGCCGATGTCAGCAATTTTCAGCTTGCTATGACAGCGACTCTCGCAACAAATGAGCTTTTCGGTGAATTGGATGTGGACAGTTTCGATCCCGTCTCCGATCTCAGTGATTCCATGGAAGACCTGACAGACGCCATGGATCAGCTTTTGGACGGTTCCTCGCAGCTTTATGACGGCCTGGCCGCTTTGCTGGAGAAATCCGGCGACCTGACGGAGGGGATCGGCCAGCTTGCTGCCGGGGCAGAGACCCTCAAAACAGGTTCCGAAAGCCTGGATGCGGGGGCAGCCGAGCTGCAGTCCGGCGCGGCGGAGTTAAGCAGCGGACTAAGCACCCTTACCTCGAACAACGATACCTTAAACGGCGGAGCCAAACAGGTATTTGACACGCTGCTCTCCACGGCGGACACGCAGCTTGCTGCCGCAGGACTGGATGTGTCGGCGCTGACGGTGGAAAACTATGCGCAGGTTCTGGACAATATCATTGCATCGATGGAGGCGAACGCTGATCAGCAGGCGCAGAGCGCCAGCGCTGCAGAGGGAGCCCAAACAATCATTGCGCTCAAAGGCTCCCTTGACAGCTACAACGAATTTTATCTCGGCCTGCAAAGCTACACGGCTGGTGTGGCCGATGCCGCGGCGGGGGCAGGAACTCTGAAAGACGGAACGGATGATCTGAAGACTGGTACCTCCCAGCTCTCCACCGGAGCTTCGGAACTTTACGATGGGATCATTACGCTGAAAGACGGAACGCCGGATCTGGTCGATGGGATCACGCAGCTCTATGACGGCGCCGCGCAGCTTTCCGAGGGACTTCAGGACTTTAACGAAGAAGGCATACAAAAGCTGGTGGATGCGGTGGACGGAGACTTGAACGGACTTGTGACCAGACTCCGTGCGGCAAGAGATGTATCCCTCCGCTATAAGAACTTTGCGGGAGCAGAGGAGGACATGGACGGCCAGGTGAAATTTATTTATCGGACGGATGCGATTGAATAGATCGGCGAATGAAGATATGCGCCGCATATAGAAACAGGGGCATTCCTGTCCGGAGCGTATTTTTTACGCCACATTTCCCATGGGAAGTGTGGCGTAATTTTTTTTGCTTATTTTGCTTTGATCTCAAAAGTCCTCATTTATCGAATCCCCTTTTTCGGCTATAATCATGTTGCACTTCCCGAAAAATTCTATTATATTATACAGTAAACCTTGCAATTCAACAATTACCAGACCTGTCCCGGGCGTATTTTTTACGCCGCGTTTTCGCGGGGAAGTGCAGCATATTTACATCCCCACCCCTATTTTTGTCCGGAACTCAATGATATATTAACAGTAGCTGTAAAACAATTACTATGGGCTAAAGTCGGTGCCACGGCCTGTCATCTGTGGCGAGAAAAGAGGGGACAATACCATGATAAACAAAGACTGGGAGGACTTTTTTTGTATTGAAGAAGTTTATGACACGGCCGATGCGGCGGATACCTACACAGGCGCAAAGAAAGATGCGGTGGCTGCCCTTGCATCCTGCATCAATCATAACGGCTGTGTGGATATGTGCTGGATGATGGACGCTTCCGGGCTTGCACTCGATGAGCTTACCGAAGCGCTGGAGGGCGCCGTTTATCAGGATCCGGAAGCGTATGATCTTCATCACGCAGATGACCTAGGATGGATGCTGAGAGCACAGTATCTCTCCGGGAACATCAAAACGAAGCTGGATACGGCGAAAAAACTGAACGATAAATATAACGGCCGCTTTGATGCCAACGTCGCCGCTCTGAAGGCGGTGATGCCGAAAAAGGTGGATTTCGAGGTGATCGGCTTCGGGCTGGGCAGTCCGTGGATCCCGGAAAGATATTATGCACGGTTTGCCAAGGAGACCCTTGGCCTGTTCTGTTATCCCGAGGTCCATTACTCCACAACACTTGGGCAATGGAAGATACTGATCGCCCCAAAGGAGAGAAATACCGTCCAGAATACATATACATATGGCACCAGGCGCCTTTCTGCGCTGCAGATCATGGAGACAGCTTTAAACGGGGGAACGGTGAAGGTCTATGATGAGGTGCCCCGCCCGGAACGAGAATCCGGCACGGCGAGAGTATTGAACAAAATGGAGACACTGGCGGCGCAGGAGAAGCAGGAACTGCTGCAGAACACATTCCTGGAGTGGGTCGGAAAGGATCCTTCTCGTGTGAAGCGCATGAGGGAGATTTTTTACGATACCTATGCCTGCAATGTGGCCGGCAGGTACAGCGGCGGTTTTCTGGACTTGCCGGATCTTGACGCGGAACATTTTACGCCGTACCCACACCAGAAGGATGCCGTGGCAAGGATCATCCTGGAGAAGGATGTGCTGCTGAATCACAAGGTCGGCACGGGGAAGACGGGCATTATTGTCATGGGTGTCCATGAGAAAAAGCGCATCGGCCTTTCGGATAAGAACCTGGTCGTTGTGCCGAATAATGTTTTGGAAGCGTTTGAGCGCACCCATCGCCTGCTTTATCCGCAGGACAGCATCCTGGTCGTACATCCGGAGGACTTCACGCCGGACAGCAGACAGGCGTTCCTCGCGAAGATCAAAGACGGCGGCTATGTGGCGGCATATATGGCGTTCTCCTCCTTCGAAAAACTGGGTATGAGCAAACACTATAAGCTGGAGCAGCAGAGAGAGCGGATCCGAACCTGCAGGGCACAGGCAGCAAATGCTTCCGAGTCCTGGGAGCGCTCCCGCCTGGAGACGATGGAATCCCGCCTGAGTGACGAATTTCAGAAGATGCGCGAGGAGATCCCGGAGGATGAATTTATCACTTTCGACGAGCTGGGCGTCACCACCCTTGTCATTGACGAAGCCCACAATTTTAAAAATATTTCGATCGATGCGCATGCAGACAATGTTGTGGGCATGCACGCGAAGGGCAGCAAGAAATGCGATGAGACGCTGGAGAAGGTTCGGTATGTCAGAGCGCAGGGCGGCGGGATCATCTTTTCCACGGGCACGCCGCTGACCAATTCCATCGCGGATCTGTTTGTGCTGCAGATGTTTTTGCAGCCGGATCAGCTGAAGCTGCTCCACCTGGATCATTTTGATGAGTGGATCAGCAACTTTGCGACGCGCCAGACCAGCTTCGAAGTGGACGTAGATTCCAAGAACTACCGTGTACGCACCAGGTTCTCCAGCTTCCACAATATCCCGGAGCTGACAAGCCTGTTTGCGGGCGTCTGTGACTTCTACGGCGGTGAGGAAGGCGGAATGGGTCTGCCAAAGAGCGAAGGCTATACGGATGTGACCGTGGAAAGATCCATTGAGCAGGAAGTTTACATTGACGATCTGGTTGAGCGCACAGAGAAGATCCGTCAGAAGCATGTGCGCAGCACGGAGGACAACCTGCTGAAAGTAACGCATGATGGCCGCGCGGCGGCTCTGGATATCCGCCTTGTAGACCCGACGGCGGAACCGGATGTTAAAGGGACGAAGGTCTATGCCTGTGCCCAAAAGGTTTATGATATCTGGAAAGCATATCCGGGCACTGCACAGCTGGTGTTCTGCGATCTGGGCACGCCGAAGAAAGGGTTCAACCTGTACGATGAACTGAAAAAACTCTTGGAACAGATGGGCGTTCCGACTTCCCAGATCGCTTTTGTGCACGATGCCACAACGGATGCCAGACGAAGAAAACTGTTTGAGGCGGTAAACAATGCCTCTGTACGGATTCTGATCGGCAGCACCTCAAAGCTCGGAACCGGCGTGAACGTGCAGAAGCGCCTGGTGGCGATCCATCACCTGGATATCCCATGGAAGCCATCGGATATTGTTCAGCGGGAAGGCCGCATGATCCGGCAGGGCAACACCAATGATCGGGTATTCCGCTTTCGCTACATTACGGCGGGCACCTTTGACGCCTATTCCTGGCAGCTTCTGGAAAACAAACAGAGATTTATCTCCCAGTTTATGAGCAACGATCCGCTTTGCAGGGACGCGCGCGATATCGACGATACCGTGCTGAACTATGCGGAGATCAAGGCTCTCTCGGTGGGCGATCCGCTTTTGAAGACCCGCATCGATACATCAAACGAGCTGGAGCGCTTAAAGATCCAATGCAGACAGCGCGATCAGGAACTGAAGACCATGGAAGGCATTGTTTCGAATCTGCCCTCCACGCTGGCAAAGCTGAAAGACCGCAGGCATCGTCTGGAACAGGATCATCGGCACTTCCTTGCGCACCGCCAAAGCCTGAGCAGGGCGGAACGCGATGCTTTCGGGGAAGAAGTCCTCTATGCCCTGCAGGAAAACGCCTTTGTGGAGACGGAGCGCTGGTTTGATGATCTGCACGACTTTCGCATCCTGCTTCCGGCTTATATGAAGCGCGAACGCCCCATGCTTCTGATCGAGGGCGTATCCGGAAACAGATACGATGTGGACATGCGCGATGCAAAGGCAAGCGGCTGTATCCAGCGAATGGAGCACATCCTGTCCCATCTGAACAATCGTGCCGATACGGTGAAGAAAGAGATTGCCCGGACAAAGGCTCAGGCGGAGCATGCAAAAGCAGAGATCCAAAAGGGAAACCGCTACATTGCAGAAGTGGCCGTGATGTCGGAGAAGCTTCTGGACATTGATGAAGAATTGAACCGGCGCGCAAAAAACGCAGCGTAAGAAAGGAGCGGCGAGCATGGCGAATACATATAATATCCCAACGATAACAGCGGGTGACGCGATCGATCAGCTGACAGAGCTTTACTATACCGCGTATCAGAGCGGAGTGCTTTCTGCGATTCCGTCTGTGGCCCTCTGGGGTTCGATGGGCGTTGGCAAGTCAACACTGGTAAAGGAAGCGGCAGCTCAGCTTTCGAAAAAGCTGCACACGAAGGTTGAGGTGACGGATATCCGTCTGTTAAATTTTTCGCCCGTCGATCTGCGCGGGATCCCGTCTGCGGACGCCCAAAAAGAGTTTACCGTCTGGCTGAAGCCAAAGATCTTTGACCTGCCGGAGGATGGAATCAGTATCCTTTTTCTCGATGAGATCTCCGCGGCGCCGCAGTCCCTTCAGGCAGCAGCCTACCAGATCGCTCTGGATAAGCGTATTGGGGAGTTTGCGCTGCCGCAGAACTGCATTGTGATCTGTGCGGGCAACCGCACGACAGACCGCTCCGTGGCGTTTCGCATGCCGAAGGCACTGGCCAACCGCCTGATCCACTTTGAGATCGCATCGGATTTCGACAGCTGGATGGAATGGGCCATGCAGCACGAGATAGATGAGCGTGTGATCGGGTATCTCGCTTTTGACAACAGCCGCCTGAACACGGAGCCGGACATCGAGGAGCTGGCGTTCCCAACTCCTCGAAGCTGGGAATTTGTCAGCAGGCTTCTGAAGACGACCGGCAAGACTCCGAGCGAGGTTCATAGTCTGATCGCGGGCTGCGTGGGTGTTTCCAATGCACTGGAATTTGAAAGCTGGTGCCAGGTATATCACAAACTGCCGAAGACCGCGGATATCCTGTCCGGAAAGTGCACGGTTCAAGTAAAGGAGCCCGATGTGATCTACGCACTGATCTCTTCGCTTCTGACCTGCATTTCCTGCCGCAAGGACGCGCTCAGTGCGAGGGAATTGGAGAACGTGTGCGCTTACGCCTCACAATTTCCGGCAGATTTTTCAGCCATGTTCTTCCGCGGCATGCTCGCCATCGATGGCATGAACATGCAGCTTTCCAAAATTTCTTCCTTCGCTGCCTGGATGAAGAAGAACCGCAGGTTTTTATAGACAGGCCGCGGCATTATGAGAAGCATCATGAGAACCATCATGAGAACCATCCGTTATCCAAAGGAGGTAAGGCATGGATCCGATAAAAGTAAAACAGACGGTAAGACGCATGACAGAAGCGCGCGCTTTGCTGGTAAGAGAGAATCCGTTTTTTGGGCATCTGTCCATGGGACTTCGGCTCGCCTGTGCCCCATGTGAGACGGCCTGTACCGATGGCAGCCGCCTGATCTTTGACCCGGAGTTTGCGGAAAAACTTTCCGAGAGAGAGCTGCAGTTTGTGATCCTCCATGAAGTGCTGCACTGTGTCCTGGAACATTGTGTCAGAAGTAAAAATGTTTATTCTCTGCTGTATAATATCGCCTGCGACATGGTAGTAAATTCCACCATCCTGGATATGTGGGGACTGGATACGTTTCAGATCGCCGGAGAGGAGGCGATGCATCTGGCGCCGGACGGGAAAGAAGGCCGCGTTTACAATGCGGAAGAAATCTACCATATGCTGCTGCAAAAGCAGAAGGATCCATCGGGTGCGGATGGATCGCCCTTCGACAGACACGATCTTTGGCAGGGGATTTCTGACAAGACGCAGCTTCGCGATGACTGGAACAAAAACATCCATCGCGCGATAAAGGATTGCGGTAATTCTGCGGGGATGCCGCAGAGTATACGAAGGGTGATCCGGGAATTGGCAGACCGTGCCGGCCTGAACTGGAAACAACTGCTTCATGACTTTTTGCAGTTCGACCAACAGGATTACACCTTTTCCCCGCCCGACCGCAGATACGCAGATGCAGACTTCTATTTTCCGGCATTTAATGAGGATGAGGATAACGGATCCGCAAATGATATCTGGGTATGCGTGGACACCTCGGCCTCCATCTCGGAGGAGGAACTGGCCTGTGCGATGGCAGAGATCCTCGATGCCATGCGCCAGGCGCGGCTGAAGGGCAAGATCTCATTTTTTGACAGCAATATCACGGAACCGGAGCCCTTCGAGACAGAGCGTGAATTACAGAAGATCACACCGAGCGGAGGCGGCGGAACCAGCTTCCACATCATCTTTGCCTACCTTCGGGAGAAGATGTATCCGGAACTGCCGAGGGCGATACTGATATTTACAGATGGATACGCCATGTGGCCAATGGAGCGGGACGCCATGGATGTGCCGGTATTGTGGCTGATCAGTAAGGACGGCAGAGATGACGCGCCGTGGGGACGGGTAGCGAAGATGTAAAAAATACTCTCAGGACAGAGTTGGTAATTGTGTAATTGCAAGATCTACTGTATAATAAAATAGAATTTTCGGGAGGTGTAACATGATCGCAGCCGAAAGAGGGTATTCGATAAATGAGGACTTTTGAGATCAAAGCAAAATAGTTC
The DNA here is from genome assembly GCA_947631355.1 of uncultured Marvinbryantia sp. GTDB lineage: Bacteria > Bacillota > Clostridia > Lachnospirales > Lachnospiraceae > Marvinbryantia. The sequence continues at coordinate 17,908 of CANRKY010000005.1, forward strand.
TTTTTGAAAGGAACTTTGTTTTAGAAAATGGAGAGACGATTTGATGGGTAATATTATGTACCATAATGATTTTAGTAAATACAACGAAAATAGAGATGTAATTTCTTTATTTTCCGGAGCAATGGGGTTGGATATTGGATTGGAAAAGGCTGGTTTGCATGTTGTGATCGGGCAAGATTTTGATGCCTCGTGTGTAAAAACCATGCGTATAAACGGGTATAAGGTCATGGAAGGGGATATCAGGGAAATTACACCGCAGGATTTGCTGGGGATAACGGGTTTATCTGTTGGAGAACCATTTTTGGTTTGTGGAGGACCACCATGTCAGCCTTTTTCTACTGCCGGAAAGCGCTTGGGGATCAATGACCCAAGAGGCAGTTTGTTTATGGACTTTATCCGAATGATAGATTATATTCGTCCTCGTTTTTTTATCATGGAGAATGTGAAAGGAATCATATCCGCGCCATTGAAACATGTATCTGCTGCAGAAAGAGATGAAAATGATCCGGAACAAAGATTAGGAACAGTCTTGGATGTTATATTGGCTGAGTTTGAAAAACTGGGATATAAAACGGTATATGGATTGTTGGATGCAGTAAATTATGGCGTGCCGCAGTTCCGGGAGAGATTTGTTCTGATCGGGAGCCGTGATAATGAGAATATATTTTTGCCTGTACCGACACATTTTCATATGCACCAGAATAAAGAGTATCAGTGGCAGACTGTCAGGAGTGTTATTGAGGATTTGGAGGGGGACAATGGGGAGTGTGCCGCTTTTTCGGAAGAGCGCTTAAAGTTTTTAAAAATGGTTCCCGAAGGAGGAAACTGGAGAGATCTGCCGGCAGATATCATACCAACCGCAATGGGCGGGGCATATAAATCCGGAGGAGGAAAGGTTGGATTTTATAGAAGGCTTTCTTATGATCAGCCCTCTCCAACTGTTGTAACATCTCCAGTACAAAAAGCAACTATGATGTGCCACCCAACGCAAAACAGACCTCTAAGTGTCAAAGAATATGCGAGGATACAACAGTTTCCTGATAACTGGATTTTTACAGGAACTACAGCTTCTAAATATCGTCAGATCGGGAATGCTGTGCCAATCGGTTTAGCAGAAGCGATCGGAAAGGCAGTACTTTCTGTGGCAAATAGCGCAGCAATAGTAGAGACCAAACGGTTCAGAGGAACAAATGTACATAACAAAATCAGAGATGCTATAGAATTAGGAGGAAATTTATATGCCATTAAATAATTTCTATGATGAACAGGCTGTTGTTCAGGCGATTGCCTCAGCTTTGGAGACATTCTACGGAACATTGATAGAAAAAATTGATGGATTGAATATCCAAAAGGTTATGAAAAGAAAAAACCCTTATTTGTATCGGGCAAAGGCCATGCAGAGTGCAGCAGAAATTGTAGATTCTGTTTTGACAGCATTTGTGAGTTCAAGTGAAGAAACAATCTTTGGAAATTGTTTTTTTGAACCCATAGCCATTGCTGCCAGCGGTGGCAATAAAGCGCTGGCGGAAGGTATTGATATTATGATCCAGGACAATGAGACAAATACCATTTCGGCCATTGCAGTAAAAAGCGGCCCTTCTGTCTTTAATGCAGATAGTAAAAAACGCCAAGAGCAAAACTTTATGGCAGCATCTAAACTGGCTCAGCAGGCTAAAGCCCGATATGAGGCATATATCGGCTACTGCTATGGTAAAAAGAAGGATTCTGGCAGAGGAAAGCCCAAAATGTATCAAGAATTGGCAGGCAAAAAATTTTGGTCAGAATTGACAGGCGATGATGATTTCTATATAAAGATTATCAAGTTCATGGGTACTATGCCGGAACAGTATGTTGCTGAATATAAAGAAAGTTATAATAAGGCAGCCAACAGATTGGTCAGAGAATTTTCTAATAGTTTCTGCCTGGAAGATGGGAGTATTAACTGGGAAAAACTGGTGGAATTTAATTCAGGGGATTAATAGTTTGGCGAGGTAATGGAATTAGTGGTTTCCTGGAAAAATAGAAAAGAGGATGGATCAGAAATGAAACGAGGTTCAGCTGTAAGTGTAGGTTTAAGCGTAGGAATATCGATGAGCATCCTGTTCAGCGTAGTTTTTTGTAAGGTGTTAAAGAGTTATGCCGGTATTGGCGTGGGCCTTTGCTTTGGCATTGCGCTGGGAATCCTTACGTTTGTGATGTTTCGAGCTTATAGGAAAAAGCAGAATCGCAAATAAAGTCACAAATTGTGACTTCATCAGAAAAATTTTTAAGAAATTTAGCCACGATCATAATCCGCGATCGTCCGGCGCAGAAACTGCCGGGTGCGTTCTTCCTTCGGATCGGAAAAGAGGGCGGCGGATGACGCTTCTTCCACGACCAGCCCGCCTTCCATAAACACCACCCGCGAGGCAGCCTCCATGGCGAAACGCATCTCGTGGGTCACCACCACCATAGTGGTGCCCTCCTTTGCCAGCGTTCGCATAACATCGAGCACCTCTCCGGTGAGTTCCGGGTCCAGGGCGGAAGTCGGCTCGTCAAACAGGATCACCTGCGGATTCAGCGCGATGGCCCGTGCGATGGCCACACGCTGCTGCTGCCCGCCGGACAGCTGATCCGGATAGTACATTGCCCTGTCTTCCATACCCACTTTGCGCAGCATTTCCCACGCCGTCTTTTTTGCCGCGGCCTTCGGCACTTTTCGCGCCGTGACCAGCCCCTCCATCACGTTGCCGAGAGCCGTCATGTTCCGGAACAGATGAAAACCCTGAAAAACAAATCCCATGCCGAGACGGAGCTTTCGGATTTCCTTCGATGTGATATGCTGCATATCATAGTGGAGCCCTTCAAACGTGATCGTCCCTTGATCCGCCCTTTCCAGAAAGCTGATGCAGCGAAGCAGCGTTGTCTTTCCGGAGCCGGACGGGCCGATGACGGCCACCACTTCTCCTTTGTCGATCTGAAAATCAATGCCCTTCAGCACTTCGTTGGAGCCGAATTTTTTATGAAGATTTTTTACTTCCAACATATTTTGTACCATGCCGCAGGCTTGGTGCCATTCCACAGCTTTTCCTTTCGCATTAGATCAAAGATTGTTTAATCTTTCCTCCTGCTGTTCATTTCCAGCGCCAACCAGATACTTTTCCTTTGTCTTCCATACCAGCTTTTTCTCCAGCCAGCCCTGCAGCCAGGTGAGAAATGTTGAGAAGATCAGATAGATCACGGCCGCCTCACAGTAAAGCGCAAACGGTTCGTAGGTTCTGGCCGCGATCTGCTGAGCGGCGGTGAACAGCTCGATCACCGTGATGCTGGATGCGAGGGACGTATCCTTCAGCAGGCTGATCAGGTTGTTAAACAGGGACGGGAACGCAATGGGAAACGCCTGGGGAAGCACAACGCGCAGCAGTGTCTGCGGGTAATTCAGCCCGATCATCTGAGCCGCCTCCGTCTGCCCCTGCGGGATCGCCTGGATCGCCGAGCGGAATACTTCCGCGTTGTAGGCGCCCAGATTCATGCCGAAGGCGATCACCGCCGCCGGAAAGGCATCCAGAATGATGCCGAGCCGCGGAAGCCCGAAGAAGATGATGAACAGCTGCACCAGAAGCGGCGTTCCCCGGAATATCCATATGTAGAGCTTTGCGATCTGCCGGAGCACTTTGATCTGCGCCACCTGCACGATCGCCAGCAGCATGCCCAGCAGAAAACTGAGCGCAAAAGAAGCCAGAGTGAGCGGGATTGTCACCCGTATCCCCGGGAGCAGTATCTTTGTAAAAGAAGAAACCAGTATTTCAACAATCCGTGCGTTCATATCGCTTCACTCACTCCGACAAAATTCCTGTTTCTATTGTTTTTGGAATATTATTTTCCTGTTGAGCTGCCTCTGCTTTTGCCGAGCAGACTCCATTTTTTATTGAGCAGCTTCTGTCTCTGTCTCCGCCTCGCCTACATCGGCCTGGGAGATATCGCTGCCGAAATATTTTTCAGAAAGCGCGCTCAGGGTGCCGTCCTCGGACAGCTCCGCGATCGCCTGGTCCAGCGCCTCTTTCAGGGACGCGCAGGCCTCCTCTTTTCTGAGCGGGATCGAAACTTCCGAAGCATCGTCCGTCAGAGCCACGATCTTGATGGGCGCGTCCGGATGCTCTTTCAGATAGTCATAGAAAGAAACCTCAGCGTTTAACGTGGCGTCCACGCGGCCGGAAAGCACCATATCGATCGTCTCCGACAGGGTGTCCACGTTCTGAACTTCCGCGCCATATTCCGCGGCGAGATCCGCGTAGGTAGAACCCAGGGAATTGCTCGTTTTCTTCCCGGCAAGATCTTCAAATGTCTGGATATCTTCCGTGCCCTCCGCAACTACCAGCGCGGTGCGGATATAGGCGTAAGGTGTGGTGAAATCATATTTTTCCGCCCGTTCTTCCGTCACTTCCACACCGTTGATCACGGCGTCGTAGCGTCCGCCGTCCAGTCCTGCGAACAGGCCGTCCCACTCGCCTTCCACAAAGGTGGCCTCAACCCCCAGCTTTTCGGCGAGGGCCTTGCCCACTTCCGTGTCGTAACCCACCAGTTCGCCGTCCTCATCGTGGTATGTCCAGGGCGCCCACTGGCCTTCCATCGCAAACGTGATCACGCCCTTCTCCTGGATCTGCGCCAGAAGATCATCCGCGGCGGCGTCGTTCGCCAGCACGCCGGGAGTCATAGCGGCAAGCAGACCGCCTGTCAGTACAACACCAGCCAAAACTCTTTTTCTTCTCTGCCATGATTTTTTCATAAATCCTGTCCTCCTTACTGATCTGATCTCAATGATCGAAACAAAAGTGTAAAAGATAAATGCATTATACATTTCTATTCATACCATGTCAATAGGTTTAGTAAAATATAGCGCCGGTTCCGCGCAACCCCGCGCGGCGGTACATTTTGCAGATAGCCTGGAGTCGGTTTTCTACATATAATGTATGCCGGAGAAGGGCGAAAAAGCAGCGGAAAAATCAGTACTTTTTATTTAAACAACTTTACGATAAGGATTGCCGCTCCCAGGACGGTCAGCACGATCCCAACGGCCCGGTTGAGGGTTTTTGCACTGGCCTTGTTTGCAAACAGCGCAGCGATGCGCGCCCACAAAAGGGTGAAGGTCACACAGAGAGCCAGGCACCACAGATCCGGCGCGCCGCCGATGGCAAAATGGCTCATCGCGCCGGTGAACGCCGTGAAGGCCATGATAAAAACACTGGTGCCCACAGCCGTCTTCAGCTCGTACCCCAGAACACTTGTCAGTAAAAGAAGCATCATCATGCCGCCGCCCGCACCGATAAAGCCGCAGATAAAGCCCACCGCGGAACCGCAGACGATCGACTGTATGACCCGCTTTTTTACGCTGACGGCTGCCATGGCTTCTTTCGTAGTCATAACGGGTTTTACAATAAACTTGATGCCCAGCAGCATAGTCATGAACACAGAAAAACTGCCCATGGTGGTGTTTGGAACGAGGCTTGCCACCCAGCTTCCCACCAGAGTGAAGGTGAGCACCGCCGCCATCATGACCAGACCATTTTTGATGTCCAGATTTTTGTTTTTCCCGTAAGTATAGGCGCTGACCGCGCTCGCCAGCACATCGCTCGCCAGGGCGACGCCCACCGCTTCATAGGCGGGCATATTCAGAAACGTGATCAGCATGGGGCTGATGACTGCCGCGGCGCTCATACCGGCAAAGCCGGTGCCGAGTCCGGCTCCGAGCCCGGCAAAAAAACAGACGACTACTTTGATAAACAGATTCATTTCCTGTCCCACCCTTTTATGATCTTTATGATCTGTTCCTCATAATTTCCGGTAAAATCTTCCATTTTGCCCGCATTTTTCACATTGCTTTCGGCGCCGTTCTCCGGGAACTCCCAGACGTGGTACCGCAGGCCCCGGTGCTCCCAGTCGATACTTCCGCAGCCGTCACTTTCCGCATAGGAATATTTCCAGCCCTTTTCCCGCAGATAATTCTGCAGTCTCTCCAAACGCATATCATGTACCATGCCGCAGGCCCGGCGCTATTTGTGCCTGCTGTTTTTGCATCACAAATAAAGAGTGAAAGATCGCCTGCAGCTGTTCCTTTCTTATATTTTTCTCTGCACACTTATATACCTGCTTTTTCGCACATACGCTGCTGCGCACATCCGCTTTTCTGCACATATGTTTTTTCCTTCCATGCGCAAAAAAGAACATGACTTATTATTATATTCTCAGAGGGAAAATGTCAATATACACAATATAAATTTTGCAGGGAACCGCTCTGCCCGCACAGCCCGGATTTTCCTGCCGAACCGCTCATATTCATGGAATCTTAACAAATTCTTAGTTGAATATCCAGAAATCCCATTTTTAAAAATGATATAAATAAATGCACAGGGATAAGGAACATGCCAAAGCGGGCACAAAAAAGACAGACCGTGGCGCGGAAACGGGGGAGTGATATGGCGGACAACATATTGATCGTGGATGATGAAAAAGAGATTGCGGATCTGGTGGCGCTCTATCTGGAAAATGAGAACTTTACAGTTTTTAAATGTTACACGGCGATGGATGCGCTCGCCTGTATTCAAAATGAGTCGCTGGATCTGGCCATCCTGGATATCATGCTTCCGGGCATGAGCGGGCTGCAGATCTGTCAGAAGATCCGGGAAAACCACCGCTATCCGATCATTATGCTCACGGCAAAAGGGGAGGAGACGGACAAGATCACCGGGCTGACGCTGGGGGCGGACGACTATATTACCAAACCGTTTCTGCCGCTGGAACTAGTGGCGCGGGTAAAGGCGCAGCTGCGCAGATATAAAAGATATAACACGGCGGAGGAAGAAAAGCAGGAGGATATTCTGACGCACGCCGGGCTGGTGCTGAATGTGAAGACCCATGAATGTACCTTAAATGAAAAGCCGCTGGCGCTTACACCCACGGAGTTTTCCATCCTCTGCATCCTGTGCAGGCAAAAGGGCAACGTGGTCAGTTCCGAGGAACTGTTCCACCAGATATGGGGGAAGGAATATTTCATCAAAAACAATAATACGATCACGGTTCACATCCGCCATCTGCGGGAAAAGATGGGGGATTCTTTCGAAGATCCAAAATACATAAAGACGGTCTGGGGGTGCGGATATAAAATTGAAACTTAAGGAGCGGGAAATCGCAAAGCTGGTCTTGCTGTGCGCGGGCGTTTTGCTGGCGTGCGATGCCATTTATTATTTCGTGGACAATGTGTGTAATGGAGTCTTTGCGGACTGGTTTATGGAAAACTATATATACGAGTCAGAAAGCGTCTACATGGGAGAAAAAATACTTGTGCGGGAACCCTACTGGCTGGGGATCAAAAGCCTGCTCTTTCAGACCATGTGCGCGCTGGCGGTGATTCTGACGGTGGTTGTGTTTGCGGTGTCGTATTTCTATGCAAGAGCGCGGGAGAAGCAGACCACCGCACAGATCTGCCGGGAAATACGGGACTATATGCAGAAGGAGGGGGAAGGGCCGGGGATCTTTTCAAAGGAGCACGCGGAGGTTTTTGCCCAGATGTCTGAGATCCGGGCCGTCATGCAGCGCCACGAGCAGATCCTGCAGGAGGAGGCGGCGCGGAAAAACGATCTGATCACGTATCTGGCCCACGATCTGAAAACGCCGCTCACTTCCGTGATCGGGTATCTGAGCCTGCTGGACGAGGCCGCGGATATGCCGGAGCCCCAGAGGGCGAAGTACGTGAGGGTTGCCCTGGATAAGGCACAGCGCCTGGAAAAGCTGATCAATGAATTTTTTGAGATCACGCGGTACAATCTGCAGCAGGTGGAGCTGGAGGAAGAAATGATCGACCTTTCCTATATGCTGGTGCAGATGACGGATGAGTTTTATCCGCTTTTGCAGGCCCACGGAAACACAGTCAATCTGCGGGCGGAGGAGGGCGCCGCGGTGTATGGCGATCCGGACAGGCTGGCGCGGGTGTTCAACAATATTTTAAAAAACGCCATCGCGTACAGCTATCCCGGCACGGTCATCGATGTGTGGACACAGACCGAACCGGGCGAGGTGCAGATCTATTTTCGCAACAGAGGGAAGACCATCCCGGAAAAGAAGCTGGATTCCATATTTGAAAAATTTTTCCGGCTGGATGAAGCGCGCGCCAGCAACACCGGGGGCGCGGGGCTGGGGCTTGCCATCGCGAAAGAGATCGTGGCGCTGCACCGGGGAACTCTCACGGCAAAAAGCGAGGAGGAACTGACCACCTTCTGCGTGGCGCTGCCGTCCCCGGAACGCTGAACAGAAAATTTCTGCATTTCATTAACCTTTTCTTAGGATAGAAACAACAAAATGTTAAAGTATGGGCGGCTCCCGTCTCGTAGAATATCTGCGAAACGGGAGCTTTTTTCACGCCCAAAATGGTACAGGTATCGGGATGAAGTTTTTTGATTGATTATAAAGGCAGCTCTGGGAGCGGATGACATTAAAAAAATGACAGGGCTTATGACAGAAAAGGATGGCGAGATCTATGGCAGAGAAGAAGGGCGGACTTATCGCAGAAAAGGGCGGCGGGATCTGGGGCAGAGAAAAGGGTGGACTTTATAGCAGAAAAGGACGGTGGGAACTATGACAGAATATAGCAGAAACCGCAGGCGCGCAAAGAGAAGGCGGCATGGAAAGAGCGTCTTCTGGATGCTGGTGATCGGCGTATTTCTGGCGGCGGGAGCAAATATGCTGCTGTCCGGGCCGCGGGAGCGGCAGCCGGGCAGTGAGGCGGGGACGGATGCAGGAACGGACATAACGAGTACAAACACGGCGGAAGGTTCCCGGTCAGAGCCGCTGTCCATCGGTTTGCCGGGGGACTCCTGGGAAGCTGAGGACTCCCTGGAGCCTGGGGATTCGTGGGAGTCGGGGAGCACATGGGAACCGGGAGATTCCGGAGAGCAGGGAGATTCCGGAGAGCAGGGGAATCCCGGAGAGCAAGCGGAACCGGGGGAGGACATTTGGGGAGGCGCCGCGGACACCCCTGGCGCAGAGATTGACCTGACACATCTGTACAGCCCGTATGCGGTTCTGGTGGACGCGGATACCGGGGAGATCCTGACGGAGCACAACGGGCGGGAGAGAATGTACCCGGCCTCCCTCACGAAGATCATGACGGCGGTGCTGGCGGTGGAGAACACCGGGGATATGGAGGAGGTAGTTACGGTTCCGGAGGATATTTTCCCGCAGCTTTACGCGGAAGACGCGTCCATGGCGGGTTTTCTGCCGGGGGAGCGCGCGCGGCTGCGCGACCTGCTGTATGGGATCCTTCTGCCATCCGGCGCGGAGTGCTGCATGACATTTGCGTACCGCATTGCCGGGTCGGAGGCCGCGTTCGTGGATAAAATGAACCAGAAAGCGGAAGAACTGGGGCTTTCCGGCACGCACTTCTGCAACGCCACGGGGCTGCACGACCCGGATCACTACTCTACGGCGGAGGACATTGCGGCGCTGCTCTGCTATGCCCTGCGGGATGAAACATTCCGGGAGGCGTTTACCAGCAGCTGGTACAGCACGCTCCCTTCAGAACTTCATCCGGACGGGTTCACTTTTTTGAGCACGATGTTCCCGAACATGGACAGCGCGGAGGTTACGGGCGGAAGGATTCTGGGCGGCAAGACGGGGTACACGGAAGAAGCGGGGCTTTGTCTGGCAAGCCTGGCGCAGATTGGGGGAAGGGAGTACATCCTGGTGACGGCAAAGGCGCCCGGCACCCACGAGACGGCGCAGTACCATATCCTGGACGCGCAGGACGTGTACGGCCAGATCGGCGCGAAAGCGGGTCTGCAGTAATGTGCCCGCCATGACAGATAATTTTAAATCACTTGAGAAGGCTAAATCATGTGATAAGCCTAAATCATGTGAGAAGTCTAAATCATGTGAGAAGCTCAGATCATGTGATAAATAAATACAGCTGTGTGCAGAACATGAAAAAATTTACAATTTAGAATTTTTTCTGCAAATTTTTTTGTTCACAATTGACAACAATGGCAAAAGAGTGTATAGTTACTTTAACAAGTTTTTCTTGTAGCCAGGCCCGGTCATGGGCCAAAAACCACAATAAAGGAGGAAAATCAATGAAAAAACGTATTGCAATGCTGCTGGCAGCCGCTATGGTCGTATCATCCATGGCTACCGCAGTATCCGCCGAAGAGGCAGCAGGCGATGTTACGCTTCCCCGTGAGGAAACCCTGTATTTTGCAGGACAGCAGTGGGGCGCGGTAAACAGCTGGAACCCCATCGGCACGAACCAGAACAACTCTATGGCAATCGCAGCAGGCGCTGGCTGGCGCGAACTTATGTTTGAAACGCTCTATATGTGGAATGTTATGGATGGCCAGCTGTACGGTCTGCTCGCAAACGATGACTATGCGTGGAACGATGACATGACCGCTCTCACCTTTACCTTAAAGGATGCGGCGAAATGGTCCGATGGCACAGATATCACGGCAGCGGATGTTATCCGCACTTTTGATATTGGCGTTGAGATCGCAAACGGCACAGGCTCCAGCTACGGCCCGTATATCGAGTCCGTGGAAGGCGAAGGCAAAACCGTTACTATTAATGCGAAACTGAACGATGCAGGCGACCCGGTGAACCCCCTGAAGATCCTTGATTTCCTGGAGCTGACACCGATCGCGCAGGCTGCATGGATCGACACCGTTTACGAGCGCTGCGGCGGCGATGCAACGGCGATCCTAAACGATGCGGGCGATGACGTGGTATGGTCCGGCCCGTACACCAAATACTTTGCAGACGACCAGAAGGTTGTTCTTGTACGCGATGACAATTACTGGGGCCAGGATGCTTCCATGTGGGGCAAGCTGCCGGTTCCGAAGTATATCGCACACACCATCTACGCGGATAACGCGGCAGGCGAAGTTGCCCTGAAAGCGGGCGAAGTGGACGTTTGCCAGCAGTTTATCGGCAACGTGCAGAACCTGTGGCTGGAAGACGGGCTTCCCATCTCTACCTATTATGAAGAAGCTCCCTACGGCGTATGCTTAACCATGCCGACCGCCTGGTTCAACATGAATATCCCGGTGATCGCGGAGAACACCGCGCTTCGTAAAGCAATCGCGATCGCAGTTGACTATGATTCCATCATCGCAAACGCTATGACCGGTCAGTCTCCGAGCTTCGCGGATGTTCCGCGTTCTCTGATGAACCCCACCGACGGCGAGCAGGCTCTGTATGATCACGACGCAGTGGCTGATCTGCAGTGGACCGGCAACGATGTGGAAGGCGCAAAGGCACTCCTTGACGAGGCGGGCCTTATGGATTCCGATGGCGATGGCTGGCGTGAATACAACGGCGAAAAGATCTCCCTCAACGCGGTATGCCCGAACGGCTGGTCCGATTGGCAGGCATCCATGGAACTGGTAGCTGCGGCTGGTCAGGCGATCGGTGTTGAGATCACAACCCTTTATCCGGAAGCAGATTCCTACAATGCAGTATTCACAGATCCGGATCAGACCGAATACGCGATCTATATGTGGTCCCCGGATGCGTCCACACCGTCTAACCCCTGGACACGTGTAAACCAGTTCATGGGCAAGGATTATGTTGGCGTTACCAACAACTGGTCCGGCAACTGGGGTCAGTATGTAAACGATGAAGCAGACGCTCTCATCAAACAGATCCCGCTTACCACAGACGAAGAAGAACTGAAGAACCTGTACACCGAACTTACAAAGATCTACCTCACAGAAGTTCCCAGCTTCTCACTGATGTATCGTCCGTCCGTATTCCACGCTGTGAACGAGTCCGTATGGACCAACTTCCCGGCTGGCGACGACGGCCGCAACATTCCTCCTGCTGACTGCACAGACGGCTACGGTGTTGCTGCACTGTACGACCTGGAGCTGGTTGGCTGATAGAAACCATTTATCCATGAAATGGCCTTGAGTTGGGACGGGGCTGCTGCTCTTGGCAGCAGCCCCGTTTTTCATATCATGATGCCGAGAGCGGTTCGCGTGGGCAATACGATTGTGCGCTGTGCGCGGAAGGCCCCGATCAGATGCTTTTGACAGAGCAGCAAAAAAGGCTGAATAAAGGCGAAAAAGACAGGGAAAGGCGGAGGCAGCATGCTGCAAGGGCCATATGGATAAGACAGGAAGTAAGCAGAGGAGGAATTTATATGAAAGGTTATAGAAAATATTTTGGGAAAAAACTGCTGTGGTTCGTGATCACATTTATCGTGGCAGTGATCCTGAATTTCGTTCTGCCGCGCCTGATGCCCGCCGACCCGGTGGCGTCCATCACCGGAAGACTGGCTGGCGGCAACAGCGACGCGTCCGCTGTGGCGGAAATTTATGAGCGTTACCAGAAAGAGTTTGGAACAGACAAACCCATGATCGAACAGTTCATTCTGTTCTGCAAAAATGCCATCCACGGGAATTTCGGACTGTCCTTCAGCCAGTATCCCCGTTCCGTGAGCAACATCATTGCCAGCGCCATCGGCTGGACCATTGCCCTGCAGTTCCCGGCCATCATTGTGGGCTGGTTGCTGGGGAACATCCTGGGCGCGCTGGCGGCCTACATCCGCAAGGGCTATGACAAGGTGCTTCTCCCCATCGCGCTGTTCCTGGGGAATGTACCGGCGTTCGGCATGGCGGTGATCATGCTGGTGGTCTTCGGCGTATATCTGAAGATCGCGCCTCTGTCGGGCGGCTACGCGTTCGACATGATCCCGCATCTGAGCTGGGATTTCATCAAATCCGTGATCTCTCACTATCAGCTCCCCTTCTGGTCCATCGTGATCATTTCCATCGGCGGCCAGGCGGTGGGCATGCGCTCCATGTCGATCTACGAACTGAACGCGGACTACGTGAAATATTCCCGCTTCCTGGGGATCAAAGACCGCAAGATCGTGGGTTACGTGTTCCGCAACGCCATGCTTCCGCAGGTGACTGGTCTGGCTATGAGCATCGGTACCATGATCGGCGGCGCACTGGTGGCGGAGATCATTTTCTCATATCCGGGGCTCGGCAGCACCATGTATTCCGCGGTAACGGCGGCGGACTACCCGCTGATCTCCGCGACTACCCTGATCATCACGGTGATGGTTCTGGTGGTGACGTTCCTGCTGGATATCATTTACGGTTTCATTGATCCGCGTGTGAAAGCGGCTCAGTTTGAGTAAAGGAGGGATCAAACATGAAAAATACATTGCGTCAGGTGTTTCATTCCTCTAAATTTGTGGGCGGGTTTGTGATTTTTGTGGCCATCCTGCTCACCCTGATCATCTACCCGCTGATCAATCCGGGCAATCCGCTGCAGCAGATCGGCGTGGGTACGTTTGCAAAACCGGGCACCTATGTTTCCCTGTATGACGCCACGAAGGCGCCCACGGAAACGCTGCGTCTGCCGGACGCGGGGGATAAGCGCCTTGCTTCCAGCCTCACAGAGGAAGACAAGGTGGCCATGGTGGAGTGGTTTACGGCGGTGGAGGCCGACATCTCCGACCTGGATACCAACGATACGGATAAGATGCTGGAGATGTGGGAGCAGTATTACGATCCTTCCGTGAAGCCGAAGGGCATGATCCGCGCGAAGATCAATTATTTTAAACGCCTGGACGCGGCTCTGCAGGAGCTGAAATCCGGCGATACCATCATCATTGCCGAGGAGGGCGAGGACGGCGCGCTGGTAGAGTCGAAGAAGATCCTGGATACGGATTATGTGAACACCAAAAGCGTGGCCAACGTGAAATCCCTTCCCCTGGGTACCGACAACTTCGGCCGCGATGTCTTAAAAGAACTTGTGAGCGCAACCGGGACGTCCATCCGCATCGGCCTGATCGCGGGGATCGTCGCCACGCTGATCGGTCTGACTCTGGGATTGCTGGCCGGTTATGTGGGCGGCTTTCTGGATGACTTTATCATGTTTATCACAAACATCTTCACGGTAATCCCCGGCTTTGTGCTGCTGATCCTGATCTCTTATTCCATCGGGCAGGAGCAGCGCGGCGCCGCTGTGGTGGCTGTGGTAATCGGATTTACAAGCTGGACCTGGACCTGCCGAAGCGTGCGCTCCCAGGTGATCAGCCTTCGGAACCGCGACCACGTGAATCTGAGCAAACTGTCCGGGCACAGCCTGCTTCGCATTGTGCTTACGGATATTCTGCCGTACATTGCCTCTTATGTGGTGATGGCGTTTATCCTGCAGGTTTCTTCCGGTATTTTAAGTGAAGCGCAGCTGAGTCTGCTGGGCCTGGGCCCGAAGACCACAGAGGTTCCCACCCTGGGTCTGATGATGAACTGGGCGATGCTGTATTCTGCGCATACCAATGGCTCGTGGTGGGCGTATTTCCCCGTAATCCTGACCATTACCCTCATCTCCTTCTCTCTGAATCTGATGAATACCGGTCTGGATCAGGTGTTCAACCCCACGCTGCGGGATTAAGGAGGAAACTATGGGAAAAGTAATGCTGGAGGTGAAAAACCTCAAGACCAAATATATCACCCGCTTTCACGAGGACGTGTACGCGGTGGACGGCGTCTCCTTCGCCATCGAGGAAGGAAAGAGCTTAGGCATAGCGGGGGAATCCGGCTGCGGAAAATCCACGCTGGCGCTGTCCATGATGGGCTATTATTTCCCGCCGCTGCACTATATGAGCGGGGACATCATCATTGACGGGCAGAATATTTCCGGCATGGATCCGGACGCGGTGCGAAAGAGCATCCTGGGCACGGAGATCGCCTACATTCCGCAGGCGGCCATGAACGCCCTGAATCCCACGCAGCGCATCATCCGCTTCATAGAAGATGTGGTGCGCGCCCACGACCCGAAAAAGTCTAAGGCGGAGATCCGCGAGATGGCGGAAGCCCGCTTTGCCGAGCTGGGGCTGCCCGCGGATGCGCTGATGAAGCACGCCGTGGAACTGTCCGGCGGCATGAAGCAGCGGACCGTCATCGCGGTGTCCACCATTCTGAACCCGAAGGTGCTGATCGCGGACGAGCCGTCTTCCGCGCTGGATGTGACCAGCCAGAAGATGGTAATTAAGATGATGCGCGAGCTGATGGAAAAAGGCTATATCAAATCCATGCTGTTCATCACCCACGAACTTCCGCTTCTGTACAACGTGACGGACGACATCATGGTGATGTACGCGGGGCAGATCGTGGAGAAGGGGACGGCGCAGCAGATGGTGTTCGACCCGGTGCACCCGTATTCCCACGGGCTGATGAAGTCCATCCTGGTGCCGGAGGAAGGCACCCGCGGGCACAAACTCACGGCCATTCCCGGCGCTCCGCCAAATCTGAAGCGTCCGCCTGATGGGTGCCGCTTTGCGGCGCGCTGTAAATACGCCACGGCGGACTGCCGCTACACCGCCATTCCGGAAAAGACCTTTGACGAGGGACGTATGTACCGCTGCCTGATGGGCGTGGATAAACTGAAGGAGGTGTATGGCGAAGATGAGTGAGCAGGCGAGAGAACAGAAAGACTTTACCAATGCGCCGCTCTGCCTGTCCGGCAGGGGCGTGACAAAGATTTTCGGCTTCGGCAACCGCCGCACGGTGGCGGTGGACCATGTGGACTTTGAGTTCCACGAGGGCGAGTTTGTATCCATCGTGGGAGAGTCCGGCTCCGGCAAGACCACGTTATCGAAGATGCTGCTGGGCCTGAGCAATGCCACCGAGGGCGAGATCCTTTTCCAGGGCAAGCCCAGGGACATCTCCTCCGGGAGAAAGAAACGGGAATACTGGAAGGGCATCCAGGCCATTTTCCAGGATCCGTTTTCCTCTTTCAACACGTTTCAGAAGATCGACACGGTTTTGCTGGACTGCATCCACATGCGGGGCGGTAAGAACTTGTCGAAAGAAGAAAAATTTGATATGATGACAGAGGCATGTCATTTTGTGAATCTGGAGTTTAAAGAGCTGACCAACAAATATCCGTTTGAGCTGTCCGGCGGACAGATGCAGCGGCTGATGATCGCCCGCATCTTTCTCTTAAAGCCGAAGATCCTTCTGGCGGACGAGCCCACCTCCATGGTGGACGCCTGTTCCAGGGCAACCATCCTGGATATGCTGCTGAATTTGAGAGACGAGATCGGCATGACGATCATCTTCATCACCCATGATATCGGGCTGGCTTACTACATTTCCGACACCGTGTATATCATGGAGCACGGTAAGTTCGTGGAGTACGGCAAAGCGGACGAGGTGATCCTGAATCCGAAGGCGGCGTACACGAAGCGCCTGATCAGTGACGTGCCAAAGATCCATGAGGAGTGGGACCTTTCCACCGTGGATCTGAAAACAGAGTAGGAAGGAGCAGACGATTTTATGAACATCAAAGAGGTTATCTCTCAGATGACATTGGAAGAAAAGGCCGGCATGTGCTCCGGTCTGGACTTCTGGCACACCAAGGCCGTGGAGCGCCTGGGTGTAGAGTCGGTGATGGTTTCCGATGGCCCTCACGGACTGCGCAAGCAGGACCAGGAAGTGGATCATCTGGGGATCAACGACAGTATCAAGGCTGTGTGTATGCCGGCAGGGTGCGCCACGGCGGCGTCTTTCGACCGGGCGCTGATCGGCAGGATGGGGGAATCCATCGGGAACAGCTGCCAGCACGAACAACTCTGCGTGGTGCTGGGCCCGGCGGTGAACATCAAGCGTTCCCCGCTGTGCGGACGAAATTTTGAATATCTTTCCGAGGATCCATACCTGGCCGGAGAGATGGCGGCGGCGTACATAAACGGCGTGCAGAGCAAAAATGTGGGTACCTCCATCAAGCATTTTGCGGCGAACAACCAGGAGCACCGCCGCATGAGCTCCAGCTCCAACGCGGACGAGCGGACGCTGCGGGAAATTTACTTCCCGGCGTTTGAGACGGCGGTGAAAAAAGCGCAGCCGTGGACGGTGATGTGTTCTTACAACCGCATCAACGGCGTGTATTCCTCCGAAAATCCGTGGCTTCTCACGGATGTGTTGCGCAAGGAGTGGGGCTTCAAAGGATATGTGATGAGCGACTGGGGCGCGGTGTCCGACCGCGTGGCCGGCGTGGCGGCGGGGCTGGATCTGGAGATGCCCGCGTCCGGCGGCATCAATGACAAAAAGATCGTGGAAGCGGTGCGTGCAGGGGAACTGGACGAGGCCGTGGTGGATCAGGCGGTGGAGCGTATTCTCACCATCAATGAGAAATATTTTGCAAACGCGAAGCCGGATACCCCGTGGGACAAGGAAGCGGATCATCTGCTTTCCGCGGAGATCGCGGGGGAATGTATGGTTCTTCTGAAGAACAACGGCGTGCTGCCGCTGCATAAGGAAGACAAGGTGGCGTTCATCGGCGAGTTCGCCAGCAAGCCGCGGTTCCAGGGCGGCGGCTCCAGCCACATCAACTGTTTCAAGACCACATCCGCCGTGGAGGCGGCAGAGGGCCTGAACGTTACCTACGCCCAGGGCTACAGCGTGGCGAAGGACGAGGCCACAGACGAGATGATCGCGGAGGCGGTGGCCGCGGCGAAGGCGGCAAAAGTGGCCGTGGTGTTCGCGGGGCTGCCGGATTCCTATGAATCCGAGGGCTACGACCGCACGCATATGGCCATGCCGGCCAGCCAGAACGCGCTGATCGAGGCGGTGGCCGCGGCGAATCCCAACACGGTGGTGGTGCTGCACAACGGTTCCCCGGTGGAAATGCCGTGGATCGACAAGGTGAGCGCTGTGCTGGAGGCTTATCTGGGCGGCCAGGCGGTGGGCCTTGCCACGGTGCGCATCCTCTTTGGCGATGTGAACCCCAGCGGACATCTGGCGGAGACCTTCCCCGTGAAGCTGCAGGACAATCCCTCTTACCTCTACTACGGCGGCGAGGCGGACGAGGCAGACTACCGCGAGGGCGTGTTTGTGGGATACCGCTATTATGACAAGAAAGATATGAACGTGCTGTTCCCGTTCGGGCACGGCCTGAGCTATACCACCTTTGCATACTCCAACCTGCGGGTGAGCAGCAAAGAGATCACCGACCAGGATACGCTGACCGTCACCGTGACGGCCACGAACACCGGCAAGGCGGCTGGCAAGACGGTGGTGCAGCTGTACATTGGGGACAAGGAGAGCACAGTGCTGCGCCCGGTGCGCGAGCTGAAAGGCTTTGAGAAAGTGGAGCTGCAGCCGGGAGAGAGCAAAGACGTAACCTTCACGCTGGACAAGCGCGCGTTTGCGTACTGGAACACCCAGCTGGGCGACTGGCATGTGGAGACCGGCGAATTTACCATCGAGGTGGGCCAGTCCTCCCGCGCCATCGAAGTGTGCGACACAGTGACCGTAAACAGCACGGTGAAGCTGAAAAAGCATTACACGAAAGACAGCATCTTCATGGACCTGATGGCAGACCCGGAGGCGGTGCAGGTGATCAAACCGCTGCTGGATCATTTCAAGAAAGTGTGCGGCGTCGGCGAGCAGTCCTCTGAGGCGGCTGCGGAGGCGGTGACCGAAGACATGGGCATGGCCATGATGAACTATATGCCGCTGCGCGGCGTGATGAGCTTCGCGGATGGCTCCCAGGACAAAGAAATGATGCAGGATATGCTGAAGGCGCTGGAGAATCTGTAAACAGAGAAAGTCTGCGAAAGGCAGCAGGAAAATCTGCAAATCATAGCAGAAAATCTGTGAAATACAGCAGAGATAACCTGCAAAAGGCAGTAAAAAGAGCACGGCTAGAAATGGTCGTGCTCTTTATTTACAAGGCCAGCAATATCCCGCCCACCATAGCAAAGTAAGAATCATTCATATGCCATAATCCCTCGCAAGCTCCGCGACAGCCCCTGCATTACAGACAGCTCCTGCATTACAGAAAATTTACAGGGATCACTCTGTCCGCTCCCCGAAGGGTGATGAGCTTGTCGTACAGGCAGACCACTCCGCCCGGGCCACGCTTTACGTTCGGAATCTTATCCAGCAGACCGAAAGCTTCCAGATCCTTTTTTTGGGGATCGGCGTGCTTTTTTATTTCGATCGGATACAGCGTACCGTTTTCCTCAATCAGAAGATCGATCTCATTCATGTCCTTATCGCGGTAGAAGTACAGCGGAAGCTCCAAAATTCCCCGATTGTAATAACTCTTTATGATCTCAGATACCACAAAACTCTCAAAAAACGCTCCCGCCATCGCGCCGTTTTTCAGAACGTCCGGCGTGTTCCATCTGGTCAGATAAGCGGCAAGCCCCGTGTCAAGAAAATAGAGCTTCGGCGTTTTGACGGCTCTCTTTGTGATATTATTGGAATAGGGCTGAAGCAGATATACAAGGTTGGACGCCACGAGGATTGAGAGCCAGCGCTCGGCAGTGGGCTGGCTGATGCCGATATCCCTTGCCAGAGACGCCAGATTCAGGAGCTGCCCCGTAGAGGCGGCCGCCGCTACCATGAATCTTGTAAATTTTACGGTGTCCCCGATCTCCGAAAGTTCCCGCACATCACGGTCAAGGTAGGTGCGCACATACGCACCGTAAAACATCTGCCAGTTGAAATTGGGATTGTCCTGTAGCTCCGGCATGGAGCCGCGGTGGATCGTATCCCACACCTCATCGTAGGAAATGTTCACCGTGTGCGGCCTTCGCTGTGAAAAATACTCGTCCGTTGGCAGAAACGGAGCGTCGAATGAAACCCCGTGGGACTCACGCAAAGAGAACCCAAGCAGTGTGACAAGTCCGATGCGCCCGGCAAGGGATTCACTTACCCCCTTCATCATTTTGAACTGCTGAGAGCCGCACATAAAGAACTGCCCCTTCTTTCGCTCCCGATCAAGAGACATTTTGATCTGCTCAAATAATGCCGGTGCCTTTTGAATTTCATCCACAAACACAGGGGGCGGATTATCCTTAAAAAAAGTTCCGCTTTCCTCCACGGCGACTGCCCGGAGCAGGGGATCATCCAATGTAGCGTAATTCATCCCATCTGTCAATTTCTCCAACATGGTGGTCTTGCCCACCTGCCTCGGCCCGGCAACAAGCACAGCCCCAAACATTTTCGCCAGCTCCTGCACGGTTTTTTCGGCGTGTCTTTTGATATACACAGCACAGCCTCCTTTCGGCTAATTTAATATCTGATATTATTATAGCCGAAATAAGGAGACTTATCAACTCATTTCACAAAGATCTCTTTTGTTTCCATGCTATTTAAGTTTCTTCATTTACAAGGCCAGCAATATCCCGCCCACCATAGACGATTCGGATGATAGTTACTGTCAGCGTGCTTTCGTCCACAGTATAAAAGATGACAAAATTGTCAACCGGGAGCTTATGCATTTCCATGCTTTTCCACGGTTCCCAGTCCACAACGGGGTTTCTTAAAGGCATGAAACTAAGGGAACGAATCTCTTTTCGGATTCGACCTACCTGACCTTTAGCGGTGTCGGGGACTAAGAGCGTAAAGGCAATGTAGGAATAAATTTCCTTTAAATCGTCCTTCGCCTTTGGGGAGTAGACAACAGAGTAGGAATCATTCATATGCCATAATCCCTCGCAAGCTCCGCGTCAACCTCGTCCGCCGTATAGGTCCTGCCGGATTGTAAGGACTCCACGCCTTTCATCAGTTCCGCATCCAATTCGGTGCGGCTCATATTGCCGATTGCTGTCGGTTCGGCTGACGGAAGACGCAAATTCAAGGGAAGCCCTTTTGTCAGAACAATCTGACTGTAAAACATCTGGATGGCACTGGAGGGGGAAATGCCAAGCTGACTTAAAATGCTTTCTGCATTTTCCTTCAGTCCGTTATCAATTCTTGCATAAACCGCTGATGTGTTTGCCATGTTTATCACGCTCCTTTGCCCATATTATACCCGATTATGAAAGCAAACGCAAGCGATTGCAAGCAAATTTTCCTGGCAGGCTTATTCTGTTCCGCCACAGGCCCTGCATTACAGAAAATTTACGGGGATCAGCGTGCTTTTTTATTTCAATCGGATACAGCGTACCGTTTTCCTCGAGCGGAAATTTCCGTTTTCTCCCCGTTGCATTTTATATATAAAACGTGTATCTTATAGATAGCAGAAAGGAGAGGTTTTTTATGAGATTAGGATTTATCGGATGCGGAAATATGGGAAGCGCCATGATCCGCGGCATTTTAGACGCGGGGCTCTGCGCGCCGCAGGATATCACCGTGTCAGCCCGGCACCGGGAGACACTGGAAAAAAAGAAGGCGGAGTTTGGCATAAACACGACAGAAGATAACCGGGAAGTGGCGCAGGCCAGCAACCTGCTGTTCCTTGCGGTGAAACCCCAGTTTTACGCGGAAGTGATCGGCGAGATAAAAACGGCTGTGCGGAAAGACCAGATCATCGTGTCCATCGCGCCGGGAAAGACGTTCGCCTGGCTGGAAGACGCGTTTGAAAAACCGCTGAAGATCGTGCGGATGATGCCGAACACGCCGGTCACCGTGAAAGAGGGAATGACGGGAATCTGCGCCAATGAAAAAGTATCGGAGGGCGAACTGCGAAAGATATGCAGCCTCTGCGCCGGATTTTCCAAAATGGAAGTGATCCCGGAGCGCCTGATGGATGTAGTGACCGGGGTGAGCGGCAGCTCCCCCGCCTACGTTTTCCTGTTTATCGAGGCTATGGCGGACGCCGCCGTGTCGGAGGGGATGCCGCGGGCCCAGGCATATAAATTTGCGGCGCAGGCGGTTCTGGGCAGCGCAAAGATGGTGCTGGATACCGGAAAACATCCGGCGGAATTAAAAGACATGGTGTGCTCTCCTGCGGGAACCACCATAGAGGCGGTGCGCGTGCTGGAAGAAAAGGGGCTTCGCAGCGCGGTGTTTGAGGCGGTAAAAGCCTGCGTGCGAAAATCCAGGGAGATGTAAGTGTACAAGGGAGATCTTTAAAAATGCCCTGGGAAAGATACGGACGGCAGAAAGAAAAGTGAAAAGTGAAGACATCAGGGGGAAAGTACAAGTGCCGGAAAAAGAAAAGAGGGGACCTATGAAGAAGAAAAAGTGGAAGAAATGGGCTGCGGGCATTGTGATTGTGCTGCTTGTGGTGCTGATCGCGGTGGGGAACTATCTGGTAAGTTTTGCCGTGGGCAGAAAAAAGGGCGTGAACGTGGATGTGGTGCCCGCGTCTTCGGTCAGCCAGGAGACACAGGACACGGTGAGCGCGAACCAGGCCATTGTAAGGCAGCAGCGGGAGGAGTGGCTTTCGGATATCACGCAGGAAGCCGTGCAGATTACATCGGACGACGGGCTGACGCTCCGGGGAGATGTATTTTTGAATCAGACGGACAGCCATCTGTGGCTGCTGGCCGTTCACGGCTACACCGGAAAGCGCGCGGATATGTACGGCATCGCCAGCTATTACGGCACCCGCGGCTATCATGTGCTGACGCCGGATATGCGCGGCCACGGCCAGAGCGAGGGCACGTACATAGGAATGGGCTGGCTGGACCGCAGGGATGTGCTGAGATGGATCGACTATATCATACAGCGGGACGCGGAGGCGCAGATCATCCTGCACGGCGTTTCCATGGGCGGCGCTACGGTGATGATGGTTTCCGGGGAGGAGCTTTCCCCGCATGTGAAAGGCATTGTGGAGGACTGCGGCTACACCTCGGTGTGGGACATTTTTTCAGACGAACTTTCCTATCTATTCCACCTGCCGGATTTCCCGGTGCTGTACGCGGCCAGCATGATGTGCAAGATCCGGGCAGGCTACAGCTTCGGGGAAGCCTCGGCGCTGAAACAGGTGGCAAAGAGCCAGACGCCCATCTTATTTATCCATGGCTCTGAGGACAACTTCGTCCACACGGAAATGGTTTACAAACTATATGAAGCCTGCAATTCCCAGAAAGAACTGCTGGTGGTGGACGGCGCCGGGCACGGACAGTCCTATGTGAAAGACCCGGAACTATATTTTCAGACAGTATTTGATTTTATCCAGGAGAATTGTTTGTCGTAGCACAATCCGTGAATACAACAAAAGATCTATGTGTATGTACTCATATGAGACAGAAGACTTATGTGTATGTATTGATATGGAACAGAAGACTTACGTGCATGCATTGATATGGAACAGAAGATTTATGTGCATGTATCTATTATGAGACAAAAGATATGTGTACCATTGGATGCGGGATGCAGCGGGAAGGACAGAGGGAGGACGGAACGTATGAGATATTATATTGCGGATCTGCATTTTTTCCACGAGGCCATGAACACGCGGATGGACTGCCGCGGCTTTGCCAGTGCGGAGGAAATGAACGCATATATGCTGGCCCAGTGGAACCGGAAAGTGCGGAAAAATGACGAGGTGGTCATCCTGGGGGATCTGTCCTGGGGAGACGCAAAGGAGACAAACCTTCTTCTGGAGCGGCTGAACGGGCGGCTGTATCTCATTCAGGGAAACCACGACCGCTTCCTGAAAAACGCGGAATACAATGCAAGGCGGTTTGTGTGGATCCGCCCCTACGATGAGATAAAGGACAACAAGCGCAAAGTGATCCTGTGCCACTATCCGATCATGTGCTACAACGGGCAGTATACCACGGACGACCAGGGAAATCCGAAAACATATATGCTGTACGGCCACGTGCACGACACATTTGACCAGCGGCTGATCGAGCAGTTCCAGGAGATCACGCGAAAAAGCGAGAGTATAGCGCCGGACGGCACGCCGCGCCACATACCGTGCAATATGATCAACTGCTTCTGTATGTATTCCAACTACACGCCCCTCACACTGGATGAGTGGATTTTGTGTGACCGGCAGCGCAGAGCACTGGGAACAAAACATGGATGCAATCTTTGATTGCATCCTAGAACATGGATGCAATCTTTGATTGCATCTTAGAACATGGGTGCAGTCCTTGATTGCATCCTAGAACATGGGTGCAATCTTTGATTGCATCCTAGAACATGGATGCAACTTCTGACACATAAGCAATAAGTAAAGATGAGAGACAAGTGCTTTAGATGGGAGTACAAGTGCTTCATAAACGATATGTAAAGAAAAAGGGACACATGAAATAACACACAAAGAAAAACGAGTCGATAAATTCATCTGCAAAGAGCGGATAAATAAAAAATAAAAAAGAAATCATAAAAATAGAAAAAAATGTAAAAATACTCTTGTAAAATCTTTTTTGATTTGTTATAATATGTGATGTAATTTTAGGAAATGCGAATCAGGGAGTGAAATAATGAAAAAAGGGAAATATTTCTGCGCACTGTTTATGTCGGCAGTGCTCTTTGCGGGTGCGTTTTCCGCGCATGTTCCTGCGGAAGATTACAGCGATGACTCCTGGGAAGAAGACTATGACGATTCCAATGATGACTCTCAGGAGGAGGCAGAATACGTAGAGGCGTATTATGAGGAGATCCAGTCCAACAATATAGCCGGCTGGCCGCAGGGCGATGCGGTGCAGGCGGATTCCGCCATTGTGATGGACGCGGACACCGGGGCGGTGCTCTACGCCAAAGATATCGACCAGGAGCTGTACCCGGCCAGCATCACAAAAATCATGACGGCGCTGCTGGCTCTGGAAAACGGAAATCTGGACGATGTGGTGACTTTTTCCGAGTATGCGGTGTACAGCATCGAGTACGGAAGCTCCCATCTGGGCCTCACAGAGGGCGAGGAACTGACGCTGGAGCAGTGTCTGTACGGCATCCTGCTGGCCTCCGCAAACGAGATCTCCAACGCGGTGGCGGAGCACATCGGCGGGGACGTGGAAACCTTTGCGGACATGATGAACCAAAGAGCGGAGGAACTGGGGTGTACGCACACACATTTTGTGAACCCCCACGGGCTGCACGATGAGAACCACTATACCACCGCTCACGACATGGCGCTGATCATGCAGGAGGCTTTGAAAAATCCCAAATTCTGCGAGATCATCGGCACGGAAGAATACTTTTTCCCGGAGACCAACCTGGTGGACGAAAAGCGCTACTTCATCAATCATCACAAAATGGTTGAGGAAGAAGGCATGGAGTACGACGGGATCATCGGCGGAAAGAACGGCTTTACGGACGAGGCCTGGAACACGCTGGTGACGGCGGCAGAGCGGGACGGACAGAAGCTGATCTGCGTGGTGATGATGGTTCCCGGCCAGTACGAATCCTACGATGAAACGCGGGTTCTGCTGGACTACGGGTTCGCCGGTTTTCACAACGAACAGATCTCCAACGCGGCGTCCCCGGATATGGAGATCACAGGCGTCACCGATCCGGCGGAGCTGGAAAAGATCCGCCAGGCGGACATCCTGCAGAAGCCCTTTTCCATGGTTGGGACAACCATTGTCACCCTGCCGGAGGGCGTGCAGCAGACGGATCTGAAAAAAACGATGGACTTTGCCACAAACACCCTCACATACACTTACGAAGGCCAGGTGATGGGCAGCGTGCCGTTCACCTACACGGGAGAGTGGGAGACAGAGCCGCCCACGGAAGCCCCGACCGAGACAGCCGCGGCGACAGAGATGGAGACGGAGAGCGGGAAAGACAGCACATCGGGCGTTCTGGCGTCCGTGCAGGAACTTTTCGGGAGAGCATCCACAGCCCTTTCCGGCGCTTACGAGAGCGTGAACACGTTTATCGAAGAATACACTGTGGTGGCTGTGATCATCGGCGCACTGCTTCTGCTGCTTTTCGTGCCGCTATTGCTGGTGGCGATCAACCGCCAGAGGAAATACCGCCGGATCATGGAGCAGCGAAAAGAGGAGATGGAGCTGCGGCACCGCCTGGAAGAAGAAATTGAGCGGAAGTCGGCGGCGCAGGTGGAGGCGGAGCTGCGGGCCGGCGCACTGCAGATGCAGCTCGATGAAGAAAAGAAAAAGCATAAGGCGCAGGAGGAACAGCAGAAAGCGGCCGCCGCGCCGGAGGATGAGGAATATATTGAGGTTCCCATAGACGAGCAATAACACAGAAATACTATAACACAGAAATTCCATAACACAGAAATATCATAACACAAAAATGCCATAACACAGAAATACCGTAACACAGAAATGCCGGGGATAAAATACATGCTGTCTCCAGGTTCACAAAAAATCACAAAAAATAAAATTTATAAAAAAGGGAGGAAATTTTATGAACTGGGTATCACCGATCAAAGACGAGGAAACACTGAAAAGATTTAAAGAGGCGCTGCGCGAAGTGGACGATAAGTATTACATTTTGTTTGAAATTGGCGTTGGGACAGGCATGCAGCTCCAGGAAATCCTGAAATTCCGGAACAAGGACATCCGCGGCAAAGACAAGATCGAGGCGTCCATCGGCACAAAGAACATCAAGCGTGTGTTCACCATCCCCAAAGAGCTGAAAGCCATCATCACGGCCTACACCGAGGGCAAAGACCCGGACGCGTATCTGATCCAGGGCCACGCCAGTTCTTCCGCGCCGCTCTCCAGAGAGCAGGCGTACCGTGTGTTCAAGAGCGTGGGCAAAGACATGGGGTTAAACTCCATCGGCGCGCAGACCATGCGGAAGACCTTTGCGTGGAGATACTATAAAAACACAAACGACATCTACTATCTGCAGAATCTGCTGAACCATGCGTCACCGTCCATCACCTACCGCTACATCGGCGAGAAGCCCAATGTAGAAGTGGTCCTCAAAAAGATGACCCCGGAGGAGAACGAGCGCAGCCGCTACATGCTCTACAAAGACGGGAGCGGAAAAAAGAGGATGCGCGCCATCGTGGATCTGTTTAAGAAACTGGAAGGGGAGCTGGACAACCCCTCCAACAACGACGCGTTTTACGGCAGACTGGACTGCCTGCTCTCTGAGGTAGAACAGTTGGTGGAGAATTTCAAAAATACAAAGTAAAGAACTTGAAAAACGGAGCCCCGTGGAGTTTCAATCCTCCTGGGGCTCTTTTTTCGCCAGCTTTTTGTGATAGCGCTCGCGGATTTCCTGCGCGCGGCCTTCATCGATCAGCTTCAGGGTCTTCACGCAGAAATATCCCTTATTGTCCTCGGTCTTCTTAATGCGGATCTTTCCCTTCATATAGCCGTGCTCCGCGCAGTACGCGAGGGAACTGTAATTTTTCCCGCCGGTGGGGAACCAGGGCAGCTTTTTGGCCGCGGGCTTTCCGCAGAGGTAACACTTTGTGGAGACCACCGTGCGGTCGCGCATACACTCTTTCCTGGAGGGAAACATGCGCGACACATACTTCGCGTAATTCTGAAAGACGGCAAAAATTTCTTCACTTGCTTTTTGGGGAATCCGGAAATAGTCGATGGAGTAGAACGAAAGAAGTTTGTCATCCGGGATCCGGCGGATCACAGACGCGGTGTAATAGGCGTCTGAGAGCGCTTCATGAAAAGGAATATCTTTTTTGATCTCCAGCATATCCACGGCGAACTCCAGGGACCGCCGCAGCTTTCCGTCCTCGTAGGTGAGGCTGAAGATCTTCTGAATATCATAATATTTCAGCGGGAACGGGAAAAAATTGGGAATCGTGTAGTGCCGGAGATTCCGCTGCAGCTCCAGAAGATCCAGGGCGCCCCAGGTGCAGAACAGGCAGTCCTCGCCGCACCACTGGCGGAAGCGCCGGATCACATCCGGGAAGCGGTCCGCCTGCTTCAGATCCTCCGGGGAGATGTGGATGATCTCCTTCGTTTTATAATGCAGTCGAGAATAGACCGTCGGCTTGATAAATTCATGAAAACGGTCTATTTCCTGCTTTTCGCTGTTCA
This sequence comes from uncultured Marvinbryantia sp., assembly GCA_947631355.1. Taxonomy (GTDB): domain Bacteria; phylum Bacillota; class Clostridia; order Lachnospirales; family Lachnospiraceae; genus Marvinbryantia. Next base: position 45,566 of record CANRKY010000005.1, read on the forward strand.
GTTTTATGGCGCCGATCTCCAGGATCTCAAAAGGGATATCGGGCCGCTCCTTTTCCTTCCCGTCCGGGCATTGGTTCCATTCTAAATCAAATACAATATAGTCCATGTTCCCTATTATACACAGAACACGATTTCCTGTCAAAGTGTTTGCAAAAAAATTCCTCCATTGTTAAAACCGCATAAATTTATCAGGAAAGTTTCGTCAATTTGCCGCGCACGAAAAAAGGACACAAAGAGCATTGGCATTTGTGACAAGCCGCTCTGAAAATTTTTGTTGATTAGTGGTATGGAGATTTTTAAGTAAATAGGGTATACTTTTCGCATAGGCTGACTGTGAGTTTCGTAAAGGCAGCAGGACGCCGAACTAATTGATAAAAACGTTTAGGAGGAAAGTGAAATGGCAAGTTTATCTTTGGAACACATTTACAAAAGATACCCGAATGGATTCGAAGCAGTAAAAGACTTCAACCTGAAGATTGAGGACAAAGAGTTCATCATCTTCGTAGGTCCTTCTGGATGTGGTAAGTCCACAACCCTTCGTATGATCGCAGGTCTGGAGGAGATCTCAGAGGGTACTCTGAAGATCGGCGACAGAGTTGTGAACGATGTAGAGCCGAAAGACAGAGATATCGCAATGGTATTCCAGAACTACGCTCTGTATCCGCACATGACCGTGTACGATAACATGGCGTTTGGTCTGAAACTGAGAAAGACTCCGAAGGATCAGATCGATAAGATGGTAAAAGAGGCAGCTAAGATCCTTGACCTGGATAAACTGCTTGACCGTAAGCCGAAGGCTCTTTCCGGTGGTCAGAGACAGCGTGTTGCTATGGGTCGTGCAATCGTTCGTGATCCGAAGGTATTCCTTATGGACGAGCCGCTGTCAAACCTGGATGCAAAACTGCGTGTGCAGATGCGTATAGAGATCTCCAAACTGCATCAGAGACTGGGCGCAACCATCATCTACGTTACACATGACCAGACCGAGGCTATGACGCTTGGTACCAGGATCGTTGTTATGAAAGACGGTATCGTTCAGCAGGTAGATTCTCCGCAGAACCTGTACAACAACCCGGGCAACCTGTTTGTGGCAGGCTTCATCGGCTCTCCGCAGATGAACTTCCTGGATGCTGTTGTAAACGTAAACGGCAGCGATGTAGACCTGAAGGTTGGCGCATTTGACATCAAGCTTCCGAAAGACAAAGCGAAAGCTCTGATCGATGGCGGCTACGGCGGAAAGACCGTTGTTATGGGTATCCGTCCGGAAGATGTACATGATGACGCAGCGTTTATCGCACAGTCACCGGATACCGTAGTGGAAGCGACCATCAGAGTATACGAGCTGTTAGGTGCAGAAGTATTCCTGTATTTCGATCTGGAGAACTTCCCGATGACAGCACGCGTAAACCCGACAACCACAGCAAGAACCGGTTCCACCGTGAAATTTGCTCTGGATGCGTCCAAGATCCATGTGTTCGACAAAGAGACAGAACTTACCATCACAAACTAGTTTATAGATTATGAAATAGGAAGAAGGGCGCTGCTTATACAGCGCCCTTTTGCTATACCGGAAAAACCGGATAAAAAATATATTTTTTCGGGCAAATACGGGGAGACCATATTGCCCTCCGCTGCGACATAGGTATATAATGAAGTACAGTGGTAAAGAAATATTGCAGTAATCAGGAGGTAAGTATGAAAAAACAAAAAGGGATCAGAGCGATTGCGCTCTTTATGGCATTTTATCTGGTATTTCACTCTGTAGCGATCTATGCCGCAGAAATCGGCACATCGCCAAAATCCCCTGGGGGAGACTGTCTGAAAACCTGAAGTGATGTGAGTATATGGTGTGGTAAATACATCCGCAATAAAAGTGGATGATT
>CANRKY010000006.1 GCA_947631355.1 uncultured Marvinbryantia sp.
AGCACCGCAGACCGAGGCCCCGAAGGCAGTGACAGCGCCGCAGACCGAGGCCCCGAAGGCAGTGACAGCGCCGCAGACCGAGGCCCCGAAGGCAGCAGCAGCGCCGCAGACCGAGGCGCAGAAAGCAACGGAAGCACCGCAGACCGAGACGCAGAAAGCAACGGAAGCTCCGCAGACAGAGACACAGAAAGCAACGGAAGTTCCGCAGACCGAGACGCAGAAAGCAACGGAAGCTCCGCAGACAGAGACACAGAAAGCGACGGAAGCTCCGCAGACAGAGACGCAGGAAACAACAGAAGCTCCGACAGAGCATATACATAGCTTTGGCGAGTGGGAGGTGACCACAGAGGCTACCTGCCTGACAGCGGGCGAAGCAGAGAGAACCTGCACGACATGCGGCGCGAAAGAGACGAAGGTCATCGCGGCAAATCCGCAGGCACATGTAAAGGTAGAAGATCCGGACAAAGATCATCCGGCCACCTGCACACAGTTTGGTGTTTCCGATTATTTGGAATGTGAGATATGTCATCAGGGATTTTTCAATATGACAAAAGCGCTGGGACATGATTTTTCCGACACCTATACGGTAGACAGAGAGGCCACCTGCGCACAGGCGGGGCAGATGTCCAGACACTGCACGCGGGAAGGCTGCGACGCAGTGACGGATGTGACTCCCATAGCGGCAACGGGAGAGCACAACTGGTCTGAGAAAAAGGGAGAGCCAGGGTGCCAGACGCCTGGATACATCCTGAAAACATGCAGCACCTGTAATAAGACAGAAAAGACGATCATCCCCAGCCTTGGCGGGCATAACTTTGAAGATTATGTTGCCACAGAGGCCACCTGCAGCAGAACCGGCTGGATGGTTAAGAAATGCAGCAGATGCGGATATACCACTACAAGCGGTACGGTTATCCCGACTACCGACCATAAGTGCGCAGAAGAATTTGTAATAGACAAAGAAGCTACCTGCACATCACCCGGCAGAGTGGTGAAGAAGTGCGTATATTGCGGAAAGATCATGGAAACGCGGACCATTGAGGCGGAAGGCCATCAGTTTGGAAATGAAGCGCTGGAGACGCGCGAGGCGACCTGCACGACAGATGGATACACATACCGTGTCTGCGAGAAATGCCATGCGGTGGTACAGAAGGATAAGATAGATAAGCTGGGACATAACATGGTGAACGGCACCTGTGACAGATGCCACAAGACTGCAGAAGAAATAGCGAGCGCTGAACAAAAGAGCCAGAAATGGTACGAAAACATGGTGTGGGGCGTTTATTATGAAGCCGATCTCAGCCAGTGCGAGGGATTCGTGGATCAGAGCGGCAAGCGCGTGGGCGTTATTGTAAAAATGATCCGCGGCACACAGAACCCCATCACGGTGGTTGCTCCGAAGGCGAAAGCCGGGTTCCGCTTTGTTGGATGGGCTGAAAAACTCGATAATGGATTGCTGCAAAAAGATGCAAGCAAGACGGAAGCCACACGGACAGACACTTATATGGACAGCTATCCGGATGGCGACATCAACTTCACTGGATATAATAAGACCTATGTGGCAGTATATGAACCCATTGTTGCCTAGGGAATAAAAAGTGAAAAAGGTGCCTGGAGAATAGAAAGAGTATCAGGACAGATGACGCAATAGCCAGACTTTGCGGAAAAGGAATATATGCCTGTGAGTCCGATATAGATCAAACAGAAGAAAAGCTGCGGCAGGAGACCGTGAAAACGGATCTGCCGCAGCTTTTTGCCATAAAATAGACTGTCGTAAAATAGAGAAGCGATCGTAACAGAAAACGGTTCCTCAATTCTTCCGGATTTTCCGCACTACCATGGCGCCGATGATCCCGGACATAATGCCCACACAGGTATTGCTCACCAGCATGATGATGCCTGCACTCTCGCTCCCAAGAGACGTGAAGTGCTGCAGTGCCCACAGCACCGGGATGCGAAAGACAAACACTCGGCAGAAATTGATCAGCAGGGTGAGCCGCGTGCGACCATAGCCGTACAGCAGCGCCATCACAGCGGCAGTGACGCCAAGGGGAACACACCCGCCCAGGCTCTCAAAGCGCAGCACTTTTATAATGATCTGCTGAAACTCCGGCTGAAAGCCACTCTGGCTGTTTGCGAAGATCCAGGTGAGGGGGCCGATGAACACATTGACCAGGATCCAGCCCACAAATCCAACCAGCACATTGTAGACAAGCAGCTTATAGAAAGCGTCCAGAGCGCGGTCGTGTTTTCCGGCGCCCCGGTTCTGGCTGATGATGGCGGCTCCCCCGTCTTTTAAGCCATCCTGAAAACTGGTCACCGTGCCGTTCACATTGTTGGAGATCCCCAGGGCGCCCACCGTGGTGGTGCCATAATTTGCGCACATGGCGTTCACCACCGTTTTCCCCATGGAAAACGCGATCTTTTCTATGATCACCGGTAGGGAGAGCGTGATCATGGGCGCGGTCACCTTTCGGTTCAGGGCAATGTAGCGGGGACTGAAGCCAAACACATCATTTTTCCCGGAAAGATGATAGGCCGCCAGAATCAGCATTACGGCCTGCGAGATCAGCGTAGCCACGCCGATCATGGTGATGTCTCCGTGCAGTCCATAAATAAAAAAGGCAGTGAGGGACAGCTTCAGCGTCATCACCAGCATATTTAGCGCCATGATGCGGCGGGAATTTCCGCGCGCCCGTTCGATGGCGATATACACGTTATTAAAAAAGCTCAGGATCGTGCCGCCGATGGTGATCATAAAATAGCGGGAACCGATCTCGATAAAGGATTCGGGCGTGCCGGTAATCCGCAGGAAGGTGGGAGTAAACGGAAGCAGGGCGAGGATCAGCGCGGCCATGCACCCGCATACGGCGATCAGGCTGCTGACGCGCTTTTTTACCAGCGCGAAATCACCCGCCCCGTATGCCTCGCTCACTTTGATGCTGCTCCCGGCGGCCAGCCCAGTGCCGATAGCGCTGATCATCAGCTGGAACTGGGCCAGATAGGCCACGGCAGACACAGCCTCGGCGCTGATGTGTGAGGCCATCATCGTATCCAGGATGGTGAACAGATGGTTCACCTCCTGAAAAATGGCCAGGGGCAGACAGATCTTTGCCACCACCCACCACATATTCCCGTGCAGGATAAATTCTCTGGACGCCTGATCTTTTTCGGACAGTTCGATCGTCTTTTCCATAACATTTCACTCCCCTTATGCGGGCACAGCGCATCCGTGATATTTCTTTCGGAAATTCCTTTCAAGATTTTTCAGGATTCCAAAGGCAATTATCTTTCAAGTTTTTTTAGGATTTCCGTTCAGAATCCCCAGGGCAATTCGCATTTCATGCGTATTATATACCGCGGCTTTTATAAGTTCAATAACAAAATTGGCAGGAACTACGGGCAAAGATCGGACGGAACCCAGAGCAGAGATTGGCCGGAACCCTGGCCAGAAATTGGTTTGAACATCGTGCGGAAATCGATTGGAATTTCGGGTTTGCTGCAAACATATTTATACAGAATATTTAATATTATAAATTATAAAAATTTATCAGAAAATTGTATATTTTGATTGCTCTTTATCGATACCAGTGGTATAATATGGTAAAATTTCTACAAGGAGGGAATGAGTTGTGAAAAGAAAGGTAACAGCAATGGTTTTGGCCGGGATACTGGCCATGCAGGGTGTTGTTCCGGCTGCGGCGGAAGAAATTGTGCCGCTGGCGGATCAGACCCAGGTGACGGCAGAGGCGACCGCTCAGGCGGAAGCACCTGCACAGCCGGAAGTGACGGTACAGCCGGAGGTGCAGGCAGAAGCACCGGTACAGGCAGAAGTGCCCGCACAGCCGGAAGTACCGGTACAGGAAGAAGTGGCGGCGCAGCCGGAAACACTGGCCCAGGAAGAAGTGGCAGCTCAGCCGGAAACACTGGCACAGGAAGAAGTGACGGCGCAGCCGGAAACACCGGTACAGGAAGAAGTAACGGCGCAGCCGGAGGTACCCACACAGGAAGAAGTGCCTGCACAGGCGGAGACTGCGGATCCGGCACAGAGTGAGACGCAGCCAATCACTGCGGATACAGAGGAAGCGCAGGCTCCGGAGGCGGGCGAATCTGCGGAAGTACCTGCAGATGCAGCAGGAAACGTGGATACAGACGAGGAAGAAATCGTGCTGGATAACGCGCCCGCGCTGGCCGATATGCAGGTGGGAACAGAGGCGAACGGGGCGTCCGCAGAGCAGATCAGCGTCACAGAAGAACAGATGCTGAAGCCAGTTCGTATTGAAATAGAAAAACCGTCAACCGCCTATAATGCTATGACGGTGCTTGACGACCTTTCCAAACTGAAGGTATCCGTTTACTATGAAGGCCAGACGGAACCGGAGGTGCTGAGCAATTGGATTAGGGTACGGAATGACGAAATGGCATTTACGTGCGCCCCATCCAACAGGGACTATGTTGGTGCAATGGAAGTGGTGGATGAAAATGGATATACTCTATACGCGGAGGAAGGTTATTTTCTTCCGTTTGGAACCTTTACGGTGCGGGTCACAATGCAAAATAATATGGACGGTGAACAAACAGTAGGTACACAGGCCATAACCATTGAGAAACCGGCGGCAGATGAACTTCCCGCCGAGTATTCCATTGCTGCCGGACAGACAAAGTATTACCATATTTCTCCATCAACGGAAAACCGTATATTGAACATACAGATGACAAGCGTGGAGGACGGGGATGACTGGGGTGCATGCTTATATGCAGAGATCTACGTCGTAAATGTGAATGGACTGAGCTGTTGTGCTCGTGGTGAAGTTGATGGCACGTATGGGTGGGAATATGATGATATGGCGAAGGGGTCAGAATATGTGCTCACTCTGAAAAGCGAGAGTACTGGCGCGTACACCGGCACTTTTACGTTAGCAGATAGAAAAATACTGACAGAAGCCAAGATCCAAAATGTAACTGGCTCGTGTTCTCAGCTGCAGATGCTGGGGATGCTCCGGCAAAAGGTGGGAGTAAATTTAAGCTACGAAGACGGCTCTACAGATTATGTCTCAAATTGGGTCTATACTTCGCGGACTGACGAGACGGGAGAATGGCACTATGTTTTTCAGTGTGGATCTTCAAATCACGAGAGCCTGCGTCTCTGTCTGCAAAAAGATGGCGCATACATCGATATGCCGGATGACACTGGATGGTACATAGATAAAAGTATTCCGCCAGTAGGCGAGTACACACTGGTGCTGTTTGTGGATGATGTACAGCAGGATGCCTTTTCCTTCACTGTGACACCGGAGGAAGTACAGAAGGAACTTGTGCTGGGCATGGAATATCAGGTAGAGGTTGCGAAGGGAGAGAGCGTATGGTACCGCTTCACCCCCGCTGCGGATGGGGACTACTTCCTATATGCCTGGGATTCTGTGGGAGAAGATCAGAACAGCTGTGTGGAAGTGTATGACAGTGAGTACCACTGCATTGCGGAGGACGATGAGAGTGGCTATGGAAATCATTTTTCGCTGAAGCAGACGCTGAATGCCGGACAGACCTATTACTTTAACTTGAAAGGGAGTGCCTATGACGCATGTACATTTGCGTTCTGTATAAAGACGCTTGCAAATCCGACTTCCATACGGTTTGATGAGGAGCGCACGCGCACAAATTACAGTGTGGGATACTATATAGAGGTATATGGCAAGGACATAACGGTTTGTATAGCATACGATGACGGAAGCGAACAGAAGGTTTATGCGAATTATAAACCGGATGCATATGGAAACTATGTGCGGGTTAACCTGTACGAGCCGGATGCGTCCGGGGCAGCGGATCTTACAAAACCGGTAGATATGTTTGCACTTCCGCAGGGAGAGTATATCCTGGTTGCAAGTCTGGGAACGAAAATCGATTACGAATTTACGGAGAATCAAAATGTTGCCACAGCGTCATTGAGGATCTTTGTGGGCGATGAGCATAAACACGAATGGAACCCTGGAGACATCCTGAAACCGCCAACCTGCGCAGAAGAAGGAGAGCAGGAATATGTGTGCTCCTGCGGCCAAAAAGAAGTGCGCGCACTGCCTATTGTGCCGGACGCACACAGCTGGGATGAAGGAGCTGTGACTACCGAGGCAACCTGCGGAGCGGCCGGCGTGAGGACGTTTACATGTACTGCCTGCAAGGCCACCCGCACGGAGGAGATTGCGGCCACCGGCGTACATACATGGGATGGCGGGGTCGTTACACAGGCGGCGAGCTGCAAGGCAGCCGGCGTGAGGACGTTTACGTGTACTGTCTGCAAAAATGCCACCCGCACGGAGGAGATTGCGGCCACCGGCGTACACGCATGGAATAAAGGGGTCGTTACACAGGCGGCGAGCTGCAAGGCGGCCGGCGTGAAAACATTTACCTGTGAGGAGTGCGGCGAAACGCGTACGGAAACCATAGAGATGACGGCGCATACCTACGGCGCTTATAAGACCACCACGGAGCCGACCGTTCTGAAGGAAGGCGTACAGACCAGCACATGTTCCGTGTGCGGGGCGAAGCAGACGAAGTCTGTTGCAAAACTGAAAGCGGCCGTGAAATTCACTGTGAAGAAGGTTCCGCTGCAGGTGAAGAAAACATTTGCCGCAAAATCGTATGTGACCGGCCTGCAGAAGGGTGACTCCATCAAAACATGGACGTCCAACAAGCCCAAAGTGGCCACTGTAGATAAAAAGACCGGAAAGGTAACGGCAAAGAAAAAGGGAACGGCAGTCATCACCGCCACCACAGTGGGCGGCGCAAAGAGTTCCTTCACTGTTACGGTGCAGAGTCCGGTGGTAAGGACCACGGCGATCTCTGGCCTGAAGAAGAGTGCTTCTGTGCAGATTGGCAAGACCATAACCTTAAAGCCCACCATCACGCCTGTCACCAGCCAGGATAAGGTGACCTACACAAGCTCCAACAAGAAGGTGGCCACCGTATCCGCCAAGGGTGTGGTGAAAGGGGTAAAAGCAGGCACGGCAAAGATCACAGTCACATCGGGCAAGAAGAAATTTGTGGTCACAGTGAAAGTGACGAGACCTGCGGTGACGGCCATCAAGAACGTGCCAAAGAGTGTAAGTGTTAAGAAAGGGAAGACCTACACACTGAAGCCGAAATTCTCGCCCGCGGGAAGTACCGGAACCCTGAAGTACACTTCTTCCAACAAGAAAGTGGCCACGGTGAACGCAAAGGGCAAGATCACGGCGAAGAAGAAAGGCACTGCCACTATAACGGTGCAGACAGGCAAGATTAAAGTGACCTGCAAAGTTACAGTAAAATAAAATCAAAAGCAATGTAAAAAGTAAAATAAAAAGCAAAGCGAACGCAAAGCAGAAAGCAGTGCGAAAGCAAAACGCAATGCAAAAGCAAAGCGCAATGCAAACGCAAAACGCAGTGCAATAGCAAAATGCAGCGCGAAAAGTAAAATAAAAAATAAAAACAAAAACCCGCAAGGGCGGCGGATGCAGAAAACAGATCTGCAAAAGCCGCACCTGCGGGTTTTGTATGCGGGGGTTCATCTTACTATCTTATAATCCTATCCCAGATAGCTTATGATCCTACCCCTGATAGGCCAGCGCCGCCTCCACAAATCCCACAAACAGTGGGTGCGGGCGGTTGGGGCGGGACTTCAGCTCCGGGTGCGCCTGAGTGGCCAGGAAGAACGGGTGGGATTTCAGCTCGATCATCTCCACGATCCGCCCGTCCGGCGAGAGGCCGGACAAAGTCATGCCATGGTCGGTCAGCACCTTGCGGTAATCGTTGTTCACTTCATAGCGGTGTCTGTGGCGCTCACAGATGGTCTCTGCGCCGTACAGGGCGTATGCCTTCGTGGTCTTGTCCAGCACGCAGGGATAGGAACCCAGACGCAGGGTGCCGCCGATATCCTCCACGCCGTCCTGATCCGGCATCAGCGCGATCACCGGGTGCTGGGTGGCGGGGTTCAGCTCCACGCTGTGGGCGTCCTTCAGCCCGGCCACACTGCGGGCAAATTCCACAATGGCAAGCTGCATGCCCAGGCACAGGCCCAGGAAAGGCACATCGTGCTCCCGGGCATAATGGATGGCGGTGATCTTTCCGTCGATCCCCCTGTCGCCGAAGCCGCCGGGCACCAGGATGCCGCTCACATCCCCCAGCAGTTCTTCCGCATTTTCCTCGTTCAGAAGTTCCGAATCGATCCATTTGATATGTACCGTGGCGCGCTGAGAAATGCCGCCGTGCTTCAGGGCCTCCACCACACTGATGTAGGCATCGTGGAGCTGCGTGTATTTTCCCACCAGGGCGACGGTCACATCCTTTGTGGGATGGCGCAGGGCGTCCACCATGGCGGTCCAGTCGGTCAGATCCGGCTCCGGGCAGTCCAGGTTCAGGCACTCACAGGCCACCTGGGCCAGCCGCTCCTGCTCCATGGCAAGCGGCGCCTCGTAGAGATATTCCACATCCAGATTCTGCAGTACGTGGCTCACCGGCACGTTGCAGAAAAGCGCGATCTTTTCTTTGATGCCGGGCTCCAGGGGCAGCTCCGAACGGCACACCAGAATATCCGGCCAGATCCCCATGCCCTGCAGCTGCTTCACGCTGGTCTGGGTGGGCTTCGTCTTCATCTCGCCGGAAGCCTTGATGTATGGGATCAAAGATACATGGATCAAAATGGCGTTTTCTCTGCCCACATCGTGCTGGAACTGCCGGATGGCCTCCAGGAAAGGCTGGCTTTCAATATCGCCCACGGTTCCACCCACCTCGATGATGGCTATGTGCATCTCATCGGAAGTATAGTTCCGGTAAAACCGGTTCTTGATCTCGTTTGTGATGTGCGGGATCACCTGCACGGTGCCGCCGCCGAAATCGCCGCGCCGCTCTTTCTGGAGGACGGACCAGTAAATTTTTCCGGTGGTCACGTTGGAATTTTTGGTCAGGCTTTCATCGATAAAGCGCTCGTAATGTCCCAGGTCCAGATCCGTCTCCGCCCCATCGTCCGTCACGAACACTTCCCCGTGCTGGATGGGGTTCATGGTGCCGGGATCGATGTTGATGTAGGGGTCGAATTTCTGCATGGTCACTTTATAGCCGCGCGCCTTTAAAAGACGCCCAAGGGATGCGGCAGTGATGCCTTTTCCCAGACCGGATACCACGCCCCCTGTGACAAAAACGTATTTTACAGACATACTTATCCTCCTTAAAACTGCGCCGATGCTGCACGATGGCAGAAAAAGACCGGGCAAAAAAATTTCAGGGATGCATCCCAGGCAGGAAAACCCGCCGAAGGACGCACCCCGTTGTGTCGATCCAATACGCATCCAGTATAACTGATTTTTGCAGAGTTGAAAACGAAAAAATATGGTTTTATTAATGAGCAGTTCTGATAGATATGATCAGTTTTTTTAATTTAATAGGATTCCTTTCAGGTTTTCTCATGCGCCGGTTTTTTCTCATAAACCGGTTCCGAAGTCAGCTGCACAGACAGCTTCTGGAAAGTTTTGATATCCACCGGAGAGAGCATGACCGTGGTGTGCACCTGGCAGCCCGCAAGGCGCGGGATCTGTTCCAGGGCGAGCTGGGCGTCCGTGCTGCTGGACGCGCTCATAGAAAGGGCGATCAGCACCTCGTCCGTGTGCAGCCGCGGGTTTTTGCTCCCAAGATACGCCGTCTTCAGGCGCTGGATCGGCTCGATGGCCGCGGGGGAGATCACGTGCTTTTTGTGGTCGATCCCCGCCAGTTCCTTCAGCGCGTTCAAAAGCAGGGCGGCGGAAGCGCCCAGAAGTTCGGAGGTTTTTCCGGTGATCATGCGCCCGTCGGGAAGCTCCATGGCGGCGGCGGGAAGGCCCGTCTCCTCGCTGCGTTTCAGGGCGGCAGTCACCACGTGCCGGTCTTCTTTGGAGATGTCGGCCTGCTTCATGATCAGCTCGATCTTCATGGCTTCGTCTTCCGTTTTAGAGCCGTTAGCCAGAGCGTTTAAAGCCTGGTAATAGCGCCGGATGATCTCCTGCCGGGAGGCCTCGCAGCACACCGCGTCATCGCAGATGCAGTTTCCCGCCATGTTCACTCCCATGTCCGTGGGAGACTTGTAGGGGCTGCTCCCGGCGATTTTTTCAAAGATCGCGGTGAGCACCGGGAAGATCTCCACATCCCGGTTATAGTTGACCGTTGTTTCCTGGTAGGCTTCCAGGTGATACGGGTCGATCATATTCACATCGTTCAGATCCGCCGTGGCCGCCTCATAGGCCAGGTTCACCGGGTGGCGCAGGGGCAGGTTCCAGATGGGGAAAGTTTCAAATTTTGCGTACCCCGCCGGGATGCCGCGCTTGTGCTCGTGGTATAATTGGGACAGGCAGGTGGCCATTTTGCCGCTGCCCGGCCCCGGCGCGGTGACGACCACCAGGGGGCGCGTGGTTTCAATATAATCATTTTTTCCGTAGCCCTCATCGCTGACGATCAGGGGAAGGTTGCTGGGGTAGCCGGGGATCACATAATGAGTGTACACACGGATGCCCAGCTTCTGCAGGCGCGCCCGGAACAGATCCGCTGTCGCCTGCCCAGTATACCGGGTGATGACCACGCTGCTCACGTACAGGCCGCGCTCCTCAAAAACGCGGATCAGGCGCAGCACATCTGTGTCGTAGGTGATGCCCAGGTCGCCCCGGATCTTGTTTTTTTCGATATCGCCCGCGCTGATGGCGATCACGATCTCCGCCTGGTCGGCAAGCTGCATCAGCATGCGCAGCTTGCTGTCCGGCTCGAAGCCGGGAAGCACGCGGGATGCGTGGTAATCATCGTACAGTTTTCCGCCGAACTCCAGATACAGCTTGTTCCCAAACTTGCTGATGCGCCGGCGGATGTGCTCGGACTGCATTTTTAGGTATTTGTCGTTGTCGAATCCAATTTTCATCATCTTCATCCTCTGGTCGTAATAGGCTGCCGCCATATGCGTTCGTAATATGCTACCATCATAGCCTATATGGAAAAACTTTTCCAGTAATTTTTTATTGTTTTTTAGAAATATTTAAGAAAAAGAAGAATCTTTTTTCAATCTGAATATTGATTTCTTGAGGGAGAATCCTTATACTAAAGAGTGTCTGCAAAGGCAGTTTATCAAGGAGGATAAAAGATGGATAATAACCAAAACCGCGGGCAGGGCCCGGGAAACGGTTCCAATAATAACAATAATAACAACAAGCCGCCGAAGAACAGCCAGACCATCATGGTGTTTCTCATCGTCACGGTGATCACGCTGATCATCACCGGGCTGTTCAACAGCTTCCGGCGCGGCGTCACGAACCAGGAGATCACCTACAACCAGTTTATGGACCTGCTGGAAAAGGGGCAGGTGGAGAAGGTGGAGATCCAGTCGGGCAAGTACGTCATCACGCCGAAAACGCAGGCGTCCCTTTTTGGAGACATGGAATACACCTACTACACCGGGCTGGTGGACGATCCGGAGCTGGTGCAGAAGCTGCTGGACGCGGATGTGGACTTCAGCAGGGAGATCCCGGATATGACGTCGGAGATCATATACAGCCTGCTGAGCTTTCTGCTGCCGCTGCTCCTCATCTGGGTGCTGATGGGCTTTTTCCTGCGCCGCATGGGCGGAGGCGGCGGTGTGATGGGCATTGGCAAGAACAAGGCCCGCGTCTACGCGCAGAAAGAGACCGGCGTGACATTTAAGGATGTGGCCGGGCAGGACGAGGCGAAGGAATCCCTGCAGGAAGTGGTGGACTTTCTGGAAAATCCGGGCAAATATTCCAAGATCGGGGCAAAGCTGCCGAAGGGCGCTCTGCTGGTGGGCCCTCCGGGCACCGGCAAAACGCTGCTGGCAAAGGCGGTGGCGGGAGAGGCCCACGCGCCGTTCTTCTCCCTGTCCGGTTCTGACTTCGTGGAAATGTTTGTGGGCGTGGGCGCGTCCCGCGTGCGCGAACTGTTTGAGGAAGCAAAAAAGAACGCTCCCTGTATTATCTTTATCGATGAGATCGATGCCATCGGAAAGACGCGTGACAGCCACTTTGGCGGCGGGAACGATGAGCGCGAACAGACGTTGAACCAGCTCCTTGCGGAGATGGACGGCTTCGACACGGCCTCCGGGCTTTTGATCCTGGCGGCCACCAACCGCCCGGAAGTGCTGGATCCGGCGCTTCTGCGCCCCGGCCGTTTCGACCGCAGGGTGATCGTGGATAAGCCCGACCTGAAGGGCAGGGTGGATGTGCTGAAGGTTCACGCGAAAAACGTGCGCATGGACGAGACGGTGGATCTGGAAGCCATCGCGCTGGCCACCTCCGGCGCCGTGGGAAGCGACCTGGCGAACATGATCAACGAGGCCGCCATCCTGGCGGTGAAGAACGGCAGGAACGCCGTCAGCCAGGCCGATCTGTTTGAGTCGGTGGAAGTGGTGCTGGTGGGTAAAGAAAAGAAGAACAAGATCCTGAGCAAAGAGGAGCGGCGCATCGTGTCCTACCACGAGGTGGGCCACGCGCTGGTGAGCGCTCTGCAGAAGGATTCCGAGCCGGTGCAGAAGATTACCATCGTGCCCCGCACCATGGGCGCTCTGGGCTATGTGATGAACGTGCCGGAGGAAGAAAAATTCCTCAACTCCAAGGCGGAGATCCAGGCCCGCATCGTGGAATGTGTGGCGGGACGCGCCGCGGAGCAGATCGTGTTTAACAGCATCACCACAGGCGCCGCGAACGATATCGAGCAGGCCACCCGGCTGGCCCGTGCTATGATCACGCAGTACGGCATGTCCGAGAAATTCGGGATGGTGGGGCTGGAATCCCCGGCGAACCAGTATCTGGACGGCAGGACCATTATGAACTGCAGCGATGAGACGGCGGCAGAGGTGGACAAAGAAGTGATGCGTGTCATCAAAGAGGCTTACAGCGAGGCCGTGCGCCTTCTGGTGGAGCACAGGCTGGCCCTGGACCGCATCGCGGATTTCCTGATCGAAAAAGAAACCATTACCGGGAAGGAATTTATGGAAATCTTCCACGAGGTGGAAAATTCCGTGAAGGAGAGATACCTGGAGCAGTCGGAACATGGCACGGATGAGGCAGCGCAGGAAACCGCACAGCCGGTAAGCGATGCAGGCGAGACTGCAGCACAGCCGGAAAACAGTGCGAACGAAGCTGTACAGGAAGCGACACAGCCGGTAAGCAGTGTGGATGTGAGTGCGCAGGAAACCGCACAGCCGGTAAGCGATGCAGGCGAGACTGCAGCACAGCCGGAAAACAGTGCGAACGAAGCTGCACAGGAAACCGCACAGATGGAAAACAACGGCACGGACGATGCCGCACAAAATAACACTCCGCAGACAACGGATGCGGGGGAGGGAGAGAGTTAAAATGGAGCAATTATTTACATTGTCAATAGCCCTGCTTGCAGGGCTATTTATGTCGCGTGTTGTTAAACAGCTGAAACTGCCGGCGGTGACGGCCTACCTGATAGGCGGCATCCTGATCGGCCCGTACTGCCTGGGAAGGCTTGGCATACCCGGCCTGGGATTTGTCTCCCACCAGAATGTGGTGGATTACAAGATCATATCCGATGTGGCCCTGGGCTTTATCGCCTTTTCCATCGGAAACGAATTTCGCCTTTCCCAGCTGAAGAAAACCGGGCGGCAGGCCACCGTGGTGGCATTTGCGGAGGCGTTGACTGCATCGTTCTTTGTTATGGCGGTGATGGTGTGCATGCACTATCTGCTGGGAGAAAAATTTCCCATGCCGGTGGCCCTTCTTCTGGGAGCCATCGCCACGGCCACAGCTCCGGCGGCCACGCTGATGGTGGTGCGTCAGTACAAGGCGAAGGGGGAACTGACAGATATCCTGCTCCCCATCGTGGCGCTGGACGATGCCATCGCGCTGGCTGTGTTTGCAGTGGTGAGCGGCGTGGCGCAGGCGGTAGATCTGGGGCAGTTTAACGTGGTGTCCATTTTGCTGGAGCCCATGCTGGAGATCCTGCTTTCCCTGGCATTGGGCGCGGTGCTGGGCGTGGTGCTTACCTTCTGCGAAAGGTTCTTCTTCTCGAACAGCAAACGCCTCTCCCTGTGCCTCACTTTTGTGATACTGGCCACGGCCCTGTCCATGAATAAGATCCAGATCGGCGGCATGTCCGTGGGCTTTTCCAGCCTGCTGGTGTGCATGATGACGGGCACTATGTTCTGCAATCTCTGCAATTTCTCTGAGGAAATGATGGACCGTACCGATCAGTGGACGGCCCCGGTCTTCATCCTGTTCTTTGTGCTGAGCGGCGCGGAACTGGAGTTCAGCGTGTTCTCGGATATGGCCATTGTGGGCGTGGGCATTGTGTACATACTGTCCCGCTGCGTGGGAAAATATCTGGGCGCGTTCTTTGGCTCCCGTGCGATGAAATGCAACGCAAACATCGTGAAATATCTGGGGATCACCCTGTTCCCCCAGGCCGGGGTGGCGCTGGGGATGTCGCTGGCGGTCACGGAAACCATGGGGGAGCAGGGGGCGCTGATCCGGAACATCACCTTGTTTGCAGTGCTGATCTATGAGCTGGCAGGCCCCATGATGACAAAGATCGCGCTGACAAAGGCCGGAGAGATCACCGCGAAGCCGCCGGTGGTAAAACGTGTGAATACCGGGAGGGAACGGCATGAAAGAGTATGAGGTTGTGTGGGAGATCTTTAACCTGTGCTCCAACAATCAGATGCGCGATGTCTTTATTGAAGAAGTGCAGATCACAGATCCGGAGCAGTATGTGAGAGATAAATTTGCGGGAAAAGATGTGACATTTGAAAAAAGCGTGCTGGAAAACGGCACGATCGTCTACGATATCCAGACGTCGGACATCCGGCAGCGGATGTCTTTCACGGAAATTTGAAGTCAGATAGGAATATGGGATATCCTTCACAGAAACCGAAAGTCAGATAGGGAATATGGAATATCCTTCACAGAAACTGAAAGCAGGACAGGAAATGTTTTGCGCAGAAATCTGAAGTCAGACAAGAAATATGGAATATCCTTCACAGAAACCGAGAGCAGGACAGGGAACGTCTTACGCAGAAATCTGAAGTCAGATAGGGATATGGAATATCCTTCACAGAAATCGAAAACGGAGAAAATATATGTGTGACTTATTTGCAGAGTACCGGGAGCAGGGCGTAAACGAAAAGCTCTTAAAGGAGATCGAGACTTTCCGCGCAGGGCACGCCGTGGATCAGAAGGTGCAGAACCGAGTGATGCGGCCGGATATCCGCTTTTACGGAAAGGAAATTTTTGAGATGGCGGCCACGGCCCTTCTGGAGGGGCAGAACATTCTGCTGTCCGGCGCGAAAGCCACCGGAAAAAATGTGCTGGCCGAAAACCTGGCGTGGGTGTTTGGAAGGCCAGTTTACAACATATCATTTCATGTGAACACGGATAGCTCCTCGCTGATCGGCACCGACACGTTCCGGAACAACGAGGTGTGCCTGCGGCCGGGCCCAGTTTATGACTGCGCGGTGTACGGCGGCTTCGGGATCCTGGACGAGATCAACATGGCCAAAAACGATGCGGTCTCCGTGCTTCACGCGGCGCTGGATTTCCGGCGCATCCTGGATGTGCCCGGTTACGAGAAGATCGAATTGCACGATGCCGCGCGCTTCATCGGCACCATGAATTACGGATACGCGGGCACACGGGAGCTGAACGAGGCGCTGGTCTCCCGTTTCCTGGTGATCGATATGCCGCCCATCGAGGAGGAGACATTGTTCCGGATCCTGAAGGATCTGTTCCCGGACGCGAAGGACGCGGGCCTGAAACAGATCTGCGGTTTCTTTATGGATCTGCAGCTCAAGGCGTCCCACAACGAGATCACCACAAAAGCGCTGGATCTGCGCGGACTGATCGGAGCGATCCGCACCATACGCGCCGGGCTCTCGCCGATTCAGGCGCTGGCCATGGGGATCGTCAACAAGAGTTTTGACGCATTTGAGCGGGAGATCATCGGGGACATTGTGGAAACCCGCATACCGGAAGGATGGAGCAGCGCGGATATTTTTTAGGCGCAGCGCAGGCAGTTTGAGAGCCTATGTGCGGTGCGGAGGCTTTTGAAGCGCATACGTGCAGTGTGCATATCAGAGAAACGAAGCGGTGCACAGGCGTTTTGGGCGCATACGTGCAATGTGCATATCAGAGAAACGAAGCGGTGCACAGGCGTTTTGAGCACATGCGTGCAACGTGCATATTAGAGGAATGGAGCAGCACGGGTATATTTTGAGCGTGTGCCATGGGGCAGATGGAGAAAGAGGGCGGCATGGACGACAGGTTTGAAGAACGGCAGGCGGAGATTGAGAACCGCGTGAAAAACCTTATGTGGACGGTCAGCGGCGATTACGACATGGACATAAAGCCGGATGTGGAGGCGTTTGTCAGAAATAAGTATATCGCCCTCTACGACGCCGTAAAGCAGGGCGCGTTTGCAAAATATTTCCAGCTGGACGAGCTGAGCCTTTATATATTAAAGAAACGGTACTGCGGAGCGGACGAGCATCCGCTTATGAGCATTGCCCGGCTTTGCACAGACGCGGCCGCGTACCCGGCTCTTGTGCGGGAGCGCCCAGGCGTGCAGAGCGTGCGCAAAAAAGCATTTGAGGCGCTGCTGGAGCACGACTTCCACCGCCTGAATCAGTCCTTTGCGGGCAGGGTGAGGCTGTCCTTCATCCGGGATTTTCTAAACGGCAGGCAGCAGGACGAGCGGCGGGTGCAGGAGGTAAAGGACATCCTGTACGCCCTGGAAAACGCTGCGGGCACCATGGACATCATCCGGGCCATAGACCATATTTACAATAGATATGTGGACGCCTCTTTCGAGCGCAGGCACGGGGATCTGAAGCACGTGCTGGACACGGAGCTGGAAGATATCGTCCGAGACGGCTGGCAGGATCTTCTGGACGAAGACATGGTGGAATCTGTGATGGAGCAGTTCCTGGAGCAGCTGAACCGGGAAGTCTCCACGCTGGAGGAGCTGGAAGAAAAAGAAGAAGCGGAAAAAACGAAAAAAGGAAATACCCGCAGCATCGTGGTGCTGGATGAACAGGCGATCTCCAAGATGCACAGTTATATGGAATTGAATTTTGGAAAGTCGCGCCTCACAGATGCCGAGCAGCGGCGGCTGAACCGCAGGCTCTGCACCGGGGCGCACACAGACTGCAGCCTCTGGTACACGGACGGGATCCTGGAAAACCCGGTGCTGATAAACGCCCAGTATGTGAATGCAAAGAAACAGGCGGACCGCAATCGCCTGCTGTATCACAACAGCAAAAATGTGGTGCGCCGCAACATCGATATCATGACCGCCAGCTTAAAGCGGGCCATCGCCCTGCGCACGGAGGCAGACACGGTGCTGTCGGAGTATGGCAGCGTGGTTCCCAGCCGCCTGTGGAGGGTCGGCCGGACGCAGGACGAAAAGCTGTTTGTGCGCACGATCCGGCAAAACAATTCCGGCTTTGTGGTGGACATCCTGATGGACGCCAGCGGCTCCCAGAGGGACCGTCAGAGCCAGGTGGCGCTTCAGGCATACATCATCAGCCGCTCCCTGAGCAATGTGTCCATCCCTCACCGGGTCATGGGGTTCTGCACCTTCTGGGACTACACGGTGATGCAGCGCTACCGCGAATATGACGCCCCGACGCAGGCGGACGAAAAAATCTTTTCCTATACTACGGCGGCCAACAACCGGGACGGGCTGGCCATCCGGGCGGCGGCGGACGCGCTGATACAGCGGGAGGAGGACAACAAGATCCTGATTATCCTGAGCGACGGCAGGCCGAACGATGTGATCGTAAACCGCCCCAACAGCCGCAACCCCAGAATATACTGCGGGGATTACGCGGTGCAGGATACGGCGCGGGAGGTGCGCAGGCTCCGCGGCGCGGGGCTGTACGTGCTGGGTGTGTTTGCCGGAAAGGAACAGGACCTTGCCGCGGAAAAAAAGATCTTCGGCAAAGACTTCGCGTATATACGGGATATCCGCAACTTCTCCGCGATCGTGAGCCAGTACCTTCAAAAACTGCTGGAGAATTAAGACCGCGATAAATAAAAATCGTAACAAATATTTTACAAAAATAGAAAAATATGAAAAATCATGCACACAGAAAAGTGTGCATTTTTCATGCGCGAAGCAGTATTATGGAAAAAATGTGAAAAAAACTTTTGATAGGTGTTGACAGGAAATGTAATATATGTTAAGATGTCAGCGTAACAAATTTAACATTTCTGTAATAAATCAGTAGAATATAGATGGAGGTTGATTTTACGATGAGCAACTCAGGTATGAAAAAACATGTAATGAAGGCAATGGCCTGCTTCCTGGCCGGCAGCATGACGCTGGGAGCGCTTGGCATTTCCGCATCCGCTGCAGGTTCTGCTCTGGTAGGGCTTGCCGGTACGGAGGCTCCGGCAGAAAGCGCGCCGGTGCAGACAGCAGGAGCTTCGACCTCAGCTCTGGTGGGCGTGAGCGGCATGGAAAACCCGGCCGATCAGGCAGCTGTCTCCGAGGATGCCAGCGCGGAAGATACCTCTTACGTGGAGACAGAGGCGTTTGAGGATGTGGTGAACACCGTTGCCGTAACGCAGGTTGCGGATGATTCCTATATCAATATCCGCACAGCGCCGGATACAGAGTCGGATATCGTCGGAAAGCTGTATAACAACAATGCGGCTACGATCATCGGAGAGGACGGAGACTGGTACCTGGTGCAGTCCGGGAACTGCCAGGGCTACGTTGCAAAATATCTTCTGACCACTGGTTCCGCGGCGGCAGAAATGGTACAGCAGATCGGCACCCCGGTGGCGCAGGTGAACGCGGAGGCGCTGATGGTGCGCGCGGACGCATCGGAAGACGCGGAAGTGATCGATATGGTTACGGAAGATGAGATTGTATATCTGGAAGAAGATCTGGGCGGCTGGGCACAGGTTTCCACTGCAAACGGATATACCGGATATGTGAACGCGGATTATGTGAGCTACGCGACATACATCCCGCAGGCGGAATCCGTGGAGGAGGAAGCAGAGAGGATCGCGGCGGAGGAAGCGGCATATGAAGCATATTTAGCAGAGCAGGAGGCCGCATATCAGGCAGCGATCGCGCAGCAGGAAGCGGAATACGAAGCATACCTCGCGGAGCAGCAGGCTCTGTGGGAGCAGCAGAATCAGGAATGGATCGAATACCTGCAGAGCCAGGGTGAATATGCGGATCAGGCACAGGCAGAAGCAGATCAGGCGTGGGCGGATCAGGCGTACCTGGATCAGGTAGCGGCGGACGCACAGGCGGCGGCAGATGAAGCATACTGGTCTGGCGATGAAGACGCGGCGGCACAGGCGCAGGCACAGGCCGATCAGGCAGCGGCGGATGCGCAGGCGGCAGCGGATGCGGCGGCACAGGCACAGGCGGAAGCCGATGCGGCGGCGCAGCAGGTGATCAGCGATGCGGGGATGGATGCCTCTCAGGTAACAACAGACGGCACATCTTCCCTGAGACAGCAGGTTGTAGATTACGCGCTGCAGTTTGTGGGCAACCCCTACGTATGGGGCGGCACAAGCCTTACAAACGGTGCGGACTGCTCTGGATTCACACAGTCCGTAATGGCGGATAACGGTATCAGCATCAGCCGTACAGCGGGTGCACAGGGACAGGGCGGCACATCCGTATCCCTGGACAACATCCAGCCGGGTGACCTGTTATTCTACGAGGGCAGCGGCGATTACGGCATTGGCCACGTGTCCATGTACATAGGAGACGGCAAAGTGGTACACGCCAGCAACTCCACAACCGGCATCATCGTATCCGACATAGGATACCGCACACCGGCATATGCAAAGAGCTATCTGGACTAATAAAAACAGGGAAAGAAAGCAACAGCTGAATATAACAAATAAAATAACAGAGAAACGGTCGGATGAGCAATCCGGCCGTTTCTCTATGATGCGGTGCTTGCCATATCATGCCAGCCGCGCAATGATTCGTGGGCTGCCCTGGGATATGCCGCTCGTTCATAAGAGGGGAAAAACGGTTGCAATATAGAAGGGGATCGTGCTATGATTCCATTTGGAAACCGGCAGCCGGAAATGGCTGCCCGGCATACAGAAGTACACGGCGATAAAAAAACAGATGGAGATAAGGGAAATGGTGGAATTAAGCGAGAAAAGAAACTATGGGATTGATCTGCTGCGCATACTGGCCATGGTCATGGTGGCGATCCTGCATGTGATCATACAGGGCGGGGCCTTAAAGGGGGCGACGGTGAACTCCTTTTACTACAGAGCAGGGTGGTACCTGGAAATCTCCGCGCTCTGCGCGGTCAACTGCTACGCGCTGATCTCCGGGTATGTGGGCGTTCGGTCGCGGTATAAATATACGAACCTTGCGATGCTCTGGCTGCGCGTAGCTTTTTACAGTCTGGGGATCACCATCTTTTTCGCGATCTTCGTGCCGGAAGTGGTGGGCAGATCGGAGTGGATGAGAGGACTCTTTCCGGTGATGGGGGAGCAGTACTGGTATTTCACCGAGTATTTCCTGATGTTTTTCCTGATCCCGCTGTATAACACGGCCGCAAAAAACCTGTCCCGGGCACAGCTGAAGGCGGTGGTGATCATGCTGCTGTTCCTGATGACAGTGTTAAAGATCGTTTTCCCGGTGCTCCATCCGAGCACGTTCTCCAAGAAAATCTTTGGCACCCCAAACGGTTACGATGTGCTGTGGCTCTCGGTTTTGTATATTACCGGGGCATACATCGGGCGGTACGGACTGCTGAAAAAAACCGCCAGCATCTGGCTGCTGGCGGGATATTTTGTTACGAGTCTCTGCACCTGGGGCGCCTGGTGCCTGCTGAAGCTTCCGCAGTTCACGTTCTTTCGAAACCGGGATATGGATACGCGCCTTCTCGGCTACACTTCCCTGCCGATGTTCCTGGAAGCGCTTTTTCTGCTGCTGTTCTTTGAGCGGCTGCGCCCGTCCCTTACCTGGAAAAAACTGATCGCGGTATTTTCTCCGGTGGCGTTCAGCGTATATCTGATCCACACGCATAAGCTGCCCTGGGAGTATATCATGAAGAAGCGCTTTGCGCATTACACAAGCCTTCCCGCGCCGCTGTACATCCCGATGATCCTCGGGACGGCCCTGGCAATCTTCCTGGTCTGCAGCGGGCTGGACATGGTGCGGGAATGGATCTTCCAAAAACTGAAAATAAAACAGCGGCTGGAGCGCCTGGAACATCGCTGGCTCGGCGATCTGTGGTAAACCGGGTCCGCAAACAAGTGACCCACTCTCAAACTGGTGCCTAGCGCATAAACGGGTGAGCAATGTTCAGACAGACTGTTAATTCTCAAACTGGCTCTCATACAGCCGGTAATACGCGCCTTTTTTCGCCATCAGCTCCGCGTGGCTGCCGGCTTCCAGGATGTTCTTGCCGTCTATGTAAAAGATGCGGTCCGCTCCCCGGATGGTGGACAGCCGGTGCGCAATGATAAAGGACGTCCTGTTTTTCAGCATGGCGGCGATGCCAGCCTGCACCAGACGCTCGGTGTGGGTGTCGATGCTGGAGGTGGCCTCGTCCAGGATAAGGATGCGCGGGTCGGAGAGCATGGTGCGGGCGAAGGCCAGCAGTTGGCGCTGGCCGATGGAGAGCTGCGAACTGCGCTCGCTGATCTCGGTATCGTACCCGTGTTCCAGCCCCATGATAAAATCGTGTATATTCACAGCTTTGGCAGCGGCGATCATCTCCTCCTCGGTGGCGCCGCTTTTTCCGTAGCAGATGTTTTCGCGCACAGTGCCGGTGAACAGGAACGTATCCTGGGTCATCACGCCCATCTGGCTGCGCAGGCTGTTTAAAGTCACACGGCGCGTGTCGTGCCCGTCAATGCAGACGCGCCCACTTGTCACATCATAAAACCGGCTGATCAGATTCACAATGGTGGTTTTCCCGGCGCCGGTGGGCCCCACAAGCGCGATGGTCTCGCCGGGACGCGCCGTGAAGCTGACATTTTCCAGAACCATTTTTTCCGGTTCGTCCGCATAGGCAAAAGATACATTCTCAAAGCGGACTTCCCCCTGTATCTGCGGCAGCTCGATGCTGCCGGTCTCGTCCACAATATCGGCCGGGGTATCCATGATGTCAAAGATGCGCTCCGCGGCGGAGATATTGGTCACGATCTTGTTGTAGAAATTGGCCAGGTTCCGGATGGGACTCCAGAACATGCCGAGATAGGTGGAGAACGCAAGAAAGGTTCCCACGCCGATCCGGTCGGTGCCCACCACGCGGATGCCGATGAAATACAAAAGAAAGGTTCCTACGCCCCAGGTGATCTCCACCAGGGCGCTGAACAGATCCGCGATGCGCACGGCGTTTACAAAGCTGTCCCGGTGCTCGCCGGAGCAGACGTCAAAATCCGCCTCCCGCTCCTGTTCGGCCGCGAAACTCTGGATGATGCGGATGCCGGAAAAATTTTCATGGATATAGGCGTTCAGGTTGGAATTTTTTTTGCGGTGGATCTGCCAGCGCTTGTGCGCGGCAAACTGGATCGCAAACATACAGGCGCACAGAAGCGGCAGCATGAGAAAAGCCGCCAGCGCCAGCTGCCAGTTTTTCAGCAGCATAATGCAGGCCACGCCGATCACCGTCAAAAGATCCGGGATCAGCTTGGTCACACTGTCGGAAAGCACTTCTTTTAACGAGTTCACATCCCCCACCACGCGGGCCAGGATCTTCCCGGTGGGCCGCGTGTCGAAGAAATGAAAACTCAGAGTCTGAATGTGGGCGTAGAGCTGGCCGCGGATGGTCAGCAGCACCTTGTTGGTCACGCCCGCCATCAGGATCATGCGGGCTCTGGTGGCCAGCATAAAGATCACAAAAAGTGTCAGGGCCAGGACGGCCAGGCGGATCAGGCCCGGCACATCCGAATTTGCCACATAGGTATCCACGGCGCGCTCGATCATAAGGGGCGTGGCCAGGGTGATCGCCAGGGTGACGGCCAGCAGGGCCCCCACCGCGGCCAGAGTTTTCTTGTAAGTCAGCAGGTAGCGGTAGAGACGCGCCAGTGTCTGCAGCTTCGGCACGTCCCGTATGGTTTCGTCCTGCCTCACAGAGTTTACGGACATACCTCCACCTCCTCGCGGTTTTCGTACTGCACGCACCAGGTCTGATAATAGCGGCCTTTCTGCGCCATCAGTTCTTCGTGCGTTCCCCTCTCTGCAATGGTATTATTTTCCAGCACAATAATCTCGTCCGCGGCCCGCACAGCGGAAATGCGGTGGCCGATGATGATTTTTGTGGAAGTGCCCACCTGCCGGAGATTGTGCTGGATCAGCCGCTCCGTCTCCATATCCAGAGCGGAAGTGGCGTCGTCCAGGATCAGCACCGGCGTTTTCTTGGCGATGGCGCGGGCGATGCTGATGCGCTGTTTCTGTCCGCCGGACAGGCCCACGCCGCGCTCGCCCACAATGGTCTCATACTGATCGCCCAGGCGGCTGATAAAACGGGAAGCCCCGGCGGTCTTTGCCGCCCATTTCACAGTATCCGGCAGCACCGCATCCCGGTCGCCGGTCTTGATATTGTCGTTCACAGATTCCGAGAACAGAAAGACGTCCTGCATCACCACGGAGACCGAAGCGCGCAGCTGGTGCAGCGGGATCTGGCGGATGTCCACATTGTCCAGCGTGATGCGGCCCTCGGTCACATCATAAAAGCGCTGGAGCAGATTTGCCAGCGTGGTCTTTCCGGTGCCGGTCATCCCCATGACGCCCAGGGTCTGCCCCGGCTTCAGCGTCAGATTGATGTCTTTTAAGATCACGTGTCCGTCCAGAGAAAAGCCCACGTGCTCGAAGCGCACTTCGCCCTTTACTTCGGGCAGTTCTGTGGCCGCCTCGTCCTGCGTGATCTGCGGCTTTTGCCGGTCCACTTTCTGAATCTTCCGCCAGGAGGCAAAAGCGGAGGCGATATCGTTGCTCAGCCAGCCCACGATCTCCATGGGCCAGATCACGTTGTTGGCGTATTCGGAAAACGCGCCCAGTGCGCCTAATGTCATGCGGCCGGAGATCACCATCAGGCCGCCCACAATGATCACGGAGATCAGCATCACTTTGCCGAGGAAGGTGATCATGGGCTGATAGGCGGCGACGGTTTTTTCCTGTTCCATGTTCAGGTCGTAGAATGTCTGGTTGTGCCGGTTGAATTTTTCAATCTCGTAGTCCTCCCGCGCGAAGGCTTTCACCGTGCGCACGCCGGAGAGACATTCCTGGGCCACCGTGTTCAGCTTTGCGGTTTCCTCGCTGATCCGGTCGTACACGGAACCGAGGCGGTGCTCCATGCGCACGGCGCAAAAGCCGATCACCGGGAGGATCGCCAGAGGAACCAGCGTGAGCCACGGGTTCAGGCGCAGCATAAAAAATATCACAAGTACCGTATGTACCACGGCCTCGCAGGCCAGGATCCCCACAAAGCCCAGAACCGCCCACACCTTATCCACATCCTCTTTGGTGCGGGTCATCAGTTCGCCGGTGTTGTGCTGGTCGAAGAAATTCATGGACATACTCTGAATATGGCGGAACAGGTCTTTGCGCAGGTCGTAGCCGATGCGCACGCCGATGCAGTCGTAGGTGTATTCCTTGAAATACTGCAGGCCGGCGCGCCCGAGGCCGATCAGCAGGAGCGCGAAAAGCATCCGCATCAGAAGCTCCATCCGGCCGCCCACGATCACATCGTCGATGATGCGCCGGGTGATCTGCGGCGCCGCCATATCCAGCGCGATGGCGGATACCATGGCCAGAAACCCCAGTATATACCACAGCCGGTATTTTTTCATATACGTGCTGAGCTTTTTCATATACGGATCAGTCCTTTCAAAAAAAACGGGGATTGCGGGTGACAGATACACGAAAAGTGACAGAAGAAAAGTAGTTCCATTTTAATGGGAAATATAGGGAATGTCAAGGGTTTTTCACCGGTTTTTCCCAGGTTCCGGGCCCATTTACAAAAGTAAATTCAACCCGGAGGTGGAACTTGTTTTTGCAAGTGAGATGCGGCATGTTATTCTGCAGATGGGGCATACTTTTGACAAACGCATGTTCGTATGGTAAGATAATTTCACGAACATGCTTTCGTGTACATGATGCCTGCTGAATCGTTAAAGCGAAGAATAGGGAGGTGGGAGGATGGCAGAACGGAAATATATTGCGATAGACCTGAAGTCCTTTTATGCTTCGGTGGAGTGCTGGGAGCGCGGCCTCGATCCGCTGGACACAAATCTTGTTGTCGCTGACGAAAGCCGGACAGACAAAACAATCTGCCTCGCGGTCACACCCTCCCTCAAAAGCTATGGCATCCCTGGGAGGGCGCGGCTGTTTGAAGTGAAGCAGCAGGTGAAAGAGGCAAATGCCGGACGAAGATACAACGCGCCAGGGCATAAGCTGAATGGTTCGTCGTACTTTCACTCTGAGCTGGCGGCAAAGCCGGAACTGGCGATCGACTTTATCATCGCGCCGCCGCGCATGGCCTACTACATGGAGTACAGCACCCGGATTTACAGCATCTACATGAAATATGTCGCGCCGGAGGACATCATCGTTTACTCCATTGACGAAGTTTTCATGGATGTTACCAACTACCTGGATACTTACGGGCTTACCCCTCGCGACCTTGCGATGAAGATCATCCTTGATGTTTTAAAAAGCACAGGCATCACCGCGACGGCAGGGATCGGCACCAACCTCTACCTTGCAAAGATCGCTATGGACATTGTGGCAAAACACATCACCGCCGATCAGAACGGGGTACGGATCGCTGAGCTTAATGAAATGAGCTACCGTCAGATTCTTTGGACCCACCGTCCCCTGACCGATTTTTGGAGGCTGGGCAAAGGCTATGCGAAGAAACTCGAAGAAAACGGGATGTTTACAATGGGCGATGTGGCAAGGCGCTCCATCACGGATGAAGATCTGCTTTATAAGCTGTTTGGAAAAAACGCGGAACTGCTGATCGATCACGCGTGGGGATGGGAGCCCTGCACCATCGAAGCGGTCAAGGCATACCGCCCAAGCACAAACAGTCTGGGATCGGGACAGGTGCTTCACACGCCCTATGAAGCGGAAAAGGCGAAACTTGTTCTCCGCGAAATGGCGGATCTTCTTGTGCTGGACCTGGTGGACAAGGGGCTTGCTACCGACCAGATCGTTGTCACGGTTGGATACGATGTTGAAAACCTGACAGACCCCACGCGAAGCAGCGCCTATCATGGCGAAGTCGTCATGGACCGCTACGGGCGCAAAATCCCGAAGCACGCCCACGGCACGATCAATCTCGGCAGACACACATCGTCCACGAAGCAGATTATGGAGGCGGCATCCGAACTGTTCGACCGTATCGTTGATAAAAACCTCCTGATCCGCAGACTGAACATCACGGCAAACCATGTGATCGACGAAGCCTCCATAGAGCAGGAGCCGCGATATGAACAGCTCGACCTTTTCACCGATCCTGCCGCCCTGCAGGCGGAGCAGGAAAAGGAACGGGCAGAGCTTGAACGCGAAAAGAAAATGCAGAAGGCAATGCTTGCCATCAAGAAAAAGTTTGGGAAGAACGCGATCCTCAAGGGAATGAACTTTGAAGAAGGGGCGACCGCGCGTGATCGCAATTCGCAGATCGGAGGACACAAGGCATGAAAGGCCCTTATGACGATATCATCAATCTCCCGCATCATGTTTCTGACAAAAGACTGCAGATGCCCATGCAGGACCGGGCAGCACAGTTTTCGCCCTTTGCCGCCCTGACCGGCTATGACTCCGCCATCCGTGAGACGGCGCGGCTTACAGATGCCAAGCTCGAACTCACCGAGGAAACAATGGCTGTTCTGAACATGAAATTACAGATGATCGCAGACAGTATCACCGACCAGCCGGAACTTTCTTTTACTTATTTCAGGCCAGATGAGAAGAAATCAGGCGGGGCTTATGTTACGGTTTCCGGCGCGGTCAAAAAAGTGGACGATTATAATCGGCTTGTCATTCTGCAGAGCGGGGAAAGAATCCCGATAGATGATCTGATCGACATTGAGGGTGAGATTTTGGGGACATCCTCAATCCCCTGATCACAGATTTTTCTGTTATGTGTATTTTCCCAAGTCGTTCCAGTCAATTTCTTCTTCCGGAATAAATCCGCTTTTTTCTGCTTCTTCCATACTTTTCATTTCATCCGGCGTAGCTTTTATAAAGTCAGGATCCCACGCAAGCACTAATTTCCTGATAAATTCCTGAGCAAATAACTGGTCGCTTTCCGGAAGCATATTTACCATCCGTGCTATATTCATTGCTGTTGAAGACATTTCTCATACCTCCTACTTGTAAATATCTCCACGGTTTCCAATATCAATAATAATTTGTCTGCTCTGTCCCGGTGTCGTGCATCGTTTTCGGCGCACCATCGGCACTCCCTACAATTGTAATGCTCTGCACTACAATTATGCTCTGCCAACGCCTGATTGTCAACAGACAGCACAAGGATAGCATGCCGCAGTTCATTCCGCGATCTGATAAATCTTTGCAATACGAGTAAGAGCGTAACTCATTTTTTTTGCAGGAAAGCAGTTGAGGAAGAACCAAAATCATGGTAAGATGTTCAGAGGATACAGCGCCCAAAGAAAGAAAACATGGGGCTCAAAGAAAAAGGGCACAGCGCCCGGAGAAAAAGAGTATAGTATCCAAAATACAGAGGGAATCATAAATGAAGGAGGATATAGAAAATGAAAGTTTTACTGATCAACGGCAGCCCGCACAAAAACGGCTGCACGTTTACCGCTCTGAGTGAAGTGGAAACAGTGCTGCAGCAGGAAGGTATCGAGACAGAGATGATCCATGTGGGGAACCAGAACGTGCGCGGGTGCATTGCCTGCGGAAAATGCGCACAGAAGGGACAGTGCGTTTTTGACGATGTGGTAAACGAGACGGCGCCCAAATTCGCCGCCTGCGATGGCATTGTGGTGGGCTCCCCGGTGTACTACGCATCCGCCAACGGCACGCTGGTATCGTTTTTGGACCGGCTGTTTTACAGCACATCCTTCGACAAGACCATGAAAGTGGGGGCGGCGGTGGTTTCCGCGCGGCGCGGGGGCAACAGCGCCACTTTCGACGAGCTGAACAAATATTTCACCATCTCCGGCATGCCGGTAGCCTCCAGCCAGTACTGGAACCAGGTGCACGGCTTCACGGCGGAGGATGTGCGCAAAGACGAGGAAGGCCTGCAGACCATGCGCGCACTGGGGCGGAATATGGCGTTTTTGATCAAGAGCATCGCTCTGGGAAAAGAAAAATACGGGCTGCCGGAAAAAGAGCCGCGCGTGTCCACGAATTTCATCCGGTAAGCGTATGAGTGTGATCGTTACGTTAAAAAAAGGCGAGGGCCGCACATTAAAAGCCGGGGGCGCGTGGATCTTCGACAACGAGATCGCTGCGGTGCTGGGAAGCACGCAGGACGGAGACATTGTGATCGTGCGGGATTTTGACGGCTACCCGCTGGGCCGGGGCTTTCTCAACACCCGCTCTAAGATCCGCGTGCGCATGCTGACCCGCAATGTGGCGCAGGAGATCGACAGAGAGTTCCTGCGGATGCGCGTGAAAAACGCGTGGGAATACCGCAAAAAAACGGTGGATACCGGGAGCTGCCGCCTGATCTTCGGGGAGGCGGACTTCCTGCCGGGGCTGGTGGTGGACAAATTCTCCGATGTGCTGGTGGTGGAGTCGCTGGCTCTGGGGATCGACCGGCTGAAGGGCACGATATTGGAGGCTCTCTGCGAGGTGCTGCGGGAGGACGGCATCGCCATCCGGGGGATCTACGAGCGCAGCGATGCCAAAGTGCGCGAGCAGGAGGGCATGGAGCGCCACAAAGGATTTATCGGGCCGGAATTTGACACCGATGTGCAGATCGAAGAAAACGGTGTGAAATACATCGTGGATGTGGTAAACGGCCAGAAGACGGGGTTCTTCCTGGATCAGAAATACAACCGGCAGGCCATCCGCAGGCTGTGCCAGGGCGCGCGGGTATTGGACTGCTTTACCCACACGGGCTCCTTTGCGCTGAACGCGGCGCAGGCGGGAGCCAGCTATGTGATGGGCGTGGACGCGTCCGAGACAGGGGTGGAGCAGGCGCGGCGGAACGCCGAATTAAACGGCCTGGCCGACCGGGTGGAGTTTGTGTGCCGCGATGTGTTTGAATTATTGCCGGAACTGGAAAGCGCAGGAGAAAAATTCGACCTGGTGATCCTGGATCCGCCCGCCTTCACAAAATCCAGAAATTCCGTAAAAAACGCCGTGAAGGGATATCGGGAGATCAACCTGCGGGGCATGAAGCTGGTGAAGGACGGCGGCTATCTGGCCACCTGTTCCTGCTCCCATTTTATGAGCTGCGAGCTGTTCACCCAGACTATCCGACAGGCGGCAAAAGACGTGCACAGGCGCCTGCGCCAGGTGGAGTTCCGCACACAGGCCCCGGATCATCCCATCCTGTGGGCGGCGGACGAATCCTATTATTTAAAATTCTACATCTTCCAGGTAGTGGAAGAAAAGTAAAAGATCAAAAAGAAGCGACAAAGGAAAAGAGGCAGCTATGAAGTTAAGCGAACTGCAGATCGGCAAAAGTGCGACAGTGAAAACCGTGGGCGGCGAGGGCGCTCTGCGGCAGCATTTTCTGGATATGGGCGTGATCCCCGGAGCAGAGATCACACTGGTAAAATACGCGCCCATGGGCGACCCCATGGAGCTGCTCATCCACGGGTATGAGCTGACGCTGCGCGTGGCGGACGCAGAAAAAATAGAAATAGCGAACGATGCAGAAAAAACCATCTCTGACGGGAACGGCGTGGAAGGCAGTAAACGAGGGAACGGCGCGGCAAACGGTTCGGGCAGGACAGAAAAAGATCCGCGCAGGACCCGCCCGGACGCCCGCCGGAACAAAGAGCACCCCGGCCTGGGCGAAGGTGGCCGCTACCATGTAAAAGAGGGCGAGAACCCCCTGCCGGAGGGCACACTGCTCACCTTTGCCCTGGCGGGAAACCAGAACTGCGGAAAGACCACGCTGTTTAACCAGCTTACCGGCTCCAACCAGCACGTGGGAAATTTCCCCGGCGTCACAGTGGATCGCAAGAGCGGCGCCATCCGGGGATATCCCAACACAGAGATCACAGACCTGCCGGGCATCTATTCCATGTCGCCCTACAGCAGCGAGGAGATCGTCACCCGGCAGCACATCATCTATTCCAAACCCACGGGCATCATCAACATCGTGGATGCCACGAACATCGAGCGGAACCTGTACCTGACCATGCAGCTGATGGAGCTGGATGTGCCGATAGTGCTGGCCTTAAACATGATGGACGAAGTGCGGGGGAACGGCGGTTCCATCCGCATCAATGAGATGGAAGAAATGCTGGGGATCCCGGTGGTGCCCATTTCCGCGGCCAAAAACGAGGGCGTGGACGAGCTGATCCGCCATGCGGTGCATGTGGCTCAGTACCAGGAGCGCCCCGGAAGAACCGATTTCTGCAGCCAGGACGAGCACGGCGGCGCGGTGCACCGCTGCCTGCACGGCATCATGCACCTGATCGAGGATCACGCGGTATCCGCCGGCATCCCGGTGCGCTTCGCGGCCACCAAGCTGGTGGAGGGGGACGAGAGGATCCTGGCGGCCCTGGAACTGTCGCAGAATGAAAAAGAAATGATCGAACACATCATCTGCCAGATGGAGGAGGAGCGGGGTCTGGACCGGGCCGCCGCCGTGGCGGATATGCGGTTCGCGTTCATCCGGAAGCTGGTGGACGACGCGGTGGTAAAACCCCAGGAAAGCCGGGAACACGCCAGAAGCCGGAAGATCGACCGCGTCCTGACCGGAAAATATACAGCCATACCATCGTTCATCGGCATCATGGCGCTGGTGTTCTGGCTCACCTTCAACGTGATCGGCGCGTGGCTGCAGGGCCTGCTGGAGACCGGCATAGAACAGCTCACCCGGATCGTAGAAAACGCCCTCGTCTCCTGGCAGATCAGCGCGGCCATCCGGTCGCTGATCATAGACGGTATCTTCAACGGCGTGGGGAGCGTATTAAGCTTCCTGCCCATCATCGTCACCCTGTTCTTCTTCCTCTCACTTCTGGAAGACACGGGCTACATGGCCCGCGTGGCGTTTGTGATGGACAAACTGCTGCGCAAGATCGGCCTCTCCGGCCGCAGCATCGTGCCGATGCTGATCGGGTTTGGCTGCACGGTGCCGGGAGTGATGGCGAGCCGCACACTGCCGTCCGACCGCGACCGAAAAATGACCATCATGCTCACGCCCTTTATGAGCTGCTCGGCAAAGCTGCCCATCTACGGCTTCTTCACGGCGGCGTTCTTCCCGGAACACGCCGCGCTGGTGATGATCGGGCTGTACTTCACCGGGATCGCGGTGGGGATCATCGTGGCGCTGATCTCCAAAAACATAGCCTTCCGGGGCGAGGCCGTTCCCTTCGTGATGGAGCTGCCAAACTACCGCCTGCCGGGGGTGAAAAACGTGGCGCAGCTTTTGTGGGAAAAAGCGAAAGACTTCCTGCAGAGGGCGTTCACCGTCATCTTCATGGCCACCATCATCATCTGGTTCTTACAGAACTTCAACCTGCGGTTCGGCATGGTGACCGACTCCCAGGACAGCATCCTGGCAGTCATCGCCGGGTGCATCGCGCCGGTGTTCGCGCCGCTGGGCTTTGGGGACTGGCGCATCTCCACCTCCCTCATAGCCGGATTCATGGCAAAAGAGAGCGTGGTATCCACCCTCACCGTACTGTTTGGCGGAACAGAGGGCCTGTTCAGCGTACTCACCCCCGTGAGCGCCGCATCCCTGCTGATCTTCTGCCTGCTGTACACGCCCTGCGTGGCGGCCATCGCCTCCGTAAAGCGCGAACTGGGAGGAAAATGGGCCCTCACCGTAGTAGCCCTGCAGTGCGCCATCGCGTGGATATGCGCACTCATCGTGCGGCTGGCGGGACTGGCCATAGGGGCTTTCGTTTGACTTTCTGTATATAATAGAGTAAAATGTTCACGAAAGCAATGAGCCGTGCCGTCCGCAGACAAAAGCAGACGCGGGAGCTTGCTCACAGACGTCTGCATTTTGACTGCGGACGATAGGGCGAACGCCCGTGAACGAGAAAAACCGCAGGTTTTTCGAGTCTGGCACGGCGACAGTCTGCCCGACAGTCTGCATTTTGACTGCGGACGATAGGGCGAATTGTCCATATTTTTTCAGGAGGATCATAATATGTGTGGAATTGTGGGATATACCGGAAATCAGCAGGCAGCGCAGATTTTGCTGAGCGGCCTGTCCAAACTGGAATATCGCGGATATGATTCCGCAGGCGTATGCGTGCGGGACGAAGATAAGGAAACAGAGATCGTAAAGGCAAAAGGCCGCCTGAAAGTGCTGGCGGAAAAGACGAACGATGGCCTTGCGCTGAAGGGAGGCTGCGGCATTGGCCACACCAGATGGGCCACCCACGGGGAACCCTCCGAGGATAACGCGCACCCCCACCATTCATCAGACTGCAATGTGGTGGCCGTGCACAACGGGATCATCGAAAACTATCAGGAATTAAAAGAAAAACTGATCAAAAACGGCTACACGTTCTACTCTCAGACAGACACGGAAGTGGCGGTAAACCTGATCGATTACTATTTTCGCAAATGCGACCAGAACCCCATCCAGGCGCTGAGCCGCTCCATGATGCGCATCCGCGGCTCCTACGCGCTGGCAGTGATGTTCAAAGATTTCCCGCAGGAAATCTACGCCGCCCGCAAAGACAGCCCCATGATCATCGGCGTGTCCGGGGAGGAAGCGTTCCTGGCGTCCGATGTGCCCGCCATTTTAAAATATACCAGAAACGTATATTATATGGGAAATCAGGAGATCGCCAGACTGCAGAAGGGCAATGTGACCTTTTACAACATCGACCAGGAGGAGATCACCAAAGAGCTGACCAAGATCAACTGGGATGAGGAATCCGCGGAAAAAGGCGGCTACGAGCACTACATGATTAAAGAGATCCACGAGCAGCCCAAAGCCGTGCAGGATACCTTGAACTCCGTGCTGAGGGACGGGCAGATCGTTCTCACCGATGTGGGCCTCTCGGACGAGGAGATCCGGGAGATCGGCCAGATATACATTGTGGCCTGCGGCTCCGCCTACCACGTGGGGGTTTCCATGCGGTACGTGATCGAGGATCTGGTGAAGATCCCCGTGGATGTGGAACTGGCGTCAGAGTTCCGCTATAAAAAACCGCTGCTCCGAAAAGACGGGCTGGTGATCGTCATCAGCCAGTCCGGCGAGACGGCGGACAGCCTGGCGGCGCTGCGCGAGGCGAAAAGCAAAGGGGTGCGCACCCTGGGAATTGTAAACGTGGTGGGTTCCTCCATTGCCAGGGAGGCGGAAAACGTATTCTACACCCTGGCGGGCCCGGAGATCGCCGTCGCCACCACCAAGGCGTACAGCGCACAGCTGATCGCCGGATATCTGCTGGCGATCCAGTTTGCGAAAGTGCGGGGCACCATCACAGAAGAACAGTATCATGGCATGATCGAAGAACTGGGCACACTGCCCGGAAAAATAGAAAAAGTGCTGGAGGACAAGGAGCGCCTGCAGTGGTTCGCGTCCAAATTCTCCAACGCGAAAGACATCTTCTTCATCGGCAGAGGGCTGGATTACGCCATCAGCCTGGAGGGCAGCCTGAAGATGAAAGAGATCAGCTACGTACACTCCGAGGCATACGCCGCGGGCGAGCTGAAGCACGGCACCATCAGCCTGATCGAGGACGGGATCCTGGTC
Source organism: uncultured Marvinbryantia sp. (assembly GCA_947631355.1). GTDB lineage: Bacteria > Bacillota > Clostridia > Lachnospirales > Lachnospiraceae > Marvinbryantia. Next base: position 33,839 of record CANRKY010000006.1, read on the forward strand.
ATCGGGATCCTCACCCAGCAGGAACTGTACGAAAAAATGATCAGCAACCTGGTGGAGGTAAAGAGCCGCGGCGCGTACCTGATGGGGATCACCAACTACGGAAACTACGGCATCGAAGACACCACAGACTTCACCGTATACATTCCCCGCACAGACGCACACTTCACCACCAGCCTGGCCATCATCCCGCTGCAGCTGCTGGGATATTATGTGAGCCTGTCCAAGGGCCTGGATGTAGATAAGCCCAGGAACCTGGCAAAGAGTGTGACGGTAGAATAACACGATTATCCAAAAAATAAGAAAGCCTGCGGCCGTTTGTCTGCGCAATCTTCCTGCAGATGCCTGCGGCGGATGTATCCGCTCCGGCAAAGACAGAGAAAACGAATGAACAGACAAAACGGGGCGCAGGCTTTTATGCTGCGACGAATTATTTCCTGTTTAAGGTGACAGTGGGAGACTGTCAACCGCTTTTCAAAAGTTGACAAGAATGGTTAGAATGGTTAGAATGTGGTTAGAATATGGGTAGAATAGATTCAGGAGGCAGGCCAATGACTTTTCAGGAAAGCGAAACGGTTGAACTGAAAGAAATCGTAGTGGAGGACATCAAAAAAACAATTGTTGCTTTTGCAAACGGCAAAGGCGGCAAGCTGTATATCGGCGTTCAGAATGACGGAACCGTGTCAGGGCTGGATGACCCGGATCGCACTTCCCTGCAAATTAGTAATATGGTTCGGGATGCCATTAAACCAGACTTAACCATGTTTCTTCATTATGAGACTATAACGGTAGACGAAAAGAAAATTGTCGCCATTGATATTCAGCAGGGAACGGAGCGGCCTTATTATATAGCGAAAAAAGGGCTGAGGCCGGAGGGTGTCTATGTCCGCCAGGGATATTCCTCTGTGCCGGCTACCAGTACGATGATCCGAGACATGATCAAAGAAACCGATGGAGACCACTTTGAGGAAATGCGGTCTGTGGAGCAGAATTTAACCTTTGAAAAAGCCAAAAAAGAATTTGCAGATCGGAATATAAAGTTTTTGCAGGCCCAAATGAAGACGTTGGGGATTATGACACAGGATGGTATTTATACAAACCTGGGGTTGTTGCTTTCCGACCAGTGCATGCATACGATCAAAGCGGCTGTCTTTGAAGGAACGAACCAGAACCAGTTTAAGGATCGGAAGGAATTTGTCGGGTCATTGTTTCAACAAATGGAGGATGTTTACGATTTTATTGATTTTCGCAACCAGACACACTCGACTTTTGAAAAACTGCATCGTATTGACAGACGCGACTACCCAGAGATAGCTGTCAGGGAGGCGCTTTTGAACCTTCTGATCCACCGTGAATATTCCTTCCGTGCCAGCAGTTTTATCAGCATTTATACAGACCGGATCGAGTTTACTTCCATAGGCGGTTTGGTAAGCGGAGTGACCTTAAAGGATGTAACAATGGGGTTATCTGTTTGCCGAAATGTAAAGCTGGCAAATGTATTTTACCGGTTGGAGCTGATTGAAGCCTATGGCACCGGAATCCTGAAAATTATGGATGCCTACGAAGGAACCGGTCTGGTGCCGAAGATGGAAACATCTGAACACGCGTTTAAAGTCATTCTTCCAAACCTGAATGTAGCGAGGGGACAGGAAGGGCCATATGATCAGGGTTCCCAAAGCATAGAAGAAGAAAAAGTGCTTGCACTTGCAAAGGAACAGGGGAGCGTCACAAGAAAAGAAGTTGAAATATTGTTGGGAATCAGCCAGACGACATGCGCACGGCTGTTAAGGCAAATGATAGGAGACGGGCTGATCGTTCTGGAAGGCAAGGGGAAGAATACGCATTACCGTCTTCCCTGATGAATGTTCAATGGATATAATTTCATTCTAACCATTCTAACCAAATGTTGGCGAGAATGGTTAGAATGTGGTTAGAATGTGACTAGAATGTGACTAGAATATGGCTAGAAATCTGTCAAAGGCGAGGCACAGCAGAAAAGTTATCGAAAGCAGAAAGTCATCGAAAACCGGAAAGTTATCAAAAACGAAAAAGGAGAGGATTGCGTGAGCAACTGGAAAAAATTTTTCTCGGCGGTGGATATGACGGAAGGCCGCCCCTGGGAAAGAATCGTACTTTTCACCATCCCCATGCTGCTGGGGAACATCGCGCAGCAGCTCTACAATACCGTGGACAGCGTAGTGGTGGGAAACTACGTGGGGGACAACGCGCTGGCGGCCGTGGGGAGCGCGGGGCCGGAGACACCATGACGCCCATGTGGATCTCCATCTTCCAGACCGTTATCCTGCGGGTGCCGCTGGCGTACGCCATGTGCTACTTCACAAGATCGGCGGAGTACCCCATCGGGAGAAGCGAGTGCATCTTCATCTCATTGCTGGTGTCCTGGCTGATCGGGTGCGCGGTGAGCGTCATCTTCTACGCCCGCGGAAAATGGCGGGACAAAGCCATCGTACAGTAAGCGGCGATTCTCTGCCGACTGTAAGAAAAGCAGGCAGGGCAATCCCCTGCTGGCTGTAAGAAAAGCAGGCAGGGCGATCCTCTGCCGACTGTAAAAAATATAATATTGAGAAAGAAGGGATATACAATGTGGCTGATATTTGCGCTGCTGTCCTCCGTGTTCGCAGCGCTCACATCCATTCTGGCAAAGGTGGGCCTGGACGGAGTAAACTCAAACCTGGCTACCGCCATCCGCACGGTGGTGGTGGTCTTTATGTCATGGGGAATGGTATTTCTCACCAACGCCCAGGGCGGCCTGGCGGACATCAGCAGAAAAAGCTGGATCTTCCTCATCCTGTCCGGCCTTGCCACGGGCGCGTCCTGGCTGTTCTACTACCGGGCGCTGCAGATGGGAGACGCCTCCCGCGTGGTTCCCATAGACAAACTGAGCGTGGTGATCACCCTGATCATGGCGTTTGTGTTCCTGCACGAAAAATTCACCGTAAAATCCGCGGTGGGATCCGTGCTGATTGCAGCAGGAACACTGGTGATGGTGCTGCCGTAAACGCGGCAGCCGCCAGCCTTCCCGTTCAGCGCAACTTCTTCATTTTCTTCTGTTTAAATCCTATTTTTTTTCTTAATCTTTTTTCTTCTGTTTAAACTTCACTCTTTTCTGTTTATCCCTTATTTTTTGTTCAATCATCTCTTAACTTCCGGTAAGGTTTCACACTTAAGAGAAATAAACAGGCGATAAAATAGTGATCCTATGACACAAAAATGCGATAACTCGCAAAAATTTTAAATAGAGATTGTAAAAACATTCGTTATGGGATATAATTCTATTGAAAAATTTTGCGATAACTCGCAAAAATATTTAATAAGAAAAGGTGCGTAGTATGGAAATTAAGAGAGACATTTATCTGAAAAAGCTGATCAGTAAGAAACAGAATGGGCTGATCAAGGTAGTAACCGGTATTCGGCGCTGCGGAAAATCATACCTGCTCTTTAATCTGTTTAAGGAGCATCTGCTGGCGGATGGAATAGACGAACAGCACATAATTGAAATTGCGTTTGATTCCTTTGAGAATAAACGATTCCGCGATCCGGAGGTACTGTATCCATATCTGAAGGAACAGATAAAAGAGAATGGTCTGTATTATATACTGTTGGATGAAGTGCAGCTTCTGGATGAGTTTGAATCCGTACTGAACAGTTTGATCCGCATGAAAAATGTGGACGTATATGTGACAGGAAGCAATGCGCGCTTTCTGTCTAAGGATGTGATAACCGAATTTCGCGGCCGTGGCGATGAAGTCCATATGTATCCGCTCAGCTTTGCGGAATTTATGTCCGTCTATCCGGGTTCGAAACAGGATGGATGGAATGAATATATCCTTTACGGCGGTCTGCCCCCTGTTATGAATATTTCAGATCCGGAAGAAAAGACGCATTTCCTCAAGATGCTGTTTGAGGAAACCTATATTTCAGATATCGTAGGCAGACACAGTGTGCGCAATCGGGCAGAGCTGGAGGAAATTTTAAACATGCTTTCCTCTGCTATCGGTTCACTTACAAATCCTACAAAACTGTCGTCAACTTTCAAAACGGTTAAAAAGAAAACGATCAGCAACGCAACGATCAAAAGGTATATTGACTATCTTTGCGATTCCTTTCTGATCGACAGTGCTCTCCGCTATGATATTAAGGGAAAAAAGTACATTGATACACCGGTCAAATATTATTTTACGGATCTGGGATTGCGGAACGCACGCCTCAATTTCCGCCAGCTGGAAGAAACGCATATGATGGAGAACACCATATTCAATGAACTGAAAATGCGGGGGTTCAATGTAGATGTGGGTGTTGTTGCTTTAAATGGGGTCAATGAAAAGGGTCATGGGATCCGAAGACAACTGGAAATTGATTTTGTCTGCAACAAAGGTTCCAGGCGCTATTACATCCAGTCAGCCTATGCGATCCCGGATCGGGCAAAAATGAAGCAGGAACAGCGCTCTCTGATGCTGACCGGTGATTTCTTTAAGAAGATCATCATTACGAAAGACGCGCCTGCACCTTATTACAATGAAGATGGGGTGCTGATTATGAGCGTTTATGATTTTTTACTGAACGAGAACAGTCTGGATTATTGAGCGGACGGTCGGGAGTTCCCGATGGACGGTCCATTATTCCTGCATCATTTGGGAAATAAAAGCTGGGTAAAGGAGCATAACCTTTCATTTCTTCTAAAAATCAATAATGTTAAAATGTAACAATGTATGTTAAGAAAATCAATTCTCAAGTCAGGGCGCTATTCTGCCCTCATTCACCTCATGTTTTGAAAAAAATGCATTAAAAATTTTGAATTTCCCATTGAAAAATTTGTGAAATTCATCTATAATTGTCAAAAAAGCAATATTAGGTCTTTTGATCATGCGTCAGTCCATCTGTACAGAAATGGGACATCGGGGGGACGCGTGTTTGAACGGCCTAAAAAGCATCTCATGGAACGGATCGTGAGAAGCAAAGGAATTGAGAGGAGGATTTTCATTATGAAGCAAAGGAACACAAAACGTTTTCTGGCCATGATCCTGGCAGTGGCGATGATCCTGCAGCAGAGCTCCATCGGAACTTTGGCGGCGGAGACCGAAGCACAGACAGTGGCCACAGAGGCAGTGACCGAGGCGCAGCCCGCAGCGATTGCGGACACAGAGCCGGAGACAGCAGCGGCATCAGAAACACAGGCAGCTGCCACGGAAGCCGCAGCGACTGAGACAGTCGAGACAGCAGCGGAGGCAGTGACCGAAGCAGCTGCGGACAATACAGAAATAGGAACGGAAGCCGTATCTGAGACCACGGCGGACGATACCGAGAAGGCCACCGAGGCGGTGACTGAAGCGGTTACCGAGAAAGTGACCGAGACAGCCGCACAGACAGATACGGAAGAAGTCACTGAGGCAGTTACGGAAACAGCCGCGGAGACTGATACCGAAGAAGCGACTGAAGCGGTGGAGAGCGAAGCGGTGTCTGAGAGCGAGACTGAGGCGGAAACTGAGACTGAGACGGAAGCCGGCGTGATGGCGATAAATGAGGCTACGCCGATGCCGATCGCGGAGAAAGACACTCGTGAGGGAAGTACAAATCTGAATGACTTTGTTATAGAGGCGAAAGTGGAGGGGGATGAGCATGATGAGAGCGGAAACCTCGTTCTTCGCCCGGGAAAGAAATACAGTGTTTACCTTAAATTTTCAGAAGAATCCAAAGCAAAATCTTTTTCCAAAGATGGAAATGCGGTATTGACATTTGACTGGCCGCAACAGCTTACACCGGTTTCACCGGAAGGCACTACTTTTTCCATGAAGCTTACCGTGGATAATCAAGAATATACGTTTGACCAAAATCATTTTACATTTGAAAATAATCAGCTTAAGGTCACGTTTGATCCAGAGATGTTGGAGAAACTTCAACAGGTAAATAATGCCTGGTTTGAGGTTAGTCTGCAGGCCACGTTGTCAGAAGGGGAAACGGATAATTCAATTGATTGGCATACGGGCACAGATCAGAATGTTACTATCACACAAGATGCAAAAGTGGATGTAGTAAAAGACGGAACATACGACCCTGAAAACGGATGCTTTAACTATACGGTTACGGTTACCTCGACTGGAAATGCGAAGAACGTAGTTGTGACCGATCAGTTGGGCGCTAATTCTTTACTTACTCTTAATCAGACAAGCATCGAAGTAGAGTCAACGCTAAATGAGTCTTTATCGTGGGATTCAATAACGACTAAAAGTGTGTCTTCCACAGGGTTTTCTGCTACGATCCCAGAAATGAAGGATGGAGAGACAGTAACATTTAAGTATTCTGCTAATATTGATTACAGCAAAGTTCCGGCAGGCAGTGAGGTATTTACCAAAGAGGGGACCATAAATGAAGTCACGGTAGAACCAGATAACGGCAATACAGAAACGAAATCAAAGGATTTTGAGAATACAACGGTTTATAACGTAAATCCTACAAAAGAAGGGAAGCTGATCGGCGATGTGAAAGATGGTAAACAGATCGTTGAATGGACCATTACATTAAACGAGGAGAGACTGGCATCGATCGGCGGAAGCACAATTACAGATACATTGCAGCAGAAGGATAATGCACCCATGAAATATTGTGGGACTGGCATTACTGTAACGAAGTATGCAAAAGACGGTACGCAGGTTGGACCAACAACTGTTCAATGGAATAGTTTAACCAATTATGATCAGGAAAAAGGCTGGACATATAAACTGGATGATGACACAGTGCCATATAAGTATGTGATTACCTACCAAACAGAAGTAGATGTAACAGATGCGGTAGGCGGTGATGTGCAGCTTGAAAATAAACTTACCACAGATAAATGGGGAGAGACTACAGGCAAGGCTACCCTTCCTTCCCAGGGAGACTTTGATGTACACAAAAATCATGGTACAGTTAGCAATGACGCTGTGAATTGGACGGTGGAGGTAACTATTCCGGCATCCGGTTTTGATGAGAGCTTTGTGATCACAGATGTTTTGCCGCATATTTATGCAAATAATCATCATATTTATGACGATTATGTTGAAGGTTCTCTGGCCATCGAGATTGAGAAAGAGACAAACAATGTAGTGTCTGCTGACATGGTACCGATATCAGAAACGGATTATACTGTAGATACCAGTGAGGAAGGGAAAGTAGTAATTACATTTACAGAAAGCAAATTAGCGAGCTTGTTCCCGAAAACAGATAGACCGCGGAAAATGGTATTGACATATCAAACAAAACCGGATCCGGAATTTACTCAGGCAGAGCATGCGAATACGGTTACTGTGGTTGCAGATGGAAATACCAAACCGGCTACCGATAGATATTCTCTAGTTGAGAAAAGCATGGAAAAACTAGCGGAGATTGACCAAAAGGCAGAAGATGGGCTTCCTGTTTACAAATATTATATTAAGATGCAGAATGTAACCAGTTCACCGATAGAGATCAATGATACATTCCCGGAGCAGCTGGTATATTATGTAAAAACGATCGCGGACGGCACAGATGAGTATAATACGTATAACAGCTTGCCGTATATAGCTGGTTCAGATGATATATACAAATTTAATAATAAGGAATTTCAAACGGCAGAGGCCAAAAAACTCCTTGATGCTTCATCTTACCAAAATGGTAAATTTACAGTTGAAGTCCCGAAGAAAGCGGATGGCACATTCTATGCTTATTATTGGATTAAGTATTACTTAAAAGTAAAAGATGCAGATGCGCTCCGCGAGATCAAACAAATGGCAGCAAATGAGGGTGGAACTGCAACACTTACCAATACAGCTACATGGGAAGGAATTACGAAATCTGCGGATGTGACATATACAATAGATCCGCTCTCTAAGAGTGTAGCTGCAAATGGTGCACCCAATAAGGATAACCATTATATAGCTACGTATGAAGTAGATATTAATCCAGACAAATTGAAACTGAACGATGGAAAAGATATCACTGTTACAGACGAACTGCTGACTAACATGAAGCTAGTCCCGGATACATTGGAAATTACAGTGAATGGTGTAAAGCAAAATCTGCCATACTATCCACTGCCAGGGGATCATGGCTTTACTCTGACGATACCGGACGAAAGTGCTGTTCATTTGGTTTACAAAGTAAAGATCATAGGCAGCGGTCAACAAAATTATTCCAACAGTATTTCGCTTTCTGGAAAATATGAAAAAAATACGGACACTCAGAACGTCCAGATCAGCAGCGGCGGACAGGGTGGCGGCTATACCACTCAGCTTCATTTATTCAAGTATGGCGATAACCCGAGTATTCCGCTTGCAAATGCCAAGTTTAGACTTCATGATGTTACGAACAAGAGTAAGAATCCTATCGATGTAACGACCGATGATCAGGGTAAAGCTACATTGCAGGGGCTGATAGTAGGTCATGAGTATGAGCTGGAAGAAATCGAAGCTCCGGATGGTTATGTGAAACTGAAAGAACCGATCCGCTTTAAATTTGTTGGTACAGTTGAGGGAGACGGACAGTATGCGCATGATGATACGATTGGTATTGGTAATGAGAAAGTGCAGGGCGGAGGCCTTACGGTAACCAAGACAGTAACCGGCAATGCGGGTGAGACGGATAGAGACTTCCACTTTACTGTGACATTGAGTGACACAACTATTACTGGTGACTATGGCGACATGACATTTGCGAATGGTGTGGCAAGCTTCACGCTGAAAAATGGTGATAGCCGCACAGCAGATAATCTTCCGGAAGGTATTGGATATACGGTAACAGAAACAGATGCAAATACAGATGGCTATACAACAACGGTGGCTGGCTCTACAGGTGTAATTGTGGCAGGAACTACAGCATCTGGAACAATTGCTACGGGTTCCACGGCAGAAGTTACGTTCACAAATGATAAGAAGAATGGTAGCTTGAAAATTGTGAAATCCGTTGAGATAAGTGCAGGTGCAGATTCTACAAATATACCGAACGAATTTAAGTTTACTGTGAAGGATGCTGCTGGGAAAACCTATAATGAAGATGGTGAGCAAGTTGATGGTGCCACGGTAACAGTAAAGGTGGGTGAGGATAAGACGATCCCCGATCTGCCGTTGGGTACTTATACGGTGGAAGAAGTAGGCGGAGATGTGTCGGGCTTTACTTTGTCGGTGGAGGTAACCGGTACTACTGCAGATGGCAAGATAACGGTTACGGAAGGAGGCACAGCAACTGCAACATTTACCAATACGTATACAAAGTTTAATGATGTGAGTCTTGTGCTGAAAGGCACGAAGATGCTGGAAGGAGGAACCCTTGAATCAGGCGCATATAGTTTCCATATCGCTCTGAAGGAAGGCGATGCAACGAAAGTAACACTTCCGGCGGACACGAAAAACGGTGCAGACGGAATTTTCAAATTTGACCAGATCACCTTTAGTGCAGCAGGAACTTATAAGTTCTATGTAACGGAGGTGTCAGGGAGCGATAAACAGAAGGAAGCTGTGGAATATGACGGTGCACAATATGAGGTAACGGTAAAAGTCACAGCGGGCACTGCAGGATATACGATTGAAGTTACTGGGGCGAGTGTGACCTCTGATGGATCTTATGAGCTTCCGAAGAAAGCTGCGGAAACCGCAAGTTTTGTGAACCGTGTGAAGAAAGGCAGCCTGATTCTGAAAAAAGTGGTTGCTGGTGATGGTGCAACAGAAGCGGCGAATAAGACTTTCCAGTTTACGGTAAAGGGACCAGACGGCAAGTACTATGACTTAGACGGTACGGCATCGGATGAGGCAATTCAGATTCCGGTGACACCAGGTTCGGATGCGACTCTGGAAAATCTGCCGGTAGGTGAATACACAGTCACCGAGACAAGCGGCGAGCTGGATGGATATATCTGGACAACAGAAGTGGACGGAAAGGAGCAGAAAACCGTCACGGCGGAAGTACCGGATAAAAACAGCGTGTCGGTGGAGTTTACGAACACATACACGAAGCTCGAAGATGCGGATCTGGTGCTGAGAGGTACGAAGATGCTGGAGGGAGGAACCCTCAAGTCAGGCACATATAGTTTCCAAATCGCTCAGAAGAATGATGATGAAACGAAAGTGACGATTCCGGGGAACGCGACAAACGATGAAAACGGAATCTTCACATTCGGGAAGATCACTTTCAGTGAAGCAGGAACTTATACGTTCTATGTAACGGAGGTGCTGGGAAATGATGAACAGCATGTGGATTATGACTCCGCAACATATACAATAACGGTAGAAGTCTCTGCGGACACTGCAGGATTTAAGATTGATTCAGTGAACGACTCCGTGGGAGGAGAATTAACTCGGGCTGCGGATGGAGCCTATGAGTTGCCGAAGCAGAAAGCGGCTGATAAAGTGACGGATACTGCAAGCTTTGTGAACCGTGTGAAGAAAGGTAGCCTGATTATCAAGAAAACGGTGGAGGCTCCGAAAGGTGTAACTGCACCGGCAACGTACCAGTTCACTATAAAAGGCAGTGATGGAAAATGGTATGACAAAGATGGTAATCCGCACGATACGCAAGTGACAGTGACAGTGGATATGTCGGAAAAAGGCCAGCTGGAGGTGAAGAACCTTCCAGTAGGAAGCTACACGGTGACCGAGACAAGCGGCGCGCTGACTGGATATACCTGGACAACAACAGTGAAAGTGGACGGAACGGCGCAGAATGGCCAAAAAGACAAAACCGCCACGGCGGAGGTGCCGGATGAAGACAGCGTGACTGTAGAGTTCACGAACACATACACTCAGGAGAAAGGCAGCCTGATTCTGAGAAAAGTGGTTACCGGTGACGGCGCAGCAGAAGCGGCTGAAGGTAAGAGCTTCCAGTTTACAGTACAGGGACCGGACGGCAAGTACTATAACACGAACGGTACGACATCGGATACAGCGATTCAGATTCCGGTGACACCTGGCAAGGATGTGACTCTGAACAATCTGCCGACAGGCAGCTACACAGTGACCGAGGTTGGAGATGCTAATATCCAGAACTACACGCTGGATGTGACAACAAATCAAACTGTGTCTGTGGAAGTGACGAACAATAAGTCAACGGTAGCTGAAATAACGAATAAGTATACACGCAAAGTCGGCGGTCTGACCGTTACCAAGAAGGTAGAAGGAACGGGCGCGAATCCGGATCAGGCGTTCCAGTTCACTGTCACCTTGGATGATGAGACCATTTCGGGTACATACGATGGGATGACATTCGTAGATGGTGCTGCTGAATTCTCACTGAAAGCTGGTGAGACGAAAACCGCAACTGGTCTTCCGGTAGGTGTAAAATACACAGTAACTGAGGATGACTACACGGAGCTCGGCTATACAACTACTGAACCCGGAAATGCTGAGGGAACTATCGCAGAGACTGGTACTACAGTAGAGTTTGTCAATACGTATAAGGCAGCTCAGACGAGTATCCAGCTGAAGGCCGTAAAGACTTACAACCGCGAGCTGACAGATGGCTTGTTCACCTTCAACCTGGTGGAGATCACGAGCGAGACAGATGAGACACCGCTGGGTTATGAAGATACAGCAACAAATAAGGGTACGGATGTTGCCTTTAAAGAGATAACGTATACAGAAGCTGGCACGCACTACTATAAGATTACTGAGGAGAACGGAGGACAGAGAATAGATGGTATCACGTACAGTGATAAGTCCTATATTGTCACCGTTACCGTAAAGGATGATGGAAAAGGCAAACTTACTGTTGAGGCTGATCCGGCGAAGCCGGAAGACTTGACGTTCGAGAACACCTACGCGCCGGATGAAGTGAAGGTTACACTCGGAGCATATAAGAGCTTCGATCGCACACTTGTGGGCGGAGAGTTCAGCTTCAAGTTGACCGAGCTGGGAGCGGATGGCAAACCTGCAGAGGATGCCTATACCGACACTACATCCAATGATAAGGACGGCAATGTTACATTCAAGGAGATTACTTACAAGGAAGCCGGTGAGCATGTATATCAGATCACGGAAGTGATCCCGGATCAGAAAGATCCGACCATCATTTACAGTGAAGCGGTTTATACAGTAAAGGTAAGCGTGAAAGATGTAGATGCAAAACTGGTTGCAACGGTTGATCCGCAAGATGCTAAGACGCTGGTATTTGAGAACAAGTCCACCACCGTCAAGATCGACAAAGTAGACGAGAACGGCAACAAGCTGGCAGGCGCTAAGCTTCAGGTAACCGTGAAAGACGCGGCGACTGGCGAGCCGGTTGAGTCCTGGACGACAGGCGATCAGACACACGACATCACAGGCAAGCTGGAGATCGGCAAGACCTATGTGCTGGAAGAAACAGAAGCACCCACCGGTTACGCAGTATCTGCACCGATTGAGTTTGCGGTTGACAAGGATGGCAACATCACAGTCGGCGGCGAGAAGGTAACAGGAAACCTTCTTACCATGACCGATGCAAAACTGAAACTGAAAATAGACAAAGTAGCCACCGGCACCGGCGAGGAGCTGGATGGCGCGAAGATGGAACTGTACGATTCCGAAAACAACAAGGTAGACGAGTGGACATCGAAGAAGGGCGAGCGC